>NZSE01000039.1 GCA_002703515.1 Paracoccaceae bacterium | reverse complement strand
GGCTTTATTGCGATAGGATGTGTTATCAGAGGTGAGACTACTCATTATGAAATAGTAAGCACAGAAAGCTCTAGGGGACTCATCCAACTTGGTCTTGAAAAAATCTGCATAGGAAACGCCATTTTAACGGTAGAAAATAGAATTCAGGCTCAAAAGAGAGCAAATCCTAAAATTTTTGACAAAGGTGGAGAGGCTTGCAGAGCTTTGTTAGGCCTTTTAAAAATAAAGGAAAGAAGCAATTAAAATCGTGACCTCCTCTAAATCTTACGATTATAAAAAAAATACGATTTCACGGCTATTTGCTATACAGGCGCTATTTCAAATGGAAGCCAATGGGAAGAGTTACAGGATAATAAAGAATGAGCTAAAAGAAACGTTTTATATGGAACAAATACAAGGCTCAGAAATCTTCAAACCTAATTATCTACTATCTCAAAAAATCATAGAACAAGCTACAAAAAACCAAATAAAGATAGATACAAAAATCAATATGGCTTTTAACAATCTGTGGAATATAAAAACAATTGATACAACATTAAGAGCGATACTTAGAGCCGCAAGCGCCGAGACCCTTAATAAAAAAACTCCAAAAAAAGTTATTTTGTCCGAGTATATCTCAATAACGGGAACATTTTATCCAAGCGGACAAGAGCAGAAACTGGTTAATGGCTTACTTAATAAAATTATCGAAGATCTTCAAATTTAGAAATTTTTTTCCTCAATAGTTTCTTGGGCATGATCTTTCCTACCTGACCTCTTTTACCCTCCCAGTAACTAATATCTTCAATTGTTGGAAATATTTTTTTTATGATTGAGTCATTTTTTTCGTTTTGTGAAAAAAGCATCACGTCCAAAAGAGCCTCTTCTTTGTAACGTTGCAAACGAACGCCTTTACCTTTTTTTAATAAAGGCAACTCCTTAACTGAAAAAATCAGCATCTTGAAAGAGGTGCTTAAAGCAATAACTTTATCACCTGTAATTTCTTGAAAACCAATGACTTCATCGCCCACATTTAAGTCAAATATTTGCCTTCCAGTTTTCGTTGAGGATTGTAGAGAAGAAAAAGAAACTGCGAAACCGAGACCATTTTTAGAAAATATCAAACCTTTATGTTCACTATGAAAAGGAAGAATGCTAACTATTGAGGTAACATTTCCTGTTCCGATCATTAAATTCAGAGGTTCTCCAAAGCCTTTTTCTTTCTTTAGCATATCAATAGATAAGCTGAATGACTTTCCTTCTGAGGTTATTATCAACAATTGCTGGCTTCTTGATAACTCGGCAACGAATTTAATCCTGTCACCATCTCTCAGTTTAAACGAATTAGTGTCAAGGCTATGTCCTTTGTAAGACCTGATCCACCCGTTTTCGGATAATACAACTGTCACCGGCAAGTCGTCGATTGTACCATCTTCAAAAGATGATCGGTATTCCTCATCCTCTGGTTCTACTAATGTCTGTCGTTCACTTAGTTCATAATCCACAAATTTTTTCTTTAGTGCGAATAATTCGTTTTTAATAGTTTTCCATTGAACCCTTTTATCCTCTAGCAAGTCTTCTAGAGCCTGCCGTTCTTCCATCAATTCCTGCTGTTCTTTTGAGAGCAATTCTTCATCTAACCTTCTCAAGGCTCGTAATCTTAAATTCAAAATTGCTTCAACCTGTAATTCGCTGAGACCAAATTCTTCAATGATTGCTTTTTTTGGGTCGTCTTCCTCTCTTATAATGCTAATAATTTTATCAAGATTAACATAGGCCTGTAGCAGACCCTCTATAACCTCTAATCGCTTATCAATATTTTTTAACCTATGAATAGATTTTCTGATCAATATTTCTCTACGATGATCTAGAAAAATCTTAAGTAATTCTCTCAGGTTACTAACCTTTGGTGAAATACCGTCAATTAAAACATTAAGATTTACTGAAATTTTTGTTTCCAAATCCGTAAACTGATAAAGGGAAGTCAGAAGAGTTTCTTTTTCCACGTTTCGAGATCTTGGCTCTATAACAATTCTTACCTCTTCTGCACTTTCATCTCTCACGTTTTGGACAAAAGATAGTTTTTTCACAGAAATCAAATCAGCAATTTTTTCTATGAGTTTTCCTTTTTGGACTTGGTAGGGTATCTCATCTATTACTAGTTGCCAGTTACCGCGCTTTAAATCCTCAAAGTGATGTTTACAACGCAATCTAAAGCTTCCNTTACCATCGGTATATACTTTAATAACTTCTTCCTTGCTATCTAGAATGGTACCNCCAGTCGGGAAATCAGGNCCTATTATAATTTCTGTTAATTGTTGGATGGTAGAATTAGGTTTATCAACCAATAATATACAAGCTTGTAGCAATTCAATTAAATTGTGTGGTGGAATGCTAGTTGCCATTCCTACTGCTATTCCAGAGGCTCCGTTTGCTAGAAGATGAGGGAAGCTTGCTGGAAGAATACTCGGTTCATGACTTGAACTATCGTATGTTTCTTTAAAGTCTACAGAATCTTCATCAAGACCTTCAAGAAGATCAATAGAGTATTTTGACAGCCTAGCCTCTGTATACCTTTGAGCAGCTGGATTATCTCCATCAATATTTCCAAAATTTCCTTGCCCCTCAATAAGGGGATATCTAACGCTAAAATCTTGAGCAAACCTAGCCAGTGCATCATAGATAGCCTTATCCCCATGGGGGTGGTAATTACCCATAACCTCACCTACAATTTTAGAGCACTTTCTAAAATTTGATTGAGGATATAGCCTAAGCTGGTTCATAGCGTAAAGTATTCTTCTATGAACTGGTTTAAGGCCATCTCTCGCATCAGGAAGAGCTCTGTCCATAATTGTAGATACCGCATATAGAAGATATCTTGTCTCCAATGCTGTTGTAATATCTTGTTTTTGGTCCATTTGTTCAGTATTCATTTATCCGACATGATCAAGTTTATGAGTTTCGATAAATTACTTGTAATAATGACTAAACTCAATAATAGAAATTTACAAAAATTAAACTATGTCTTTATTATTCTGCAAGAGCATTATAAGAATACCTAATGATAATAGAAAACGCTCATATATTCGTAATAGCAGCTTGTCTACTGGTGGTTATAGTTTTAATGATAGGCCTAGGTGGATTTGCATTTGGCGGTGATTTCAATAAAAAATATGCAAATAAAATTATGCGCTTGAGAATACTCCTACAAGCAATCGCNATATTATTGATAATTTTTTTTGTTTATTTTTCAAGAGGTGGGTAGTTGATAAAACTAAATAAAATTTACACAAAGACAGGTGATGGTGGGGACACGGCACTTGGCGATGGGGAAAGAGTACTTAAAGATAGTCTTAGGGTTAGCGCTTATGGAAATGTTGATGAACTTAACGCTAGTATCGGGATTATAACACTCTATGCTAATACAGAATTAAAAAGAAAGCTTAAAAACATCCAAAATGACTTATTTGATATCGGCGCCGATCTATGTGTACCTATTTCAGAGAAGAATAAAGATAGATTAAGACTATCTACAAACCANATAGAGACACTTGAACTGGAGATTGATGAAATGAACAGTATTCTAGAGCCCTTAAATAGCTTTGTTCTACCTGGAGGATGTAGGTCTGCTACCTTTTTACACATGGCTAGGACCATTTGTCGCCGTGCAGAAAGGAGTGTGGTTAGTTTAAGATCANANGAANAGATTAATGACAACACACTTGTATANTTAAACAGNCTATCAGATTGGCTCTTTGTTGCCTCAAGAGTTGAAAACCAGGAGAATTCATCTGAGGTGCTTTGGGCTCCAGGTAAAAACAAATAAAACGTCTTGTATGAAAAGTTTATCTAGTGCATATTTTCAATTTAAGATTAACCAAAGAGATATAGAATAGATGAAAATTTTAGTCCCTGTAAAAAGAGTACTCGACTACAATGTAAAGGCTCGAGTGAAGGCAGACGGAAGCGGCATTGACTTGTCGAACGTGAAAATGTCAATGAACCCGTTCGACGAGATAGCGCTAGAAGAAGCTATCAGAATAAAAGAGAAAGGCAATGCGGAGGAAATAATNGCTGTATCAATTGGCGTTCAGCAAAATCAAGAGACGTTGAGGACTGCATTAGCTATGGGCGCCGACCGAGCCATTTTGGTTGTCGCCTCAGATGATGTCCACAACGATATTGAACCGCTCACAGTAGCAAATATACTCGCNGCTATTACTCTTAAAGAATCACCATCGTTAATTTTATGTGGCAAGCAGGCAATAGATAACGATTTTAACGCTACAGCCCAAATGTTGTCTGCAAAACTTAAATGGTCTCAAGCAACTTTTGCTTCGGAAATTGAAGTTAAGAAAGATGTGGTCAGGGTAACNAGGGAAGTTGATGGTGGGCTTCAGACTATAGAAGCAAAAATGCCAGCAGTCATATCAGTTGANCTCAGNTTAAATGAACCTAGATACGCTAGTCTNCCAAATATTATGAAGGCAAAGAGAAAACCGCTGGAAGAAATCAGCCCAGCTGATCTAGGGGTTGAAATNACACAAAGACTTAAAGTTATTAAAACAAAAGAGCCAGACAGTAGAGAAGCAGGATTGATCTTAGAAAACATAGATCAACTGGTTGAAAAAATTCAAGAGAACGTCGGAGGATAGATTTATGAAAATATTGGTTTTGGCAGAAATTAATGACGGTGAGCTTGCCGAGGATCAAACTAGTAAAACTGTATCAGCGGCAGCNACTTTGGGTAAAGTGGATGTTTTATGTGCCTCTAATAAGTGTGCCGATGCATCATCAAAAGTAGCTAAAATGGAAAACGTAGAAAATGTCCTGATAATAGAAGATGNTCTTTTTGCTCAAAGCCTTGCTGAGAGCTATAGCGAAACTTTGATTGATATTATAAGCTCATATTCTCACGTATTTGCGCCATCCAGTTCCTTTGGAAAGAATGTTTTGCCGAGGATCGGTGGCATGTTGGATTTAATGGTCATATCAGATATATCTAAAGTTATAACAGAGGATACTTTTGAGCGTCCAATTTATGCTGGTAATGCAATACAGACAGTTCAGTCCATTGATAAAATAAAATTAATATCTGTTAGAACTAGNAACTANAGTGCTGTACCTTTGACAGGAAGTGCGAACATCAAGAAAATAGACTGTGAAAGTAAAAACACGCTNACTACTTTTATAGAAAATAAAATTCAGACAAGTGATAGGCCTGAATTAACTTCAGCAAAAGTTGTGGTTTCTGGAGGAAGAGGTGTTGGAAGCAAAGAAAATTTTGAAATAATTGAAGGTCTTGCTGACAAATTAGGGGCAGCAGTGGGAGCTAGTAGGGCAGCTGTTGACTCAGGGTTTGCTCCCAATGATTGGCAAGTNGGACAAACTGGTAAGGTTGTTGCACCTGACCTATATGTAGCAGTTGGAATATCTGGTGCGATACAGCACTTGGCAGGAATGAAAGACAGTAAAGTAATTGTAGCAATCAACAAGGATGAGGAGGCTCCGATTTTTCAAGTTGCTGATTTCGGACTAGTTGATGATCTGTTTAAAGCCGTACCAGAAATGGAAAAGAAACTCTAATCAGGAAAATATAGTTTTCAAACAGTGATAAATCACTTTTGCAAGATTGTGTGGAAAATCTTTACATCATAACTTTTGTCTAATAGGTGCTTATATAGCTGCTCAGCAACAAAAACGGATCTATGCTGACCTCCAGTACAACCGAGTCCTATCGATAGGTAGGATTTACCCTCTTTTTCAAACGCGGGTATTATTGTCAACAGCATCTGAATTAAAGATTTATTGAATGACTCCCAGCTTTCGTCTTTACGAAGATAATCTTTAACCTCAAAATCAGTTCCGTTTAAATCTTTCAAACCATCTTCCCAATTTGGGTTCTTTAGAAACCTACAGTCAAAAATCATGTCTACACCTGAAGGAGATCCGTTTCTAAAAGAAAAAGATTGTAACATGATATTTATGCTTCTGTTTTTTGCCAGTGGAAAAATAGACCCCAACTTCAATCTTAGTTCATTGGGGCTGGTATTACTTGTATCTAAAACAAAGTCAGCTTTTTCTCTCAAAGGCGCAATTAGTTTAAGCTCTCTTTTTATTGAAAGTTCAAGATTGTTCTCACCAGGAACGGGATGCGGTCTCCTAGNNAAACTAAATCTTTTTATNAAAANNTCTAAACTNCACTCTAAAAATAANATTANCACNCNAGANTTTGATAATGNNTTCCAGTTANTAATCTCTTTCATTAAGTTCTGGAGAGAAAAACTCTTTGATCTAATATCGAGGCCCAAAGCTAANGGCTTATCTACTAATTCTCTAGGAACTACCCTAGGTATCAAATGAACAGGCACATTATCCAGCGTATCAAACCCTTGNTCGTCTAGTATNTGAATAACAGTGGTTCTTCCTGCGCCTGACTGTCCTATGACTAGGATTAATTCATTCTTGTCGACCAATAGTTACCCTCTATNTCATAACTTAAAGATAAACTAAAAAGAAAATAAACCAAGTTATCCAACGACAATGTAATTTTCATTGTTTTTTTACTTTATTTGTGATTAATCAAATTAGTGTAACATTTTGTAACAGTCAAACGCGAAGNGATTATTGATCATACTGTTGAAAAGAGTGGGAGTTTTATAAAATTAGTACAATATGTGAAAATTTGAATGAGATTGAACTGGTTGAAGAGGCTATTAGAAATGGCGAAGGAAAGTTAGGGAAAGGTGGTTCCTTAATTGTATTTACCGGGGAAAAGACCGGAAGATCGCCTAAGGACAAGCATATAGTTAGAGAAGAAAGCACAGCAGATAAGATCTGGTGGGAAAATAACCGATCGATGTCATCTAGNCATTTTGAAACACTTCATAAGGATATGCTAAAACATCAAAAAGGAAGAAAGTGTTACTCCCAAGCTTTACAAGCTTCAATGAACACAAATGAGTTTCTAAATATTGAAGTTACAACCGAATTAGCTTGGCACAGTTTATTTATAAGACATTTGCTGAAAGTTCCATCAACGGAGTCCTTAAATAATTTTCAGCCCGACTTCAGAATTTTGAATTCTCCTTCATTTTTTTCTAATCCTGATCGCCATGGGTGTTTATCTAAGACTACTATCGCTATAAGTTTTGAAAAAAAGCTCATTTTAATTTGTGGTACAGGGTATGCAGGGGAAAACAAAAAGTCAGTTTTTACTCTTCTGAACTTTTTACTTCCAGAAAGATTTACTATGCCAATGCATTGCTCCGCAAACCACGCTATTTCAAATAAAGACGACGTTGCTCTTTTCTTTGGTTTGTCAGGAACAGGTAAGACAACCCTTTCCGCAGACCCAGACAGAGTTTTGATCGGCGACGATGAGCATGGTTGGAGTGACTTAGGCGTATTCAATATTGAAGGTGGCTGTTACGCAAAAACGATTAATTTAAGTTATGAGGATGAACCACAAATTTTCTCTACCACTGAAAAATTTGCCACCGTTATAGAAAACATGAATTTTGAACCAAGCAATAGAAAACTGAAATTCACAGACTCTTCTATTACAGAAAATATGCGGTGCGCCTATCCGATTTCTTATATAAAAAACTCTTCAAAATCTGGATCCGGTGGGGTTCCAAAGAATATTATTCTGTTAACCTGTGATGCTTTCGGTGTGTTGCCACCTGTAGCTAGACTTACTGCAGCCGAAGCGGTTTTTTATTTTCTTTCTGGTTTCACATCGAAGGTTGCAGGAACTGAGGAAGGAATAATTGAACCTGTTCCCACTTTCTCGACTTGTTTTGGCGCACCATTTATGCCTCAAAAACCGGAAGTTTACGGACAACTTTTGTGGGATAAAATTAATAATACAAATCCCGTATGTTGGCTGCTCAATACAGGATGGAGTGGTGGTAGCTATGGGAAAGGAAAAAGAATTTCAATAGAATTAACCAGAAAGATTTTGAAGTTCATTTTAAGTAATAAAGCTGAATTTCAGACAAGAGCAGACCAGTTTTTCAATTTTTCTGTTCCTGTCGAAGTAGATGGTGTACCCTGTAACTTACTCAACCCTAGGGCAAATTGGACGAGCGAGAATGAATATGATAAGTCGGCAGCTGAATTGAGATCAATGTTTGTAAATAATTTTCAGCAATTTTCCTCAATCAATAAAAATGTGGATGGTGTTTACAGTCGCTTAAAAAATGACTGATGCTACCTGTGTCATTGGCATTGATGGTACTTCGACTGGCTGGATTGCATCAATAGGAAGCGCGAGAAACAAGTGTTTAACTACCATTAAATTTAGTGAGAATCTTGATAGACTTCTATCAGGCTACCCAAATAGCGTAGTTGTGATAGATATGCCAATCGAGTTGAATAAAAAAAACTACCTTAGACAGTGTGATGTTTTAGCAAAAAAATATCTGGGTCGAAATTTTCAATCGTCGGTATTCATTCCACCATTGAAAAGAGTTCTTCAATGCAGTACCTATCAGGAAGCAAATAAGCTAAGCAAGGAAATAACTGGAAAGGGTTTATCAAAGCAATCTTGGCATCTAAAAAATAAGATTAATGAGGTAAGAGCGGTTTCTAAGATTTATAATAAGTTATATGAGGGACATCCCGAGTGTAGCTTCAAAATGCTAAAAAATGAAACTTTAATTGCCAAAAAAAAAACGGTGTTAGGTATTTTCGAAAGACTAGATCTCTTGAAAAAAGCGGGGTTAGATCCTTTATCAATAAGAATTGATATAGAAAAAAATTCTAAAATAAAGATCGATGACATTTTAGACTCAATGGTTCTCTTTATTACAGCATTAAGAATTGTTAAAGGAAATTTCTTATGTCTAGAAAAAACGAAAATTGAAAATAATGACGATAATGGCCAAATTTTTATATAAATTTAAGTTGAAATTATGGTCTACAATATCATATTACTAGTGATAAATTTGGAGAAATTACAGTGAATATATCGACACCAGTTCAAAATGAGATCAAGAGTACCTTTCTACTAGATGATGGAGAGCTAGTTAATAAATCACTAAAAGTTGCTGGTCAATTAGATGAGTACCTTGCTGATTTAAGAGTTATAGTTAAAGACACTTNTAATAACCCAGAAGTTCAAGACAAGNACCAAAGTAAAGTGCATGGNCTGGCATGGATNGCAACATANNTCGAGGCCCTTAAGCAAATGTCCATTTGGGCTGAGCAACTGTTAAAAGGAGGTAACTTTAGCCAAACGGAACGTATAATACTAATTTTGAGCTTTAACGAATACTTAAACCAAATCTTTGGCGGTATAATGATGTCTCAAAATGAGATAGTTAGGCCAGTTGATATAGACAGCAAAAAAGTTGCGCTCCAAAAATTAAGTATAAAAGAGGTNTTNTTTTTTAAAGATGATGTAGACGTGCATCAATTAAGATCAGAATTTATTGAGCTTATTTTACANAATAGAAGCACACCATTTATAGGTAATGACGGATTAAATGAAGACCAGACTATGATCAGGCAGGAGTTTCATAAGTTTTCTAAAGACAAAATCGAACCATTTGCGCATGAATGGCATTTAAAGGATGAACTAATTCCACTAAAACTGATTGAAGAGCTNGCTAACTTAGGCGTATTTGGATTGACCATTCCAGANGAGTATGGAGGNACTGGGCTGGATAAAATCTCAATGTGTGTAGTTTCTGAGGAACTTTCACGGGGGTACATTGGTGTTGGAAGTCTCGCTACTAGAACCGATATNGCATCAGAATTGATNCTCTGNGGAGGTACNAGTGANCAAAANGAGTANTGGTTACCAAAGATATCTNCNGGTGAAATTATGCCNACAGCTGTTTTCACGGAACCAAATACGGGATCAGANCTTGGAAACNTGCAAACNCGTGCAACACTNCATGGGGAAGAATATAGTATNACAGGAAANAAGACNTGGATAACCCACGCATCTAGGGCTAACCTAATGACTTTGTTAGCGCGNTCAGATAAAAATAAAAGTGGTTATAAAGGCTTATCGATGTTTCTGGCACCNAAAACTCCGGGGATGGNTAACGAAGCATTCCCCGACAATGGTATAAAAGGTGGAGAGATAGAAGTNTTAGGTTACAGAGGCATGAAGGAGTATGAGGTCAGTTTTGATGATTTTAGGGTAAATAAAAATAATTTACTAGGTGAAGAGGAGGGTAAAGGATTTACACAACTTATGGAAACATTTGAAAGTGCTCGTATTCAAACAGCAGCTAGAGCAATAGGTGTAGCCAAAAATGCTTTTGACTTGGGCCTTAAGTATGCTGACGAAAGAACTCAATTTGGAAAAAAGATCATTCACTTTCCACGCGTTAGAGATAAGTTAGTAAATATGGCTGTCGAAATAATGGTTGCAAAGCAACTTACTTATTTTTCAGCAAGAGCTAAAGATAATGGGAAAAGATGTGATCTAGAAGCNGGAATGGCTAAACTTTTAGCAGCNAGGATAGCTTGGACGGCCGCTGATAATTCATTGCAAATCCATGGAGGAAATGGCTTTGCTCTCGANTATCCAATTAGCCGCGTAATGTGTGACGCAAGAATTCTCAACATTTTTGAGGGAGCAGCAGAAATTCAAGCCCAAGTAATCGCAAAACGGNTATTAAGTTAAAATAAATCTAGAGACAATACTCTAGTTCTCGATNTGAAGAATNGATCCAACTCAACCTTCTTTATTGGTTGGAGGTTCTTTTTTATAAAATACTCTGTTAGCTTAAAGCCATTTTCTAAATCTGTTTTAGTAAANATTTTCATTGAACTANTANGATTTAAAAACCCTGGGAGNATTAACAATTTTTTCTCCCAGCCNATACCCGATTTNCCTGAAACAGCACAACCGCTCCTTGGAGANACAAACTTTAAGTCATCTTTTGNACCACTNACCACACATTTACCTAAATCAAGTCCAAAGCCNAAACTTTTNAATAATTGTAACTCCCACTGTATATATTTTCCTAGTTTTTCCTTTGCGTTACACTCTCTCTCGATATAAAGAATTGTTTGATGATAAAGNTCATCAAAACTAANTCTTTCAGGTAAAAATGTTGAGCAAAGGAAACANATCAAGTTGAAAAGCTCCAAACCGATATTCTTTTGACTAATTATATGATACCTAGATTTAATCAACTCNACGTTAAANGTNCCGAGGCCTTCTTCAACTTTTGAATTCCANGTTAAAAACAGTTGGTTCCCNGGCTGTATTACAGATTTATTTTTCTTGNTGAATGCACCTTTTAGCAANCCCATTCTTCGACCCAAAGACATTGTGAATACATCGATTAAAGCTGAAGTTTCACCATACCTTCTTACGTCTAATAGCAGTCCTTCCTCTTGCCAACGCAACTTTTAAAGGCCTTGCTTTAGGAGAAGTGTATCAAGATCANAACCCTTTGATACAACTTCAACGAGCCATAAATCGGCGTCTATATCAATTTGTTTTTTAAAAAAGTCGTCAAGCTTTTCTTCTGTGAATGTATTTAGAAATTTTATCTTTTTTCTAAAATTANAATCATTAACGCTGTGATAAACATCATGTAGGCCTTGACCGTTGTCATGTTTTATAAAAATAGCACCAGCATCTGCATTACCTTTCCGCTCAATATATACCTGAATTCCCTGTTGCTCCAGAACCAAACGAAGAGNGTCCACTATAATCTTAGTCTTTAAACGCATGCAAACATCACCCCGATTTCTTTATTTTCAGTTTTATAAAAAGATGGACTTTACTCTTTAAAAATTTCTCCATATCCTGTCTTGCTTGTATAGATATCATCTTAATAGACTTGCCTTCTTTCCCTAAGATTATAGGCTTATAGCTTTTTTTATTAAGCCAAACTGTTTGATAAACTTTTTTTGAATTATTTCCACCCAGTTCAATATAGTCAGTCTTNACTTCCAAATTATAGGGTATTTCTTTATGTACATATTCAAAGACTTTCTCTCTTGTTAGTTCTGATAGAAACTTTTTTTTTCCTAGATTACTTTTGTAGCTCTCTTGAAATACCCATTCATTAGAATATGCCTGGCTATTTACCCAGTTAACAAAACTTTCAGTNCCCGATTTATTAGTTAGAGAAATAAAAAATGTTTCATCAAAATTAAACTCNGCATTTATTTTCTTTGTGATATCAAAAAGCTTTATTTTTTCAATACGGTCTATCTTGTTTACGAGTAGGATTTTTTTTCTAAAACTACTCTCATTCTTAGTCAGCCAGCTACTAAATTGATCATCTATAGATTGGCTTTTTTTTCGATTATCAATCATGTAAATGAGTAAATCTACATTTTCGGCAACCGTCTTGAAAGTTTCGGAAATTCTAATATTTTTTCCCATTTTATTTAGGCCAGGGGTATCAAAAAAAACTAGTTGACTACTATCTTTTGTGATAACTCCAGTGGTGTTCTTTTGGGTGGTCTGTGCTTTCCGGGAGACAATAGAAACTTTNTCCCCAACAAGAAAGTTTAGCAAAGTGCTTTTACCAACATTGGGCTTCCCAACAATCAATGCTTTNAATAGCTTTCTTTGNAGATCATTCATTAATATTTTTAATTTTTTCTAAAACTTGTTCGGCTGCTTTCGTTTCCGCCATTCTTTTGGTTGAACCATTACCTACGGCCTTNAACCCTGACTCTAAAAAAACTTCAACAAAAAAATCTGGGTCATGATCTGGNCCAGTTCTAGATATCTGTTTATATTTGGGAGGNTCTTCCCCCCTAGACTGTAAATATTCCTGNAATGCAGTTTTTGCATGTACCTCTATATNTCTAACCACATCTATCTGCCTCCTCCAAACCTTCAGNATCAACTCTTTGGCTATCTTAAAACCTGCATCTAAAAAAATAGCACCAATCAGTGCTTCCATAGCATTTCCTAAAATCTTATCTTTTTTACGATCATTAGTTCGTGTTACTGACTTACCTATAGTCAATAANTTTTCTAGCCCAATTTCCTTTGCTATNGCAGCACAGGTCTCTTTCTTAACAAGAGAGTTATAATACGTTGCAATTTGCCCTTCAGTTGAATTTGGNTTTATTCTCATTAATTCCTCTGCAACAACCAAACCNAGAACCCTATCACCTAGGAACTCTAGTCTTTCGTTATTCACTTTACTTGATTTTCTTGCAGAGGCATGAGTAAGTGCTTCCTCTAAAAGTCTATTATTTTTGAAACGATAGTCTAATACCCTACTAATTTCTCTTTGCTGAACAGTGTTTTTCACCTAATGACCTTAAAAAAGCGATCTTTTCTCCAAGACCAAAAATAAAATATAGAACTGCCACTAGAAGAGAATAGTATCAGTGACGCCTTGCCAATGAGATATTCTTTAGGAACCAAGCCTACNCCTCCGAATTGTCTATCAAACCTGCTATCCAAAGAATTGTCTCTATTGTCTCCAAGAAAAAAATATTCATTTTCTCCAATTATAAAATCTGGTGTATCATCTCCAATGTTTTGTCCCANGTCTAGAATTTTATAGCTCTTACCATTTTCAAGTTTTTCTGCGCTTTGATATTTAATACAATTTTCGTTTCCAAAAGGCACAGGCTCATTNGCACATTGTGGAACTGTTTTCATTGAACCTTGCTCTAACTTTTTTTCGATAAAGTCAGGCAGTTCCTCCCTTATTAACTTTGACTCATTGATAAATAATTCACCTTTTAGCAATCTAACTTTATCTCCTGGAAGGCCGATAACTCTTTTTATATAGTCTTTGCCACTCTTCGGATGTCTAAATACGACTACATCCCCTCTCTTAGGCTCAGAAAAAAAAATCCTNTCTTTGATCGGACATATTGAAAATGGGCAAGAGTAACGTGAAAACCCATACGAGAACTTATTAACAAATAAAAAATCGCCCACAAGAAGATTTGGCTTCATTGAACCAGTTGGAATCCAAAATGGTTGAAAAAATATTGTTCTAATTACACCTGCCAGAACTAGCGCAATTATTAACGTACTAATAAGTTCAGATATAGGGCCTTTGGGTTTTATTNTATTTTTTTTCTTCATAATTTCTTATATCTAATTTAATNACTATGCGCAATTCAACACATATNNATACTANGCAATGCCCTCAATAATNACTATNGCCTTNGCCCAAGGGTAGTCATCTGTTAAGCTAACATTNATNTTTGTGCTAAANCCNNTNGGCGTCATTTTTTCAAGAAAATATTTTGCNTTTCCCTCNATTATAAGTTCTGGCTTCCCAGATTTAAGATTTACAACNTGCATCTCTTTCCATGAAATACCCATNCGCAAGCCTANNCCNAGAGCCTTNGAACATGCCTCTTTTGCTGCCCATCGTTTTGCATAGGAACTTGACGGGTCAAATTTTCTTCTTGATCTTTCAATTTCTAATTCAGAAAAAACTCGCTTTTCAAAACGGTCTCCAAAGCGATTAAGCACTTTTCTAATTCTTTTAATATTTACCAGATCGGTGCCGATACCTAAAATCACTTACCAGTCCTTTAAAGTCTTGATTCTTTTATTTTTTGTTTCATTAAATCAATAGCTCCTCTAAGTCCTAGAAAAATACTATCGCTAATAATTGCATGCCCTATATTAAGTTCTTTTATTTCTGGGATTTTACTGATATGTCCAACAGAATCTACTGTAAGTCCATGACCTGCGTGAACTTCTAAACCTAATGTATGTGCATATCTTGCAGCTTTTTCTAAAACTTTAATAAGTGCAATATAGCGTTCGTTTTTTTTTTCGAATAGGTCACAATATTGCCCCGTGTGAAGTTCTATGATATCAGCNCCAATATTTTTTGCAGCATCAATTTGTTCTTCACTTGGTTCTATAAATAAAGATACTCGGATGCTCTTTCGTTTTAAAGGCTCTATGAAAGATCTTAACTTAGAAATACTATTACAAACATTTAAGCCGCCTTCAGTTGTTCGCTCTTCTCTTTTCTCAGGAACCAAACAAACAGCATTCGGTAAAACATCCAAAGCAATCTTCTGCATCTCATCAGTAACTGCCATCTCCAGATTCAAGGGAAGTATATTTTGTTTTTTAAGTTTTATTATGTCTTGATCAACTATATGCCTTCGATCTTCCCTTAAGTGTGCAGTAATCCCATCTCCGCCGGCCTCCTTTACTATTTTTGCTGCACTNAGAGGATCAGGGTAGTTTGTACCTCTTGCATTTCTTAGCGTCGCAACATGATCAATATTTACNCCTAGTCNAATTTCATCTNCTTTCATAATTTTTCCTNGNCANTTTTTTCTTTNCTCTTTTTGCCCTNAGGGAATCTNTCTNTTTTTGGTAGGTTGCAACNAGAGGTCTTAGCAAGAAATAAGATATAATTGCAACAAAAATACCNCCAATTATTCCACCTAATGAGTAAGGTATAAAGACTCCATTTAGGAATTCATTTATTCTTGGAACGCTATTTTCTCCAACTGATCCCTCTGTAAATAAATTTTTGTATATCAAAAAGATAAAATCTAAAAANCCTTCAAAAATCTTCCCGCCATCAACACTGGAATATTCACTGCTACCTAAAATCCACTCTCCTAACTTTAAATTAAACACTGTTATTATTGGAAAAGTTATTGGGTTTCCAATAAAAGTTCCAATCAATGAAGCCAAGACATTCGCTCTAAGTACATAGCTCAGTAATCCAGCAATAAGAAAATGTAGTCCAAAGAGAGGTGTAAATGAAGCGAATATTCCACAACTCATACCNAAAGATATTTTATGGGGCGTNTCCGGTATTCTCTTTAATCTTATCCCTACGTACTCTATNGCTCGCCCAATCCCTTTTAANGAAAAAATTACCTCANNAAAAAATCTAAAAATGGATCTTCTTTCTCTTCTTTTAAACAATTGTCATCTCGTTATCTTATTTACTTAACCTTAATATTGTTAGATCTATATCTAGATGCCTCAGAAACATCCATATCTACTTGAATAGATGTAATTATATTGTGCAAGTGCTTCAAGTCTCTTACNGTTATTTCGAATACTGTTTTATAAAAATCAGGTTTCCTCATTACAAATGTTAAATCAGAAATATTTGCACCCTGTTCACCGATCAAAGTACAGATTCTACCTAAAACACCAACGCTATTAACCATAATAACCTCTATACTGGTTGAGTGTACGGGCTTATTTGTACCCAAAGGCCAACGAACTTCTAACCAAAGGTTAGGTTTAGCTTCAAAGGAAGCCAATAATGCACAATCAATAGCGTGTACGACTACCCCTTTCTTTTTTTGAGCAATTCCTACAATTGGGTCGCCAGGTATAGGGAGACAACAGGGCGCTGGACTGCCATTACTATCAGGCGATAGTCCAATAAAATTAATTGAGTCTTGTTCAGATGAAAGAGGTGCACTTTTTGTGTTAATTAATTCTGGGTAAAGGCTATTAACCAAATCAAAACCTGTAAATTGTACTGATCCCAATGCTGCCAAAACACTATCCTCATCTTTCAATCCTAATTTTTCAGCAGCAATTTTAATAGCATTATCGGTAAGTTTTTTTCCTATCCTTTCCAAAGATACTCTCGCAATCTCTTTTCCTAGTTTAATATTTTCACTTCTTCTTTCTTCTCTAATACTCTTTCTTATTGCAGCTTTAGCACGACCCGTTACAACCATTTCTTCCCAACTTGCACCAGGCTTTTGACCACTTGCAGTTACTATTTTTACTGACTGCCCGTTCCTTAGCCTACTCCACAAGGGAACCTTTATCCCATCCACCTCAGAACCTACGCAATTATCTCCTATTGAAGTATGGATAGCATAAGCAAAATCTAACGGAGTTGCGCCTCTTGGTAATTTGACTACCTCACCTTTCGGAGTAAAGCAAAATACTTTGTCTTGAAACATCTCCAGTTTCATTTGCTCGATGAAATCGTCAGAATTNTCCACCCAAATAAATTCTTCAGATATTCTTCTAAACCAGCCCGAGGGATCAACNGCAAATGGATTTTCAAATCTCTCACCATTTCTGTAGGACCAGTGTGCAGCAACACCAGTTTCGGCTACATCATGCATTTCTTTGGTTCTAATTTGAACTTCTACTCTTTTTCCATCTCTGCCTGATACAGTGGTATGGATAGATCTGTAACCATTAGACTTGGGTTGGCTAATATAATCTTTAAATCGCCCCGGAACCGCCGACCATCGACTGTGTACTGCTCCCAANGCGGTGTAAACATCTTTTTCATTTTTTGTAATTATTCTGAACCCAAAAATGTCTGAAAGCTTATAAAAAGCTTGCTGCTTATCTTGAATTTTTCTCCAAATTGAGTAAGGTTTTTTTTCACGGCCTGAAACTACTGCCTTAACACCAATTGAATCGAGTTGGCTTTCAATATCATTNATAATTTTTGGGATAAGATCATCACTTGCTTTTTTTAGCTTGAGGAACCGCCTAATTATAGAGTTTCTAGCCTCTGGGTTCAATATTCGAAAACTTAGGTCCTCCAACTCATCTCTAATTGATTGAATTCCCATTCTGCCAGCCAAAGGTGCATATATATCCATAGTCTCATTAGCTTTCACTAATTGCCTGTCATTACTCACTGCTCTTATAGTTCTCATATTNTGTAATCTGTCTGCAAGCTTTACCAATAGAACTCTTAGATCTTTGCTTATTGCGACAATCAATTTTCTGAAATTTTCGGCTTGTTTTCTCTCCAATGAAGCAACTTCGAGATTTGAAAGCTTCGTAACCCCATCTACAAGATTAGCAATTTCNGGCCCAAACAAATTGGATACATCTCTAAAAGACTTACTTGTATCCTCAATAGTGTCATGCAATAGAGCGGTAATAATAGAGGCATCATCTAGTCTTAGCTCTGAAAGTATTTTTGCAACTTGAACTGGGTGTGCAAAGAAAGGCTCACCTGACTTTCTCATTTGCCCAGCATGTGCTTTAAGCCCAAATTGATAAGCTTTTTCTATTAAACTACTATTCGTTTGGGGATTATATTTCTTAATGGCCCCAATAAGATCATCAACAGATAACAAAATCTTCACCTGTCGTTAGGTATATAAATACTCTATTTCTCTTCCGAACTTTGAGCGTCCATCAGAGCTCTGAGCAAGTCTTCATTTGCAGTCTCGTCAGAATTGGCTTCTTTATCTCTTTGTCCTTCTCCAATAAGTAGAGTTAGATCCTCATCATCGGGCTCATCGATCTCTATTTGCCGCTGTTGACTTTCTATGGTGGATTCCATTAACTCATCAAAGGTAACTGTTTCTAATGCTATTTCCCTGAGTGCAAGAACAGGGTTCTTATCGTTATCTCGATCTATGCTGGGTTCAATCCCTCCAGAAATCATTCTTGCTCTATGCGCAGCAATTAAAACGAGTTCGAACCTGTTTGAAACCTTGTCGATACAATCTTCTACAGTAACTCTTGCCATAAAACTTTCCTTTATCTGTTCTTAGCATTTAATTCTTTTATATTGTGTATTTCATTGAGTGGAAGACTGTCAAGCATTTCCTTAGCTTTCAACTTTAAAAACGGGTGNATCCAATCAGGTTGAAGGTCATTTAAGGGCTTNAGAAAAAATGTCCTTTCTTGTAATCTTGGGTGNGGTATTATTAATTNGTCAGGCACGAGNTTTATTTGGTCTAAAAAATCCAATTTCAACCATTTCACAAAATAATCCCTGCTCGGCAGGATCTGTTGATCACATAGTAAAATGTCGATATCACAGCTTCTCGATTCCCATCTTCTTTTCCTCGTTCTTCCATATTTATTCTCCAAGCCAGAAGTAAATTTAATTAATTCTTTAGGGTTTAGGTCGGTGCTAAACCGAATGCCAACATTTACATATCTAGGTTCTTTCTCGTCAAGAAAGCTCGAAGAGATGTACCAATTACTCTCTAATAAGGATTTTATAGGAAAGTAGGTTTTAATTTCATAAATGCACTTTTTCAGTGTTTCAAAGCTATCTCCAAATTCACTGGGCAAATTTGATCC
Source organism: Paracoccaceae bacterium (assembly GCA_002703515.1). Classification (GTDB taxonomy): domain Bacteria; phylum Pseudomonadota; class Alphaproteobacteria; order Rhodobacterales; family Rhodobacteraceae; genus CACIJG01. The sequence continues at coordinate 14,500 of NZSE01000039.1, read as the reverse complement.
AAGTACAGCTACATAATTAGACATTTNTTTCTCACTTTTTTAAAAAGATAGTTTTTTTTTTTAAAAAAAGTATACGCTNTAGACATGACGATTGCGCCTAAAAATTTACCAGTGAAGGAGATTCATCTAGCNAACCCTAGAGGGTTTTGTGCNGGAGTTGACAGAGCAATAGAGATGGTAGAGCTTGCTCTTAAAAAATGGGGATCACCCATTTATGTCAGACATGAAATAGTACATAACAAACATGTCGTTCGTGACCTAAAAAAAAAGGGAGCGATTTTCGTGGAGGAACTAGAAGAATGCCCAGAAGATAGACCTGTAATATTTTCTGCGCATGGTGTNCCAAAATTTGTACCAGAAGAAGCAAAAAGGAGGCAAATGCTATTTGTAGATGCAACGTGTCCACTAGTAACGAAAGTTCATAATGAAATCAAAAGATATAATAATAATGGATATAANATAATAATGATTGGACATCNTGGACATCCCGAGACTATTGGGACGATGGGTCAATTACCTGAAGGAGAGGTTTTATTGGTTGANAATAAGTCAGATGTAGACAAATTAAGCTTCCCAAAACACACAAAACTAGCCTATGTTACCCAAACAACTTTATCAGTAGATGATACGAAGGAAATAGCTCTAGCTTTAAACAAAAAATTTCCTTCAATAGAAAACCCAAAGAAAGAAGATATTTGCTATGCTACTACTAACAGGCAAGAGGAGGTTAAAAGGCTTGTAAAATGCGTGGATTTAATGTTAGTGGTTGGCTCAGAAAACTCATCTAATTCGCAAAGATTAGTCGACGTTGCGAAATATAGTGGATGTACAGAAGCTTACTTAATAGANGATTATAAAAGAATTGACTGGGAGAAAGTAGCTAAAGCTAATTCTATAGGAATTACCTCAGGAGCATCCGCACCNGATCATTTGGTTCGAGAAGTAATTAGTAAAATACAAGAAAANTTTGCNGCGAGTTTAGTCCATGATANAACAAGAAAAGAGACTATCGAGTTCAAAGTCCCTCCTTTGTTGAGGTAAAATGTTCCCNGGAGTACCAAAAAGAGTNGTGCTNGCAAGCCTTCTCGGGNTAATTCCAATTTTGATAGGACTTATTTCCACCTTTAATATCAGTCTAAGTGAGAGCACAAAAGAAGGATTTATTGAAATTGCATTAATCTATAGTGGATTTATTCTTTCTTTTGTAAGTGGTTGTGCATTTTACGTCGCTTCACTTGAAAGGGAAAGAGAATTATTGCTTTGGTTTAGCATTTTACCAGTTTTACTAGCACTCTTATCAATTATTATACCATTTATGCAAAGCTTTGTNTTGGCTTTGGGTTTTCTAGTGATTTTAGAGATAGAAAGGAAATTATACAAGCTTGGGTCTTTGCCTAAATGGTGGCTCAACCTCAGATTNCCNATGACNTCTNTAGTCGTACTATTGCTNATNTTTTTAGGCTTCCGAACTTAAAAATGAAAGTTAAAGCTTATACTGACGGAGCATGCAGCGGAAATCCTGGTCCCGGAGGATGGGGTGTTTATTTGATAGCCGAAAACAATTTAGGTAAAGTTGTAAAAGAAGAAGCGCTCTACGGAAAAAATAAAGAAACAACTAATCAAATAATGGAGTTGACTGCAGCCATACAAGCTCTCGAAACTTTAAAAAGGGAAAATGTTGACATTACCATTTTCACCGATAGTAAGTATTTAATAGATGGGATAACAAAATGGGTTTTTGGTTGGATTAAAAATAATTGGAATACAGCTTCCAAAAAACCGGTCGCAAATCGTTTATTATGGGAGAGACTCTTAGATTTAACAAAAAATCAAAACGTGGATTGGGTTTGGGTGAAAGGTCATGCTGGGGTGCTTGGAAACGAGAAAGCAGACTTACTCGCTGTAAAAGGACGCGAGGAAGCGTCTAGTGAATTGGCAGGTTAACGTTATCGCCTTTTTTAAACTTGAACCCTTTAATCAATTCCCCCACACTCATAATTTCTTTTCCTTGTCTTTGAATTTCCAGAATATTTAACGCTTTCTCACCGCATGCAATAGTCAAATTTTCATTAATAATTGAGCCAGCTATTCCTTTCCCTTCTACTACTTTAGTACTGAGTACTCTAAAGCGCTCTCTTTTATATTCAAACCATGCGCCTGGCTTAGGCGCTAAGCCTCTAACTCTGGCCTCCAATACAGATGCTTTCTGATTGAAGTCTAATTTTGTATCTAATTTTTTAATTTTGGGGGCATAACTAACGAGCTTTTCGTCTTGTGATATTTCCTTATGTGAGTCAAATTTATTTAGCGTTTGCAGTAAATTTTTTGCTCCAAGTTCACTCAATACTTGATGCAGAGACCCAAAGGTTTCTGTATGATTTAAGATCATTTTTTCCTGACGTAATATTGGTCCTGCATCTAGTTCTTCACTCATTTTTATTATTGAAACTCCAGTGAAGGTATCTCTATTAAAAATCGCTTGATTTATAGGCGCTGCTCCTCTCCAGTAGGGTAGAAAAGAACCATGAACATTTATGGGAAATATTTTAGGAATTTCTAATATTTGCGCTGGTAAAATAAGACCATATGCTACTACTACCAGAAAATCAGGATTGTAGCTTCTTAAGTTTTCTACTACAGAGTAATCACTAAATGTTAGTGGTTGCTCCACTTTTAAACCCTGAGAGTATGCGAATTCTGCTAAAGGTACTTCCTTATAATTCTTTCCCCGACCTGCTTTTCGTGGAGGTTGGGTATAGACCGCTTTAATATCATATTGTGCTTCATTCAAAATTCGAAGTGATGGGATTGCAAACGTTGAAGAACCCATAAATACAATCTTCATTTTCTATTCCTGCTTTTTCTTTTTCGAAGATTTTTTCATTTTATTCTTTACTAGGATTTTTTTCATTGGACGAAGATGGTCTATAAATAGCTTCCCATTTAAATGATCCAATTCATGTTGAAAGCATATCGACCATAAATCGTCATATGTATCTCGTTGCAAAACTCCATTTACATCTTGATACAAAACTTTAATAACTTTTGGCCTTGATATTTCCTCTGTAATTCCAGGGATTGACAAGCATCCTTCCTTATATGAACCGAGCTCTTCAGATGCGTGCTCTATCTCTGGATTTATTACAACTCTACAATCTTTTTCTTCGTTTTCGCTTGAGCAGTCCATTACAAAAATTCTCTTATTTATACCTATTTGTGGAGCAGCTAACCCTACCCCATCCGCATCATACATAGTATCAATGAGATCTTTAGAAAGATTTACTAAATTCTTGTCAAAGATATTTATTTTTGCACTTCTCATGAGCAATAGAGGATCAGGATAAAGTAATATTTTTTTAACTGCCATGTTGAATCTTAAGCTAACATTAATACTGGACTAGAATTAAATAAATTCTTATACATGTTCTGTTAAACAAATGATAGTTAATTTTGACAAATATATAGACAACAGAAACGCAAATCTTTCAAAGTTTGAAGGGTTGAGGAGTCTATACAATGCGAGCCAAGATAATTGTATATCTATGTGGGTTGCGGATATGGATTTTAATCCTCCTCAGGCAGTTATTTCAGCACTTCAAAAGGAAGTATCACACGGAGTTTTCGGATACTATGGAAGCAATAAATCTTTTATTAATTCCGTAAAAATGTGGATGAAAAGCAGGCATGATTGGGATATTTCTGAAGAATGGTGCTCCGTGGTGCACGGAGTTAATACAGGGATTGGAATGGGCTTGCGAGCGTTCAGCGAGCCAGGAGATGAGATTTTACTTTTTTCCCCCATTTATTATTCTTTTTTTAATACTATTAAAAATAATGGGCGAGTGCCAAAAGAAATACCTTTAAAGAAGGACAAAAATCAATATGAAGTAGATTTTAATGAGTTAGAAAAAAGATTATCTGGAAAGGAAAAAATTGTTATTTTTTGTAGCCCACACAATCCAGGCGGGAAAATATGGAGTAAAGAGACACTTATTACTTTAGCTGAATTTAGTAAGAAAAATAATATACTTATTTTTATGGATGAAATTCATCATGATTTAACCTACCCAGATAAAGCGCATACAACTTTTCTGAAAGCAGCCCCTGGGGCTGAAGAAATAAGCCTCATATTCACAGCAGCTACTAAAACATTTAATATTGCAGGTTGCCACACCGGGACAACGATAATTCCAAATCCTAAACTTCGTTCAATTTACGAGAAAGAACATGCGGCAATTGGAAAAACACCAAACCGGTTCGGAATGATAATGACAGAGGTAGCCTACAGAGAGGGAAAAGAGTGGCTTGATCAACTTATGCTTTATTTAGAAAACAACAAAAATATTTTTACAACCTCTTTGAGGTCACTAAATGAAGTAAAGGTTTTTGATTTGGAATCCACCTATCTTGTATGGGTTGATTTTAGCAATTTAAAAATCAACCAAGCAGAATTAGAAAATATGCTTGTAAAAGAGGCTGGAGTTGCTCCCAGTTTTGGTGCTGGTTTTGGCAAGAATTCAGGAAAATTTGCAAGATTTAATATCGCTTGCAGGACAGAAATATTGGATATGGCTATCAGAAGATTAACTAAAACTTTTATGTGAGTTTTTTAATTTACTTGTTAGAATATTTCAAATAGAAGACAAATATTGACAAGTTGAATGAAACGAAAAAGGTATACAAATGAGCTTTTTAATACAACCCCCTATTCCTGAAAGATTAAACAGATGTCAGCTATTTGGTCCAGGTTCGAGACCAGAGCTTTTCGAGAAGATGGCGTCTTCTAAAGCAGACGTTATAAACCTTGATTTAGAAGATAGTGTGGCACCCCCAAACAAGGTCGAAGCAAGACAAAATATTTCAAAGGCTATAAGCAATGTGGACTGGGCTGAGAAAACACTTTCGGTTCGCATAAACGGATTGGATACAGAGTATTGGGTTGATGATGTTTTGTCGTTAGTTGACAATTCAAGTGAAAGATTGGACTGTATTATGATACCAAAGGTAGGTAATTCCAGTGATATATACGCAGTGGATGCGATTGTCACTGCTTTAGAGAAAAAAAATAAGCGTAAAAAAAGTTTAAATTTTGAAATAATTATTGAGACAGCTGCTGGGATAGAAAATATAAATGAGATCGCATTGGCAAGTGATCGTCTAGTTGCAATGAGTTTTGGTGTTGCTGATTATGCTGCTTCAATGGGAATGCAAACTACAAATATTGGGGGAACCCAAGAAGGGTATTATACAAATTCTGAAAAAGGCGAAAGACTCTTAATCGATCCTTGGCATCACCCTATGGTAGCTATGATTGCGGCCTGTAGGGCTAATGGGATACTTCCAATAGATGGACCGTTTGGAGATATATCAGATCAAGAAAATTATATTGCTCAAGCTAAACGATCTGCTACTTTAGGTATGGCCGGAAAATGGGCAATCCACCCATCACAAGTTGAGCTAGCAAATAAAGTTTTTACTCCCTCTGATAAAGCATTAGAGAACGCAAAGGGAATAATTAGAGCAATGGAAGAAGCAGAAGCTAAAGGTGCNGGNGCTGCAGTTTTCAATGGAAAATTAATTGACATAGCGTCCATTAAACAAGCTCNGGTATTAATCGATCAACATGATAAAATAAACAAAAAAAGTTGATGGCAATTTACNTGGATTTTGAAAAAGATCTTGCCGAAATTCAAAGCAAGATCTCAGATTTAGAGAGTTTACCAGATAGCTCGGATAGTAAAAATATAAAAAANGAGATAGAGCTTTTAAAGACTAAGAGNNCNGATNTTCTTAAAGATCTTTATNNNGAAATGAACCCCTGGANAAAATGTCAAGTGGCACGACANCCNGAGAGACCACACACAAANGANTATATNGANTACATGATAAGTGANTATACTCCNTTAAGCGGAGACNGAAANTTTGCAGAGGANTTAGCNATNGTTGGNGGTCTNGGAAGNTTACAGGATANACCTGTAGTGGTATTGGGGCATGAGAAAGGNAATACTACTGAAAGTAGGNTGCAGAGAAATTTTGGAATGGCAAGGCCTGAAGNATATAGAAAAGCTACTCGTCTTATGAAATTAGCCGACAAGTTNGGTTTGCCGATAATTACGTTTATTGATACCCCTGGGGCATATCCTGGGAAAGGTGCTGAAGAGAGAGGCCAAGCCGAAGCTATAGCAAGGTCAACTCAAACCTGCCTTGAAGTAACTGTTCCAATAATATCAATTATCATAGGCGAAGGAGGCTCTGGTGGTGCAATAGCGATGGCTTCTGCGAATACATTAATAATGTTGGAGCATTCTATTTATTCTGTGATTTCTCCTGAAGGGTGTGCTTCTATTCTTTGGAAAAATTCTGACAAAATGAGAGAAGCCGCTGATGCATTAAAATTAACTGCACAGCACCTAGAAAAGTTGGGCGTTGTAGACAAAATAGTCAACGAGCCCTTAGGTGGAGCCCACAGGAACAAAAATAAAGCTTTGGAAGATGTTAAGAAAGCGGTATTGAAGGAAGTTATATCTTTCCAGAAAATAGATAGGCAACAAATAAAAAAGCTACGTTCAGAGAAATATATAAATATGGGATCTTTGTCTAGCCTCTAAGAAGCTTCTTCATTGTATAGCTTAAGAGAATCTCTTTCTATATTTTCCTTTATATAGTCCAAGTTCAACCCCTTTTTTTTTGAATAGTTAATTTTCTCTACAAAATTAATTATTGCGGTGGCATTGTCTTTGAATCTACCATTTTTTGACCACGCTACTCCAGCGTTTGTTGAAACTAAATATAAAGGCCGCTTAAGATTAGAGAATAATACTAAAACCCCTTTCTTATATTTTACTTCTTGTCCAGGTTTTGTTCTTGTACCCTCTGGATAAATTACTAATTGGCCCGATTGATTTTCAGCTTCTTTGTTTATTGCCTCCTTTAAAGCATGCCAACTTCTTGCCTTATCGTTTCTTTTTACATTAAAACATCCAATTTTTCTTGCATATGTAGAAAGAACGGGAATCCAAGACAATTCTGATTTCATAATAAACTTTGGCTCGGGAAGGGCTTTTAACAAAATTAAAACATCTAAAAAAGATTGGTGTTTTGAGCAGACTATTGAGGCGCCATTATCTGGCACATGACCTTTCACTAAAATCTTAATATTGTAAAATTTTTTTAAAATCCAAAATACTACGTCACAATATAATCTGATTACTCTCAAACATTTTTCTTTAGATCTACTCGCATAGGGTAATAATAATACTCCCATAACCCCCAAAAGCGCATAAATAATAATTGCAATGATGATATTCTTTATTTTGTGGACCATTCGTTGAACTTTCTTAATAAGAAGTCAAAATTTTATTTCAAAATTTATACTTTCACTTTATTATCACATACTGTTGATAAGGAAAAATATATTAATTTATGCACGTTTTCTGCCCCGATTGTAATGCTGAATACAAAGTAAATGAGAGATCGTCTCTAACCAAGACGATTAAATTTGTATGTATTGAATGTGAGAGCTCCTGGATAGATAAGTTTGAAAAGCTTGAACAAGCAAAAAGAGAGGTATACGCATCTCAAGAGTTTAATAGCGATGTTGTAATTGAGAATAAAAATAAAGAAATCAGCACAGCGGAGCTAAACTCTTTGGCGCTTGAGGAAGCTCAACATAGTTTTGGCAATAAGAAAAATAGTTCGCGATTGAAAAATAATAACACAGAAAATGAGCATATTTTTCACTTTGAAACGAGTGAAGTAAATAATGAAATTGGGATCGAAGGACCCTCTAAAACATTTCCAAAAATTAGGAGTAACAAGGAGTCTCATAGTGACAAGCAGATTGAGGAGAGAGATGCTAAGGAAATAGAGATTGAGAAAAGGCTTAAAGAGTCATCTGAACTATTAAAGAAAGCAAAGCAACCTCATATTGAGAACAACGAGACTATAAAAAAAGGAAATATGTCAAAGAGCCGAAGTGTGTTGGTATTATTATCAATATTACTCATATTTAGTTTTTTTTCCTATAATCTAACCATTTTGTTTCTAGAAGATATTCTTATAAAAGTACCCTTTGCGCCAGAAATCCTATCTCAAATCAGTAAATACACCACCATTTTTCAAAATATTCTTTTATTGATTTTTGAAAGCATAAGAAATTTCATTCCCAATTTGGTATAACTTCTTTATCAAAAATTTCTTCGTAAGTTGGTCTGGATCTAACCATTTCATAACGTTTCTTATAAACCATCACTTCTGGAACCAGGGGTCTTGTGTTATACTCAGAGGACAATACCGCTCCGTAAGCCCCGACATCCAAAAACGCTAAATAATCACCTTCTTCAGNTCTTTCTACNGGATGATTTTTTAGAAAAGTATCGGTTGTTTCACAAACTGGTCCTACCACATCATAGATATCAGTTTCTACACTACTTTTTTTAGATATCGGAATTAACCTATGAGCTGCTCCATATAANGCAGTTCGAGAAAAGTCATTCATACCTGCATCAGTAATTAGAAAATTCTTATTTTGAGACTTCTTCTTATAAAGAACCTTAGTCACCAAAATACCAGAATTTCCTACTATATATCGCCCTGGCTCAAAAATAATTCTACAATTTAGATTTCCTAATATCCGCCTTACCATTGAACAATATTCGTGTAAGTTGGGTTCTATATCGTTATTTGTATACTTAATACCTAAGCCACCGCCGATATCTATATTCTCAACATGAATATTGCTATTCTTAAGTTCAAAAATTAATTTTGCTAGATTTTCAAATGTTTGACGAAATGCATTTAAATCACTTATCTGGCTTCCTATATGCACATCTACGCCTACAATCTTTATTTTTTCTAGTTTGCTTGCATACTGATAAATTTCTTTAGCGTTAGTGATTGGAATACCAAATTTATTATCGGCTTTGCCAGTCGAAATATTTTCATGAGTACCAGCATCAATGTCGGGATTGACCCTTATAGCAATTGGTGCCTGTTTGTTTAGACTTACTGCTATTTTATTTATTGTTTCTAACTCAGACACACTTTCAACATTATACTGTAAAAGAGAGGATTTAAGCGTTTCCGCAATTTCAAAATCTTGTTTTCCTACGCCAGAGAACACAATTTTTTTTTGATCAATACCGGCTCTTAGCGCCCTTTGGTATTCTCCAAGTGAAACAACATCTGCGCCACCTCCAAGATGGGCAATAGTTTCCAAAACAGAAAGATTTGAATTAGCTTTTACTGAATAACAAATTATACCATCCAATTCCTGCATTGATCTCTTAAAACGGCCAAAATTATTTTTTATAGTAGTACGTGAGTAGACATAGAATGGAGTTCTCAAACTATCCGCTATCTCGCTCACAGCCACATCTTCTACAAATAGCTGATTTAATCTGTAAGAAATTTGTTTATTCATATTTAATCAAGTTGGTTTTTTGGCTCAAAAGAGGAGGTGATTTCACACCACAACCTGAAACGCTAAGGCAAAACGACATTATTGCAAGATATAATATCCAACTACGCATTTAATCTTCTCTTCCAAAATCTAATTTGTCTCTTTATTTCTCTTAATGCTGTTCCTCCGAAACTATTTCTGGACTCAATAGAGCTCTCTGGGGAAAGAACTTTAAAAACCTTTTCGTTTATCTTTGGCTCAAATTTTTTAAGATCACTTAAGCTAAATTCACTTAACTTAATATTTTTTCTCAAAGCTACTTCCACTATCTTACCTGTCAGCGAATGGGCTTGTCTAAATGGCATGCCCAATTCTCTAACAAACCAATCGGCCAAGTCTGTTGCAGTGGAAAATCCNNTAGATGCAGCATTATACATGTTTGTCCTATTGACTTTCATTTTCTCTATTAGCTCCTGTGTTATTTTTATAACAAGAATTAACGTATCAAAGACATCAAACACAGACTCTTTATCCTCTTGCATATCTTTAGCGTAGGCCAAAGGTAGACCCTTCATAACTGTTAGTAATGATAGTAGTGCTCCATTAACTCTACCCGTCTTTGCTCTAATTAGTTCTGCAGCGTCAGGATTTTTCTTCTGTGGCATTATAGAGGAACCAGTTACCAAAGAGTCAGGAAGCGAAATAAAATCAAACTCGATAGATCCCCACAAAATAAATTCCTCTGCTAATCTACTAAAGTGCACCATGGCAATAGCAGAGTTTGATATAAACTCTAAAACAAAGTCCCTATCGGAAACAGCGTCCATACTATTTCTCATCGGGGCTCTAAACCCAAGAGTTTTNGCTGTATAAAACCTATCAATCGGAAANGAAGTGCCNGCCANAGCAGCAGCGCCNAAAGGGCANTCNTTTAATCTTTCTTTAGTTTGNTTAAATCTTTCTANNTCNCTACNAAACATCTCNAAATAGGCTAGNAAATGATGACTAAATCTCACAGGTTGGGCAACTTGCAGATGAGTATACCCTGGAAAAATTATCTCTAAATTTTTCTCTGATGTTTTAAGCAGGCTGATCATAAGTTTTGCAAGTTCAACTTCTATGTCAATAATGGCGTTTCTTATCCATAATCTAAAGTCGGTAACAACTTGATCATTTCTAGACCGCGCGGTGTGTATACGGCCTGCATCAGAGCCGATAATTTCTGCTAGCCTTGCTTCTATATTCATGTGAATATCTTCTAGCGAGTTTTTAAAATTAAAATCACCCTCTAATAACTCTTTCTCAATTTTTTTTAATCCACTTAATATTTTTGTCTTGGTCTTTTTAGTGATGATATTCATTTTAGCGAGCATTTCTACATGAGCCTTTGAACCTAAAATATCCTCAAAAGCCAGTCTTTTATCTATATTTATTGAAGAGTTTATTTGTGTAAGAAGATCAGCTGATTTCTCAGAAAANCTTCCTCCCCACATTTNATTTGATTTATTCTTCTTAGACAAATTAAACTCCACCACTATATCNTAAAATATGAAAACTCTGTTTATGCTAAAANTAGGACCTTTAATACTTATCGTAAATCTTTTTTTTTCAATTTCGTCGATCGCTGAAACCAAATATCAAGAAAAAACCAAAGATATTATCGAGGGTGAGCTTAGAAAATTTATTTTTTCAAGAAACCCAGAACTTTTACCAAGACCCCTTGTTATAGACGCTGATGACAATGTGGTTGAGATTGGTTTTACTGAGAAGATTTTGGTGATAAATTTTTGGGCCACTTGGTGTGCACCATGCAAGAAAGAGATGCCCTCACTTAATAGTTTGGCCCAAAATATGAAAAATGAAAGTTTTCGAATAATTACTGTTGCCTCAGGAAGAAATTCAAAAACAGCAATTGATACTTTTTTTAATGATTATAATCTGTTTAACCTNAGCAAGTATCGAGACCCAAGAGGGAAAATTGCTATTAAGTATGGCGTTACAGCTCTTCCAACAACAGTTGTGATAAATTCTACTGGTGCTGAAATCGGTCGCATCATTGGAGATATTGATTGGGANACTTCGGACACNCACATTTTTTTTAAAAAATTGGTAACACTAAGATGANGAAGTTAAGTTTGCTAATATTTGTANAAATTTAGTCATAANGTTTAAAAACTTTTTATNTNTAGAGAGTTTATCTTGACTATTAAAAAATTTAAATCTAACCAATTAANTCNAAAAAATATAAATGGGAGCTAAAACATGAGANTCGCACTCATCACCGGCGGAACTAGGGGAATAGGTGCCGCCATTTCNATTAAACTTAAAGAAANAGGNTATAAAGTTGCAGCTATTTANGCNGGTAACGACGAGGTTGCCACAAAATTTTCAGAANAAAATAAAGTAGATNTATTCAAATGGTCCATCAGTAATTACGAGGAGTGTGTTGATGGAATAAAAAGAGTAGAAGAAAAACTTGGTCCCATAGATATTTTAGTCAATAACGCAGGCATTACTAGGGATGGAATGTTTCACAAAATGTCTAAAGAGCAATGGCGAGATGTGATAGATGTTAATCTAAATGGCTTGTTTAATATGACTCACCCAATTTGGGACGGAATGAGAACTAGGGGATTTGGTAGAATTGTAAACATTTCCTCAATTAATGGTCAAAAGGGTCAGTTAGGACAAGCCAATTACTCTGCTGCAAAGGCTGGAGAGCTCGGTTTTACAAAATCTTTAGCACTCGAAGGAGCAAGAAAGGGGATAACGGTAAATGCGATATGCCCAGGATATATTAAAACAGACATGGTTAAGGCTATGAGCGAAAAAGCNATCGAGGCAACTGAAAGCCAAATTCCTATAGGGCATTTAGGTCAACCTGATGACATCGCACGNTGTGTACAGTTTCTTGTTGCTGATGAGGCTAGTTTCATTACAGGTTCAACAATAACAGCTAATGGTGGNCATTATTTAATTTAATTNCAGAGGATACCCATTTCTGAGAATTTCTTCAAACTCGTCTTCATAAATAACACTTCCNGTGTCTTTATCTNTTTTGTGTACTATTTTTGAAGTTAGCAATTTAAAGGCGGCACGAGAACTTTTTTTAGCCTGAACAATTACGGTTTTGGGGCTAGTGTCTTTAAAGGAGCTTAGGGGCTGAACAGTTATTTGACCAAAGTCACCGTCCAAGTATTTAATTATCTCTGGGAGCCTTTCTACTCTTTGAATAATAGTAACCAGACCTTTTGGTTTACACCTTTTTTTTGCAACTAAGATCCATTCTGACAATGCTACTCTTTCAACTTTAGCTAGACGAGAGCTAAGCGTTGGCGATTGAATAACAGAGTTTTTTTTGAAAAAAGGGGGATTCATAAAAACATGGTCAAATGACTTAGATTTCAACTCTTTAATATTGGTAGTTACATCGCCAATGAAAATGTTAGCTTTGAAATTATTTGAAGCTATATTTTGCTGACAAAGGTCGGCGACTTTTTTATCAATTTCAATTCCAAAAGCCTGTAGCCCGCTAATTCGGTACAATAAACAACACAATGCCACTCCATTCCCGCAACCTAATTCCAATACCTTTTGACCACTTTCTGCGGCAACAGCCGCTGCAACCAAAACGGAGTCAATGTTACCTCTATACCCATCAGAAAATTGGAATATTTCTAATTTGTTGCCCAAAAACTTATTTTTTGTTAGATCTTTTCTGTTATCAAGCATATTAAAGTTCTTATAATTTATCTTTTCACTTGCCAATAGTTTTTATAAATAAAACCTCTATTAATTATTACACACAATGGAATATGTAATTTGACTAGCGCTATATCGAAATTATCTGAGTTGTTGTCTGAAAAAGTTAGTAAAACAAACGAAGTAATTGAGGAGAATCTGAGCTCAAAAGAAACTCCCATTATAGGAGATATTGCGTCCCATCTAATTAATTCTGGAGGAAAGCGAGTTCGACCACTTTTGACCTTGGTGGCCTCAAAACTTTTTGACTATAAGGGAGAAAAAGATACGTTTTTAGCAGCAGCTATTGAATACATACATTCAGCAACACTGCTCCACGATGATGTCATTGATCGGAGTGAAAAAAGAAGAGGTTTAAAAACAGCGAATTTAATCTGGACAAATAAGTACTCCGTTTTAGTAGGAGATTTTCTCTTCTCTAGAGCATTTCAGCTCATGGTAAAAACCAAGTCCCTGAAAATAATGAGAACCTTATCAGACGCTTCTGCAATTATTTCGCAAGGTGAAATTTTACAAGTGGGTATCGAAAAAAAGCTTGATGCGTCGCAAGAGGACTACTTAAAAGTAATTCAAGGTAAAACATCAGCTCTTTTCTCGGCAGCATGTCAGGCGGGAGCAGAAATTACTGAAGCAAGCGATTCGCACGCACAAGCTCTGCGAGTGTATGGCGAGTGTATTGGTACCAGTTTTCAACTCATAGATGATCTTTTAGATTACTTGGGTGATGAAAATAAGATGGGGAAAAATACGGGTAATGATTTCTTTGAAAAAAAAATAACTCTCCCAATAATTCATGCATATGAACACTCTTCTGCACCAGAAAAAAAATTTATCGAAGAAACTTTCCAAAAACCTACGCTTAATCAAACTGATCTTAATAATTTTCTGGAAATATTAGAAAACAGAAAATCTTTACTTTTCACAAAAAACCAAGCTTCAATATGGACTGAAAGGTCCATAAATGCTTTACAGATCATAGAAAACTCAGATGTTAAAGCTTTAATGATAGGACTTGCTGAAGAAATTTTGGATAGAGGCTCTTAATTCACTTTAGAAAATCTAATCCACCAGCCATTGTTTTGTTTATTGATAAAGCCCACAGCTTTTCTTGCAATTTCCTGATTTTTATAAAGTCCAAAACAAGTCGATCCTGATCCAGACATTCTAGAAAGTAGAACATCCTCCGTCTTTTCTATAGTATGTAGGACCTTTTTGATTTCTGGCCATTTGTTGACTGCTATAGTCTGAAGGTCATTTCTCTGCCTCTTTAGATATTCTATAAAATGATTATTACTAGAAAAGTGATCAAAAAACTCCAATGGTTCGTTATGTTTTTTA
>NZSE01000038.1 GCA_002703515.1 Paracoccaceae bacterium | reverse complement strand
TTAAAATATGCCTCAAGAAAAAAATTTAAAAGTCGACCAGTATCTTCTGGTATGAGCCTGTTTTTCTCCTTTTTAACATAATTCCTTTCTTGTATTTTCGATATAATCGATGCGTATGTAGAAGGCCTTCCTATACCTTCCTCCTCAAGACGCTTGATCAATGAAGCTTCATTAAATCTTGGGGGTGGTTCAGTGAAGTGTTGTTCTTTATTAATTTGTTCCAGTTTCATCTTAGATTTTTCCCTGATGTCTGGGATCCTTTTCTCATCATCTTCTTTCTTTGTATCTTGAAATATTTTTAGATGCCCTTCNAATGTCACTACCTGTCCNGATAGCCTAAATTGAGCGCTATTGCAGGANGAAGAAATTAATACCGTTGTCTGCAACACCTCTGCCGCTCTGGCTTGAGAAGCCAACGCTCTTTTCCATATTAATCCATATAAATCCAATTCAGACTTGTTTAAATTTTTTGCATTTTCTGGAGTTTTAGAAAAATCNGTGGGTCTTATACACTCGTGAGCTTCCTGTGCATTTTTTGCTTTNTTTTTGAATACTCGTGGCTTTTCAGGTAAATAAGTGTCACCCAACAAGTCAGAAATTTGATTTCTTGCNCTAGAAATTCCTTCAGGTGCCATTTCAATTCCATCTGTACGCATNTACGTGATCAGCCCAGCCTCATAAAGTTTCTGAGCGGTTGACATCACGTCCCGAGGACTAATTCTTAAATTTGTGCTGGCGCTTTGTTGTAATGTGGATGTAGTAAATGGAGCATAGGGATTTCGATTTCTTTTTTGACTAGTTACAGAAGTTACGTGATATTCTTTTTGTTCGAGCTCACTTGAGATTTTGTTAGNTGTATCAGAGTCCTTAAACGAAAACTTCTCAACTTTTTCGTTATTTACCATCGANAGGTTTGCCTGGATTAGGCTGCCATTTTCATCCATAAAATCAGAGGATATAGTCCAATACTCTTCTGATTTAAATTTTTCTATTTCAATTTCTCTGTCAACCACAAGCCTCAANGCAGGTGACTGAACCCTACCCGCTGATTTTGCGGCGCCTCTAAGTCTTTGCCAAAGCACCGGAGAAATATTAAATCCCATAAGATAATCCAATGAATTTCTTGCGAGATATGCTTCAACTAAATCTGTGTCAATTTCTCTCGGACTTTCAATCGCTGATAAGATAGCATTCTTGGTTATTGCATTAAATACAACTCTCTCTACTACTGTATTTNCTNTAAGTGCTTTTTTATTCTTTAGAATTTCAAGAATATGCCATGAAATGGCTTCTCCCTCCCTGTCAGGGTCAGTTGCTAAGATGAGTTTCGAGCTTGACTTTAGNGCTTTAACAATCTCATCTATATGTTTTTTGCTTTTTGTATCAATTTCCCACTTAGGTTTGAAATCATTCTCAACATCAATGGAACCATTTTTCTTGGGCAGATTTCTAACATGCCCATAGGAGGCAAGAACTTTGTATTCGCTTCCCAAATACTTGTTTATTGTCTTTGCTTTTGCTGGTGACTCTACAATTACAACAGCTGTCATGAAAAATCCTTAAATTTTTGCTTTAATCTTATTCAATATTGATCTTGTCAATCTTTTTTTAAAAATTTTTTANAANTAACGAACTTGTTGCGACGAAATAACCGAAAAAANAGTTTGAAATGAATAANAAAAATTTTTAGCCTNTAANAAGNAGTTTCGTTNAGTTTTGTAGTAGATTTTTACAAAATTTGNGCTATATATACAAACGTTCGCAGGTTTGTGAATAAAAACTATGGTTAGGGGGTCTCATGAATAGTTTTTTNNGACAATTTTTGAAAATATTTACNGCTTCATTGGCCACAGTTTTTTTTGTTGCATTTGGATCGGCACTTATGGCGAATGATGGGTTAGATAAAAATTTGCCTGTTATAGGAAAACCAATCCCTAATGGAATAAATTTTCAGCCGCCGGTTACAGAGCTTGCAAGAGACATACAGTGGTTAGACAACATACTTTTGGTAATTATAACTCTTATTTCNATATTTGTGAGNGTACTTCTTGTTTGGGTTTTTGTCCGATACAACCGAAAAGCTAACCCTACACCGTCTTCTACTACTCATAATACACCCGTTGAAATTTTGTGGACGGTAATTCCAGTATTTATATTGATAGGAATCGGANTTATTTCATTNCCTATNTTGCTTAAACAGCTCAGGATTCCNGAAAGTGACGTTGTTATTAAGGCAACNGGAGCTCANTGGTATTGGTCCTATGATTACCCTCAGCATAATTTTACATTCGATTCTGTGATGCTTGAAAAAGAGGAGTTAGAGAAGTTTGGATACTCTCAGGACGAATATTTNCTGGCAACCGACAATCCAGTGGTTGTACCTGTCAATAAAAATATTACGGTTCAAGTGACAGCGTCAGACGTAATTCATGCGTGGAAAATNATGTCATTTGGTGTGCATCAGGATGGCGTTCCAGGGCGTTTAGCAGAACTTTGGTTTAAGCCTGAAAAAGAAGGAGTGTATTTTGGACAATGCTCCGAGTTATGTGGTTTGAACCACTCATACATGCCAATAGTGGTAAAGGTTGTAAGTGAAGAAGAATATGANGCATGGCTTAAAAGATCTTCAGAGAAATTTGCGAGTATAAATGGTGATAGAAAACAAGCGATTGCAGTCGCAGAAAAAAATTAATCATAAAGTTTCGATCGTTTAGGTGGTTNAGTTGAATACGTTGGAAAGTATAGAANTAGCAGGAAAGGGGTCCTTTAAAGACNTATACATACTGTTAAANCCAAGAGTTATGTGGCTNGCCGTATTTACGGCCGCAGTCGGGATGATNATAGCNCCTGTTCAAAATAATTTNTTTCTATCTTTGATTATATTGATGTGTATTTCAATAGGAGCTGGCGCTGCNGGGGTGTTAAACATGTGGTGGGATAAAGAGCTTGATAATGTGATGCAGCGAACAAGCGGTAGACCTTTACCTAATGAAAAAATCAGTTCCGATGATGCCTTCGTTTTTGGCATAAGCCTTTCAATATTTTCTGTTATGTTTTTAGGACTTGTGTCGAATTGGTTAGCTGCTTTTTTCTTAGCTTCAACGATATTTTTCTACCTTGTTATCTACTCGATGCTTTTAAAAAGAACAACACCACAAAACATTGTGATTGGAGGAGCTGCGGGCGCAATGCCCCCTTTGATAGGGTGGGTGGCGAGTGCGGGAACACTTTCCTTAGAACCTGTCTTGCTGTTTCTATTTATATTTTTTTGGACACCACCGCACTTCTGGTCATTGGCAATTATAACAAAGGAAGACTATGCTAAGGCAAGGATCCCTATGTTTCCAGTTCTATACGGGGAGAGAAAGACAAGGCAGTCGATATTTTATTACACTCTTATTTTGATAATTTTCTCACAAGCCATCTCTTTTTCTGAGATAGGTGGTCCAGTATTTTTTCTGCTGAGTAATGCCTTAAACGCATTCTTGCTGATGTCTGNTGTAAAGCTCGTTAGGATTAATGAGAGGGATGNGTACGAGCAAGAAAGAAGATTTTTTAAATTTACCATTCTTTATCTTTTTTTGTATTTTAGTTTTCTGGTGATAAACAGTGGGCTAAAAACTTTTGAATCTGGTTTGTCATTAAGTTGGCCAGTTCTGTTATGAAGATTAATTGTGAGAAAAGAGTTGAAGCAATCAGAGTTAAATAGGGACAGTGGTAATGTCAAAATTGGAATACTCTTATTCGTTGTNGTAGCGCTAATTTTCTCAATAACTATAGTCAAACTGAAGCAAGGTGCCTTAATGCAGGGTTACGACCATATAATAAGGCAAAACATGTTAGAAAAAGATGATCAACAATCCTAGTAGACCAAATCGTACACCGCTTTTTTTNATNGGGATCGTATGNNTTATGCTTTCGGCATCATTNGCAGCAGTACCGTTTTACGATTGGTTTTGCAGGGTAACAGGCTATGGAGGTACTCCAGAGATTTATTCCGAGTCGTTTGATGGTCAAATTTTAAACAAGACNATTAAAGTCCGTTTTGATGCATCAAGGGCTAAAGGTATGAGATGGAATTTTGTACCGATGCAAAATGAGGTGGAGGTAAAAATTGGTGAAACAGCACTAGTTTTTTATGAGGCTCATAACCCCACCAATGAGACCATNTCTGGTCAAGCCAGCTTTAATATCTTTCCATTTTCGGCNGGAAGCTATTTTAGTAAAATTGATTGCTTTTGTTTTGTCGAGCAAACTTTGCAGCCGGGAGAAAGAGTTAAGATGCCAGTGACATTTTATATTGATCCAGAAATCAACGAAAATATTGAAACTAAGAACATAAAATCGCTGACATTGTCATATACTTTTTATAAACTAGAAGACGANATTAAATCATAANATTTTAAGTATAAGAGGAAAAAAATGGCCCATGAAAAAAATCACGACTACCACATTTTAAATCCGAGTTTGTGGCCGTTTNTAAGTGCTCTAGGCGCATTTATCCTTCTCTTTGGAAGTGTTTTATTCATGCATGGGGGAAGTGTATTAATTGCAGCTTTGGGTCTCCTAGTGGTTTTATATTGTATGTTTGCTTGGTGGTCAGACGTAGTTTTTGAAAGCAAAGACGGTGANCACACACCAGTTGTTCAGATAGGNTTGAGATATGGTGTGATCATGTTTATTACATCTGAAGTCATGTTCTTCCTTGCTTGGTTTTGGACTTTTTTTAAACATGCAATGTATCCGATGGAAGCTGTTGGTGGCGTTTGGCCTCCGACAGGGATTGAGACTTTTGATCCNTGGCACCTTCCTTTGATAAACACACTGATCCTTCTATGCTCAGGAGCAGCTGCAACTTGGGCTCACCATGCGATTGCGCATGAAAACGATAGGAAAGGGTTAGAAAACGGCTTAATTCTAGCAATCGGGCTGGGAGCTCTNTTCACCNTATTTCAAATATATGAATACACTCANGCTTCGTTTTCCTTTTCAGGGAACATCTATGGAGCGAGTTTTTTTATGGCAACCGGTTTNCATGGTTTCCACGTTCTTATTGGAACNATTTTTCTNCTCGTTTGNNTGATAAGAGCAAAGAAAGGTCATTTCTCACCTGAAAAACACATTGGATTTGAAGCGGCAGCTTGGTATTGGCATTTCGTTGATGTCGTCTGGTTATTCCTGTTCGCAGCNATTTACATTTGGGGTGCGTAGGCCGCCTCAAAATTTTACTGAATGAATAGAAAGTGGTTTTTTGTTGGTTTTGTAGCAGTACCTGGGCTGNTAGCATTATTGTGCTTAGGTGGCTGGCAAATGAAACGACTTGCTTGGAAGGAAGCCCTTTTAGAAAATATCAGNTCTAATTTAGAAGGTGAGCGGTCAAGGCTCCCAAAAAATTTAGAAAAANCAGAACATAACTATAAAATGATTGAAGTAGANGGNTTNCTAGNGTCAAGGTCTATTTTTATTCTCACTCCAGTCAAAGGATCTGGAGCGGGGTACAGGGTAATTTCACCATTAAAATTAAAAGATGGTAAAAAAATTCTTATAGATAGAGGGGTCATTAAGGAACAGGATAAGATCCGCATAGAGACTTTTGAGAAACAGAGGTCAGTAATAGGGTATCTATTCTGGCCCAACGAGACNGATTATTTTACTCCAGANCCTAATTTTAAGCGTAATATATGGTTTTCTCGAGATCTAGAAAAAATGGCGAGTTTTCTTGAAACTCAACCAATATTGGTAGTTGCAACGGAAAATCGACTAGACCCAAGTATAAAGATGCAAGATCCGACTATACATATACCAAACAATCACCTTCAATATGCAATNACTTGGTTTATGATGGCGTTTTTATGGTTTGGTATGAGTGCGTACTTCGTATATAAAATGTTANTAAAAAAGAAGATTGAGTAATGTTATACCATTCGACTAGAGGATCAGGTCAACCGAAGAACTTTAGTGAAGTTTTACACTCTGGATTAGCCGGAGATGGGGGTCTATTTGTTCCAGATTTAATTCCAAAGTTAAATAAGGAGACTTTAAAACAATGGAAAAACTTGAGTTACGAAAAGCTAGCAGTAGAGATAATATCGTTGTTTTCTGGCGATTGCTTTACAAAATCAGAGTTAACCGAGATTGTGTATGAGTCCTATTCGGGGTTCCATCATAAGCTAAAAAGTCCCTTGATTAAATTAGAAGATAATCATTATTTTCTTGAATTATTTCATGGACCTACATTAGCGTTCAAAGACTTTGCTATGCAGGTAATAGCAAAAATGTTTGCAAAGACATTACGAAAGAAAAATTTAAACATTAATATTATAACTGCAACTTCAGGTGATACGGGATCAGCGGCAGTTGAAGCGTTTAAGTGTGTATCAAACGTCAATTTGTACGTTCTTTATCCCCACAAAAGAATTTCGCAAATACAAAGAAAGCAAATGACTACTTCAAACGCTAACAATGTAGAAGTATTTGCCGTGCAAGGAACTTTTGATGATTGTCAGTCAATAGTAAAGAGATTGTTTGCCGATAAAGCGCTTGTAAGTGATGTTAACTTATCGGGTGTAAATTCCATTAATTGGGTACGAATTCTGGTTCAAATAATCTACTATTTCTCGGCCTTTTATCAATTGAACAACCTCTCCAAAGAAAAGTTGAACTTTTGTGTGCCTACTGGGAATTTTGGAGACGCTTATGCTGGGTATATTGCAAAGAAAATGGGGTTGCCAATAAAAAAAATTATCGTGGCAACAAATAAAAATGATATTTTGGATCGAGTTTTTAAAACTGGCGTTTATAGAAGTAATAGTGTTAGCAAAACGTTATCTCCCTCTATGGATATTCAAGTTGCCTCAAATTTTGAAAGACTGCTCTTTGATCTCCTGGATGGAGATGCTGGGGAGGTTAGCAAGCTAATGCATAACTTATCCAACAAAGGGGGCTTTAATCTCGAAAAAAAAACAATATCTCTGATTGAAAAAGAGTTTGCTAGTGGTGCCGTGACAGATGAAGATACTCTTGCAACAATAAACAAGTATTATTCAAAAAGAGACATAATTTTATGCCCTCATAGTGCTATTGGAGTAAGGGTAGCAAAAAACTTCTTAGGCGCAGGAGATACTATAGTTTCGCTGGGAACAGCTCATCCAGCAAAATTTAAAGAGACTGTTGAGAGTGCATTAAATATGAGCATCCCAATGCCTTCTGTACTCAAAGATATAATGAAAAAACAAGAGAGCGTNAAAGTCATCCTGCCAAGCAAAGATCTAGTGGCAGAGGAAATAAGAAAAAAAGCTATTTGAGGACGCATTTATGGGTAGCAAGAAAGTTAGATCTCAGGAATGATTTTTGGAAAACCAGAACTTATATTGAAAACAAAGAAGGTAGAATTAAGAGCACCCCACTATAGTGATTTTGATCAGTGGCGTCATCTTAGAGAGAATAGTAAAACATTTTTAGAGCTATGGGAGCCAAAAAGAGGTAACGATTTTTTTAAGCGTAAGGCTTTTAATAATAGGGTAAGATGGGCAAAAAAAAGTTCTCAGGCTGACCAAGCGTATCAATTTTTTATTTTTGATAAATTTCAGACTTTGCTTGGGTCAATTACTATTGAAAACATCAGAAANGGCCCGTCTAACGCTGCTACTCTGGGGTATTGGCTAGGTAAGGAGCATACGGGAAAGGGTTTTATGAGAGAAGCGGTTTTGACTATTATCGACTTTTCTTTTAATACACTAAACATATCAAGATTGGAAGCTGCAACCTTACCAGAAAATAAATCTTCTCGAGGACTTCTTGAAAGGGTTGGTTTTAAATATGAAGGAGTAGGGCAAAGCTATCTTCAAATAAATGGTCGTTGGAGAAACCACGTTTTATATGGTTTGTTAAGAAATGATAGAAGAGGCCGTGTTGAGGAAAGCTAAAATATTGAAAAAAGAGGAAGATTACTCAAAGTTTATAAGAAATATTAGACAGACTGTTTCTGATACTATTATTTCTGATATTTCTCCCCTTTATCTTTCTGAACCCAGAGGTGTATATCAAAACAAATCTCTTCACGTGATTAAACCAAGATCCACCAAAGAGGTTTCTGAATGTTTGAAACTAGCAACGAAGTATGAAATCGGAATTGTCCCTTGGAGTGGTGGTACTGGATTAGTAGGAGGCCAAATTGCTCCAGATAAATATAATGTGACCTTATCTTTAGAAAAAATGAATAAGATTAAGAATTTTTCCAGTGTTAACCAATCTATAGAGGTTGAAGCCGGGGTAATTTTGGAATCTATCCACGAGTTTGTAGATAAGAAAAATTTTTCATTTCCTTTATCAATGGCGTCAAAGGGATCTTGTTGTATAGGTGGAAATCTGGCAACAAATGCAGGTGGGATAGGGGTCTTAAGATATGGAAATGCAAGAGATCTTTGCTTAGGATTGGAGGTTGTACTATCTGATGGTTCTATTATTAATGATATTAAGACACTTAAAAAAGATAATACAGGATACGATTTAAAAAACCTATTTATTGGATCTGAGGGATCTTTAGGTATAATCACCAGAGCTGTTTTAAGACTTTACCCTACGCCAACAAATAAATTTGTAGTATTTTTCGGAGTGTCAGATTTTAATGCAGCCCTAAAAAGCTATTTGGAAATATCAAAAAGGTTTGGACAATTTTTACAAGCGTTTGAGTTAATTAGTGATGTAGGGATGCTTTTTCTTGAAGAAACGAAAATGTTTCGATCAAATATTGAGAGAAGTAAATCAGATTGGCATGTCCTGATTGAATTAGGATTTAATAATAGTTCAGTAGAAGAAGAAGTATATGAAACTTTGAATAACCTCTTTATAAAAAATATAGTCTCCGATGTAGTCGTTGGCGACACAGAGGCAAAAGCACGAAATTTGTGGAAAATAAGAGAAGACATACCTGAGGCTAATAGGAAAATTGGGGCTATTACTTCTCATGATATTTCGTTGCCGCTGGAAAATATGGAAAGTTTTATTAATAAAAGCCTTATTGAAATAAAAGAAATAAATAAATTGCTTAGAGTAAATTGCTTTGGGCATATGGGAGATGGNAATTTACACTTCAATATATTCCCTCCTCATGGAGAAAAAAACACAAGCTATCTTAAAATAAAATCTAAATTGACTGATATAATAAATAACAATTGCAAAAGTTTAGACGGTTCAATTAGTGCAGAACATGGCGTTGGTCGATTAAAGGTTAAAGATTTAAAACAGTATTGTGACCCAGGAAAATTCAATGTAATGTGGCAGATAAAGAAAGCCTTGGACCCTTTTGCTATACTAAATCCTGGGGTAATCNTAAGCCAAGATAAAAATTAACGGCTAATGAAAAGTAGTCATAATAATCTTAGATTATTACTAGAGACCAAGAATGANCACGTAGAGGTTGAAAGATTATTGGACCTGGTATTTACCCCTAGAAGAAAACTACTGAGTTCTTATCAGTTAAGAGGTTCAGCTAATAAAGTTGATAATCTTTCATACGTTTTAAAAGATAATTCAAATAAGATTGTTGGCTCTATACAGTTTTGGAATATACGATTACATAACCATAGCAGTAAAGGTCTTCTTCTGGGTCCTCTGGCCATACATCCAATATATCAAAGTGAAGGCCTAGGTGAGAAGTTAGTTTTAAACAGTATAGAGAAAGCTTATGTCAACAATTGGAATTGGATTGTCTTAGTTGGAGATATTAACTATTACTCGAGATTCGGTTTCAACAAAAAGGTAACCCATGGAGTTACTATTGGTAATGGACTTGATAATTCAAGGCTATTGGGTCTGGATATAAAAGATAGCTATCTTGAAGTATCATTTGGTAGTTTGGTTGAGGCTAACTAATAATTCAAAGTACTAAACTACAGATTTTGTAAACCGAAAGCGTCATGAAGACTCCTTACAGCAAGCTCCAAATACTTTCTTTCAATTAAAACTGAAAGCTTTATTTCTGAAGTTGAAATGACGTTAATGTTAATGTTTTCTTCAGATAGGGTTTCAAACATTTTCTGTGCAACCCCCGCATGTGTTTTCATCCCTATTCCAACAATAGATACTTTTGCTAAATTCTTGTTTTCAATAAGCCGTTTATAAGAGATCAAATTATTTTCTTTTGCTTTCGATATAGCTTTCTTTGCTAGTTCTAACTGGTCTACAGGGCAAGAGAAGGTAATGTTAGTCAAACCTGTTTCAGTATTACTCTGAACAATCATGTCAATATTAATACCAGAACTTGCTAATGGCCCAAAGATCTTTGCNGCTATCCCAGGCTTATCNTCTATGTTTGTCAGAGTTATTTGGGATTCATTTTTTTGGAAGGCTATTCCAGATACTATGTTTTTCTCCATAATTTCCTCTTCGTCACAGACAAGTGTTCCTTCTTCTTTTGAAAAGCTGTTTAAAACCGTTATAGGCACTTTATGGCGCATTGCAAGCTCCACAGCGCGGGTCTGCAGCACGTTGGCTCCGAGTGACGCCATTTCGAGCATTTCTTCGAATGATATCTTTTTTAGTTTTGACGCGTTCTTTTTTATTCTTGGGTCTGTAGTATAAATTCCAGACACATCTGTGTATATGTCACATCTTTCTGCATCTATAGCTGCTGCTATCGCCACAGCTGATGTATCAGAGCCCCCTCGTCCTAGTGTCGTTATTCTTCCAGATTGTTCTATTCCCTGAAACCCAGAGACTACTGCGACTTTAATACCTTCTTTAAANNTNGTAAGAATTTTTTTTGTTTCGATCTCTTCAATTTTTGCATTTGAATGAAAGCTATCTGTCCTCAGTGGAAGTTGCCACCCTCGCCAACTTCTTGAAGAAATGCCTACACTATTTAAGGCAATTGCTAAAAGAGAAGAGGATACATCTTCGCCTGTAGAAATTAAAGAGTCATATTCNGGGTCAACCAAGNTTTCTACACCAACCTGCTTNGCTAAATCNATAAGTTTATTGGTCTCTTTGGACATAGCAGAAACAACAGCAATAACATTCCANCCATTTNTTACTTCACTGGAAATAATATCCCTTACGGCTCTTATCCTATCCACGTCGGCGACAGAAGTTCCACCAAATTTCATAGTCAAGATTTTCATGTTTATCTTTAATTCACTTTGTCATCACTCCATGGCAAT
Source organism: Paracoccaceae bacterium (assembly GCA_002703515.1). GTDB lineage: Bacteria > Pseudomonadota > Alphaproteobacteria > Rhodobacterales > Rhodobacteraceae > CACIJG01. The sequence continues at coordinate 4,866 of NZSE01000038.1, read as the reverse complement.
GGAGTGAAAGGGATCCCTTCCTCTGCTAGTTCTTTTGCCTCGTCTATAGTNGTCTTTCCAACTATTGGTTTTTCTTCTTTTTCTCCNTAATGCATAGCTCTAGCCTCAGCAGAAAAATTTTCTCCAACATCTGTCGCAGTTGCCTTTATCTTTTGTTTCAAGGCTTTAATTTCTTTTTCAAGTGCACTTTGTTTCGAAAGAAGTGTCTCTTTCTTTTTAGGAGTCACTACGGGAGCCATTAAAGACTTTTCAACTTTTTNTGAAGAGCAAATAGNACACTCTAGGTGCCCTTTTTCTCTTAATTTTTCAAATGANGCAGAGTCTGAAAACCAGCTATCAAACTGATGACCATTATTNCAATTAAGAGTGTATCTAATCATTTACAAATCTAATTATTAATTATCCAATTTCCTTTGAAAAAGTAAGATGCCTGCTACAAGGTCTCTTTTCTACTTCTCCTTTGAGTTATTGGTTGAAANGCGATAGATATATGTGTTTTGCAATATGGTTTTCCNGGCTCTGATTCGTGTCCACAAAACCAAAAGGTATCGGTTGCAGGATCTCCTATCGGCCACTTGCAGGTTCTTTCAGTCAATTCCATAAGGGAAATCTTCTTTGACTTCATTTCCACTTTAAGAATGTTTTGTAGAGTTTCTTCACTTAAATCAGAANCNACCTTGGTTTTGTTTTCATCTAAACGCATCTCTTTAGCNGATGAGGTGGTAGATTTTTCTTTTACATCTAATGTCCCAGGAAAATCCCCAGGGTCTTTCAGTTTATGTGGTCTGCCTCTCTTTTTTTCTTCTTTATTTACTTTTGGTGGACGACCCCTTCTTACACTTTTCTTTGCGTTACTTGTGCTAGACCCACTTTTTAAGTTGTTTGTATCTCTATTAGACATCCCCAATCTATGTACTTTACCTATCACCGCGTTTCTGGTTATGTTGCCTAGTTCTTTAGCAATTTCGCTTGCGCTACTTCCCTCTAGCCACATTTTTTTCAATATAGCTACTCGTTCGTCACTCCAGGCCATTCCAAGCTCCCAAATATTTATGGTGTAAATTTTTATAAAAAGAACGTATACAATGGTTTATCAAATAAATAAAGAATTAGTTAAAAATTAATTATGGGACAGAAATCAGAAAAAATTTACTATTTTTCGAATTTATTAGGCTTAATTACACTCATCCTTAGGGAACAAAGACGTTTTACCTCTATTTGGACTCAAACACTTTTAGCCCCCATCGTGACAAGTGCACTTTTTATTGCAGTATTTTCATTTGTTTTCTCCGAGAGAAACGCAGGATCACTAGCGAACAGCGACTATAGCTTATTCCTTGCTCCTGGTATTCTTATGATGGTCACAATTCAAAACTCTTTTGCTAACACCTCTACATCTATACTAGTTTCAAAAATCAACGGCAATATAGTTGACACTCTAATGCCGTCTCTGTCTCCTTTAGAGTTGTCATTAGGATTTATGATAGGAGGGACTCTAAGAGGATTGTTCGTTGCGACTGGTGTTTTGCTTGTCATATTCCCTTTTTTAGAGTTACTCCCAGTTAATATATTAATACTATATTTTTACGTAGCGATGGGAAGCGTTACGTTTTCCCTTTTGGGTATATTAGTAGGAATATTTTGCAGTAAGTTTGACCAGATGAGTGCGGTTAATAATTTTATTATTGCGCCTCTATCATTTCTTTCAGGTACATTTTATTCTGTAAGTAAGCTTCCAAACCCATTTGACACAATATCCCTTTTTAACCCTGTCTTTTGGTTAATGGACGGAGTACGATTTGGTGCTCTAGGAAATGCGGAATCAGATATTTTTTCTGGGTTCATTGGTATTCTCTCCTTTAACCTTATTTTGTTTTTTACGGTCTGGAAATGGTTTTCCAATGGCTATTTTTTGAAGTATTAAGATCAATTGAATGTAAAAAATAGAGAGAGTTTATGACTAAAATCCCAAATCGCCCCAAAGAGACTTCCCTAATGAGTAATTATAGCCGATCCGACTTAGCATTTGTAAGAGGNAAAGGCGTGAGGCTTTTTGATAAAACAGGTAAAATGTTTTTAGATTTCGGTTCGGGAATAGCGGTAAACTCTTTAGGTCACAGCCACCCTAAGCTAGTAAAAGTGTTAGCAGATCAGGGATCAAAACTCTGGCATACTTCAAATTTATACACTGTGCCAAAACAAGAGGAGTTGGCGAATGAACTTACTGATAATACTTTTGCGGATAAAGTTTTTTTTACAAACTCAGGAGCGGAGAGTGTAGAGTGTTCAATAAAGATTGCTAGGAGGTTTTATTTCTCAAAAGGTCAACCAAATAAAAATAGAATAATTTCTTTTGAAGGATCTTTCCACGGAAGAACTATGGGCGCAATCTCGGCAGCTGGCAGTAGAAAGTTACTGGAAGGGTTTGGTCCTAAGCTTCCTGGTTTTGACACTGTCAGAAAATTATCACTCGAAAGTGTAGAAAGAAAAATATCTGAAAGAACATGTGCAATCCTTGTCGAGCCAATACTGGGAGAAGGAGGGATAGTAACTTTATCCTGTTCCTTTCTAAAGGGGCTTAAACAACTATGTAAAAAGTATAACCTACTTCTTATTTTTGATGAAGTCCAATCTGGGATTGGTAGAACCGGGCATTTTTTAGCTCACGAAAGGTGCGGGGTGACCCCNGATATTGTGGCGCTGGCAAAAGGNTTAGGCAATGGGTTTCCTATCGGCGCCTGTATAGCAACGAAAAGGGTTGCAGATTGTATGGTGCCTGGAACTCATGGCTCAACTTACGGGGGGAATCCTTTAGGCTGTGCAGTAGCGTTAGAGACAATCAAGTGCATCTTAAAGCCAAATTTCTTGTCTACAATTCGCAAAAAGGGTGATTTCTTTAAAAAAAAATTAAATAACTTGCTAGACATGTTTCCAGAGCAAATATCAGAGGTGAGAGGAAAGGGGTTAATGTTGGGACTAAAATGCGTAGGCCATAATGTTGACCTTGTTGATAGATGTCGGAAAGAAAAGCTACTTTTAGTGCCAGGGGGCTCAAATACCTTGCGAATATTACCACCTCTAATTATTACATATAAAGAAATTGAAGAGGGTACTGAAAGATTACATATAGCTTTACGACGAATGAGAAGTCACAGTGAATAATTTTTTAAATATAAACGAAATTACTCAAAAAAATTTGAACGCAATACTTGATGATGCGATCAAAATAAAAGAGGTAACACTTAAAGATGATTTTCCCAGAGAGCGTTATAGTAGCTGTCTCAATAATACCATTACTGGATTACTATTTGAAAAGCTATCGACCAGAACGCGTCTCTCTTTTGAAGCTGCCGTACTGAAACTTGGGGGGCAGGTTTCCAATCTTCGTAAAGATGAAATCCATTTGGGTCAAGGTGAAACCCTTCAGGATACAGTNGCAATGTTTTCTCTATTTTTGGATGTTTTGGTNCTTAGGCTCTATGAAGAAGAAAAATTATATGAATTCGCCAGACACTCAAAGATTCCAATAATTAATGGTTTAACAAATGAGTCCCATCCCTGCCAGGTANTAACCGATATATTTACATTTCAAGAAATAAGAGGNAGCATNGNNGGNAAAAAAGTTGTTTGGTTGGGGGTTGCAAATAATGTGTTCCAGAGTTTTTTGCATGCTGCTTCCAGTTTAAATTTTCGACTTTTTTTCTCTGGACCTTCAAAGTTTGAGCCNACTGAAAAAATGTTAGAATGTATACAACACCAAAATTCTAATATTCTCACTATCGAAAAAAATCCANTTGTTGCAGTTGAAAATGCAGACCTAGTTGTAACAGATAAGTGGGTATCTATGCATGACGATCAACTTCAAAACTCNGATCTTAATGATTTGGCAAACTATANGGTGACTAAAAAGATATTGAGTGCCGCTAACAAAGAAGTGTTGTTTATGCATTGTCTTCCTGCTGATAAAGGTCAAGAGGTATCTCAGGACATTTTTGAAGACAAAAGATGCGTTGCGTTACAAGAGGCTGAGAATAGAATGCATGTACAAAAATCTATTCTTAGATGGTGCCTGGGTTTATTTTGACACTTTATAAAAAGTTGAGTACCAAGATCCCCAAAAATGACACTACAGCCAGAAAAGCTAAAATATTGTTGTTTGCTAGCTTTTTAAAGTGCGAGAATATATTTTTCGAAACTACATTTTCTTTATTTTTATTTGATTTAGATGCATTTAGATTTTGCATCGAAGCCAATTTTAAAACTTCGCCATTTGATGCTTTCTGTTCTTCTTCTAGTGCTATCAACTGTTTATTAAAGTAAGCAATCATTTCTCTCTGATGACTTTCAAGCTTATCGATAGCAATCTCAAGTTCTTTAAAAGCATTGTTTTGAGCATTCTGAAATTCATCCAAGCGCTCGTTAACTAAGGAAGTAACATTTTGTCTTATTTCCTCAATCTGATTGCCTGATAAAAACCGTTCTCTTACATCTTGAATACGGTCTTTAATAACGTTTTCTTCCATGTTCATTCAGCCTACATTTACCTTAAAACTTTAATTTAAATATTTCCTGTATGCAAAAATTGTGCAAAGTGTACTCTTCAAAGCATTTCATACTGTGGTGCCCGCTGCCGGACTTGAACCGGCACGACTTTTAAGTCGAGGGATTTTAAGTCCCTTGTGTCTACCAATTCCACCAAGCGGGCTTAGTAACGATTAACATCCATACCTTAGTATTATATACGTTTTGGCGTCAAGAGCTTTCAATTAGTTATTGCTTTTATTATAGAATGGAATAAATAAACTGAGATAGGAAGATCATTTAAGAGGCCAAATATGGAATTCATTGTCGTTTACCTTGCTATGC
>NZSE01000037.1 GCA_002703515.1 Paracoccaceae bacterium | reverse complement strand
TCTAGTTGAACTAATAAAGAATGGTTTTGAAACTTTAACTGAAGCAGGTTATCCACCCGAAATGGCTTATTTTGAAACTTTACATGAAGTTAAACTTATCGTTGATCTTATATANGAAGGGGGAATAGCTAACATGAACTACTCAATTTCCAATACAGCTGAATANGGTGAATATGTTTCTGGGANAAGAGTTCTTCCATATGACGAAACAAAAAAGAGAATGAGNGCTATNCTTGAGGATATTCAATCNGGAAANTTTGTACGAGATTTCATGCAAGAAAACTCAGTTGGGCAACCATTTTTTAAAGCTACGAGAAGAAATAATGANTCTCACCAAATAGAAAAAGTTGGAGAACAGTTGAGAGGTATGATGCCTTGGATACAAAAAGGCAAAATGGTNGATAAGGATAAGAACTAAAAATGTCAAACGTATTNTTAATAAGCCATTTAATAGTTACTGTTTTTCTNATACTNGTTGTTCTCTTCCAAAGATCAGAAGGTGGGGGCTTGGGTATGGGCTCTGATAATCAGGGCTTTGGTACTGGAACAAAGTCAGCAAACCCATTATCTAAGCTAACTTGGATTCTAACTGCTCTNTTTTTTNTAATAGCTATAATGCTTACAATTTTATCCATAAATAGTGGGTCAAACACATCTGTTTTTGANGAATCAAATAGCTCTAGTGAATCAGATGGAAAAGGATTGGCGCCGGAGCTACCTGACCTAAAGAAATTTAAAAACGGTGATGGGGTTTCTACTCCTCCTTCAGAATAAAAGTGAACTATCAACTTGTGAGATTTATTAATCTAAAATAAACTTAGTTCTTAATTCTTTTTGAAAGATGTNTTTTGGCGAATTTTGTTTTTATCACAGGTGGTGTTGTATCTTCTCTGGGAAAGGGACTAACATCTGCATCATTAGGTGCACTACTGCAAGCAAGAGGCTTTTCAGTACGACTTAGGAAACTCGATCCATACTTAAACGTTGATCCTGGCACGATGTCACCTTTTGAGCATGGTGAGGTGTTCGTTACTGATGATGGCGCTGAAACAGACCTCGACCTAGGTCATTATGAACGATTTACTGGAGTAGCNGCCCAAAGCACTGACTCAGTTTCTTCTGGTCGAATATATTCTACTGTCTTAGAACGGGAAAGAAAAGGTGACTATCTTGGAGAGACTATACAGGTTATACCTCACGTTACAAATGAGATAAAGAAGTTCCTAGAGNAATACGAAGATGAAGTTGATTTTATGCTTTGTGAAATCGGTGGAACAATAGGAGATATTGAAGGCCTTCCTTTTTTTGAGGCTATACGACAATTCTCTCAAGAAAAAAAATCTAATTCATGNATTTTTGTTCATTTAACGCTTTTACCATTTCTTTCATCATCAGGTGAACTAAAAACTAAGCCAACGCAACACTCGGTAAAAGAATTGAGATCTATTGGGATAAGCCCTGATATATTAGTTTGTCGTTCTGAAGTGCCNATCCCCAATAAGGAGAAAGAAAAAATTGCACTTTTCTGTAATGTTAATAAAAAAAATATAATTGCAGCTAATGACCTTGAAACCATATATGAAGCTCCAATCGCTTTTTTTAAAGAAGGATTAGATGAAGCAGTCTTACAAGTTTTGGGATTAANGTCCAAATCGAGACCTGACCTAAGTATTTGGGAAGATGTTAGTTCAAGATACCGGAGCTCTGAGGGANTAGTNAAGATTGCTGTTGTTGGAAAATATACAAAACTTGAAGATGCTTATAANTCACTTTCGGAGGCTCTTATTCATGGAGGTTTAGCTAATAAAACAAANGTAGAAATTACATGGTTGGAGTCTGAGGAGTTTGAAAAAANNGGTCAAACGAAAAGACTAAATAAGTTTGATGGAATCTTAATACCTGGCGGATTTGGGAAAAGAGGAACAGAGGGAAAAATTAGAGTAATAAAATATGCAAGAGAGAAAAAAATCCCNTTTCTTGGCATTTGTTTAGGCATGCAACTATTAGTAATAGAGTTTGCAAGAAATTGTGCTGGCCTCAAAGACGCAAACTCTGAGGAATTTGAAGAAAAATCACCCAGNTCTGACGATCATCTCATTTATCATCTTTCCAAATGGATAAAGGATCATAAAGTTGAGATAAGAAGTAAAGTTGAAAATAAAGGTGGAACAATGAGGCTGGGTGCCTACCCCGCAAAAATAAAAAAAGGAACAATGGCTTTTTCAATTTATAAAAATGAATATGTGTCAGAGAGNCACCGCCATAGATTTGAAGTAAACACACGATATCAAGAAACTCTTGAAAGAAATGGNATGACATTTTCAGCATTTTCTAAAGATGGCATGCTTCCAGAAATTGTAGAGTTATNCAANCATCCATTTTTTTTGGGTGTCCAATTCCATCCAGAGCTTAAGTCTAANCCTTTCGAGCCNCACCCAATTTTTTCAACGTTTATAAAAAAAGCTTTAGAGCAAACTAGATTAGTTTAGAGGATTTTTNCAAATGATAAATTATTATGATTGGGNAGAATATCAGTCAAAAATGCATGCAAATAANATTGCTATAACAGACTATTTTCTTAAGAAAAAAATATCATACAAAGAGTTAAACTTATCAGCTTGTAAGATCGCCTCTTTTCTAAAGAAAAGAGGCATTGGGCATAGNGACCGAGTTGCTATATTATCAAAGAACCATAGTATTTTCTTTGAACTTCAGTTTGCTTGTTCAAAAACTGGCTCAATTATGGTTCCATTAAATTGGAGACTTACAGCAAATGAATTAGCTTACATATTAGACGACTGCGAACCTAGCTTGCTTATTGTCGACGATTGCTTTGAGCCTATAGCCAACCAACTACGCTCTATGATGCCAAATATTATTATCCAATTTTTTAACTCAGATGGAAAATCGAATGAGTTTTTAGAAAATATTAAAGATTGTCCAGGTGATTTCAAAAGCGTTGCCCTTAGTCTAGATGACCTCATCATGATAATGTATACCTCAGGGACAACAGGACACCCAAAGGGTGCAAAAATAAATCATAAAATGCAATTATTCAATGCTGTTAACCTATCTGGGATAGCTAATCTGACCAGCAAGACAAAACAACTTGTTATTCTTCCCTTGTTTCATACAGGTGGAATAAATTGTTACGCAAACCCAGTTCTTCACCAGGGTGGAGAAATAATTATCATGAGAGAGTTCGATCCAACACATGCTTTAAAAGCAATAAATTGTGCAGAACTCGCTATAACCCATTTATTTGCGGTCCCCGCACCTTTACAATTTATGATGCAGCATCCAGACTTTAATNCNACTGACTTTAGCAGACTAGTAAATGTTGGAGTTGGCGGTGCACCATGTGCAGAAATCATAATCAAGACTTGGCAATCTAAGGGGCTTGATGTGATTCAAGGCTGGGGCATGACAGAGACAAGCCCTGCNGGCATATTCCTAGCCGCCGAAGATTCTCTGAATAAGATAGGNTCTGCAGGAAAAGCTGTACTACATACCTCAATCAAGATTGTGAATAAGAATATGACACCAGTGCGATCAAATCAAATAGGAGAACTTTTAATTAAAGGCCCAAATGTTACCCCAGGTTATTGGAAGAATGAAAAAGCAACTAAAGACTCATTTGATGAAGGCTGGCTAAAAACAGGAGATTTAGCTAAATTTGACGAGGATGGATTTGTGTTTATTGTCGATAGAGAAAAAGATATGTACATTTCCGGAGGTGAAAATGTTTATCCNGCTGAAGTAGAAAACATACTATACCAGCTTGATGAAATAGCTGAGTTAGCGGTTATTGGTATTCCAGATAAAAAATGGGGNGAAACTGGAAAGCTATTCGTNGTTTTGAAAGAAGATAAAGAGCTAACAAAAGAAAAAATTATAGAACACTGTATAAATAACTTAGCAAAATTTAAAATTCCCTCCGAAATAGCTTTTGTTTCTGAATTGCCCAGGAATGCGACGGGTAAAGTTTTAAAACGTACTTTAAAGGAAATTAGCAGCAAAAATGTTTAAGAATTTAATTAATCTATTTACGAAACAATCAGATGAAATCAAAACTAAAATTAATGAACCAGGAATATTGGCATTGTCAGCAATATTCATCAGAATAGCTAAATTGGATGGCAGTTTTGATAGTAGTGAACGAAAAAAAATTAAAGAGTTAGTAATGAGCAGATTTGANCTTGACGAAGAGGAGACCGAAAAAGTTCTTAATTTGGCGGTAAATCTTGAAGGTCAATCAAATGANAATATACAGTTCACTAAAATAATAAAAGAAACCATTGCTTATGAAGAAAGATTCAGTCTTCTAAAAGACTCATGGATACTGGTAATGGCGGATGGAAAGAGAACTTACGAAGAAGATGGATTTATGAGATTATTTTGTAATTTGTTAGGGCTTTCAGATAAAGATAATGCCCTTGCAAGACAATTCATATCAAAAAAACAGGAAAATAGTTGAGTATCTAAAAGATGACATCTAAAGATCATTCTCCTGAAATCATAGAAGCACATGGTCTAACAATAGACGAGTATGACCAAATTAAAAGACTACTGGAACGTACCCCAAACATTACTGAATTAGGTATTTTTTCAGCAATGTGGAACGAGCATTGTTCGTATAAGTCCTCAAGAAAATGGCTTAAGGAACTTCCATCAACCGGAGATCAAGTTATCTGTGGTCCCGGAGAAAATGCAGGAATTGTGGCTATTGATGATAGCCTTGCACTGGCATTCAAAATGGAAAGTCATAATCACCCCAGTTACATAGAACCTTTCAACGGCGCTGCCACTGGGGTTGGAGGAATCTTAAGAGACGTTTTTACAATGGGCGCGAGACCAATTGCGGTTATGAACTCCCTATCAATGGGTTCGGTTGATAATATTAAGACCAAGGAAATTCTTCGTGGCGTTGTAAAGGGGATAAGCCATTACGGAAACTCTTTTGGAGTGCCTAATGTAGGCGGAGAACTTAGATTTCATGCTAAATATAATGGCAACTGCCTGGTGAACGCTTTTGCTGCAGGCATAGTAAATAAGAATGAGATTTTTTACTCCAAAGCAACTGGAATAGGATCTCCGATAGTGTACATGGGCGCAAAAACCGGGAGAGACGGTGTTGGAGGTGCTAGTATGGCGTCAGAAAGCTTTGCTTCTGATGATGAACGAAATAAAGCTAAGCGACCAACTGTTCAAATAGGAGACCCTTTTTTAGAAAAAAAGCTTATGGAAGCATGTTTTGAGCTTATGAAGAGTGGCTGCGTAATCGCAATACAGGACATGGGAGCAGCAGGACTAACGTGTTCTTCAGTCGAAATGGGAGATAAAGGCAATCTTGGAATTTTTTTGAATTTAGATAATGTCCCAATTCGTGAAGATAATATGACTCCTTACGAAATTATGTTATCCGAAAGCCAAGAGAGAATGCTTGCAGTAATAAAACCAGGATATGAAAGTCAAGCAAAAGAAATTTTTAGTAAATGGGATCTTGATTTTGCTATAATTGGGAACACGATAGCAGAGGATAAGCTCTTAATAAATTTTCAAGAAAAAGTTGTCGCCAGCTTACCTCTCAAGTGTTTAGCAGATCAAGCACCTCAATATAACAGACCGTGGAAAACTAATAAAGCGACCAAATCCTATCCTAAGATACCTGAATTAACGATACAAAAGGCAATAGAGATCTTGTTATCTTCGCCAAACCACTGTTCAAAAAAATGGGTATGGGAGCAATACGATCACATGATACTTAATAGTACTCTTAAACGCCCTGGTTTGGATGCAGCAATTACAAAAATTAAAGAAACAAATTATGGGTTAGCTTTTTCTTGTGACAGCAATCCATTGCTTTGCTCTATAAACCCACTTGAAGGCGGCAAACAAGCTGTAGCTGAATGTTATAGAAACATAATAGCATCCGGTGCTATTCCATTAGCGATTACAGATAATCTTAACTTTGGAAGTCCAGAAGATCCGGAAACAATGGGGCAATTTGTTAACTGCATTAAAGGTATAAAGGAAGCCTGTATTGAACTAAATTTCCCAGTGGTTTCAGGCAATGTCAGCTTCTACAATCAGACCGATGGGAAATCAATATTGCCGACCCCTACTATCGGAGGAGTAGGTCTTATCAAAAATATAGCGGAGCATTGCTTGGGCACGGTAAATAAAAATGACGTCTATTATGTGGTTGGAGAAACTGATACAAAAGCAACCGCGTTAGCTTTAGTATCAGAGTACTCTCAAGTTCAAATTGAAGACGTAAATATAAAAGTGAATTTAGAAGAAGAAAAGCGTAACGGACAATTTATTTTGCACCTATTAAATAAAAAACTAATATCTAATGCTCATGATGTCTCTGATGGCGGAATAGGACTTAATTTGTGCGAATTAGCTATCGCAAATGATTTGGGCTTTGAAGTGATTGAAGGTTCTTTAGAGTACTTTTTTAATGAAACACAGGCTCGTTATATTATCAGTATAAATCCTTTAAAAGAGAAATTATTTATCTCTTTGGCTAAAGATAAAAAAGTTCCTATAACGAAGCTAGGTATTGCCAAAGGTAAAAGTCTTTGTTTTGGGTCAAACATTCTACCCCTTGCCCACGTAAATGATCTTTACCATGACGTAATAAGTAATATGATGGAAAAGAAAATAGACTAATTTAATTTATAAGAAGGGAGAAGTCTTATGGCGATAAGTGCTGAAAAAATAAGAGAGCTTATCAAAAAAAAATTTCCTCAGGCTGATATTGAGATAGTTGATACTGCAGGTGATAGCAATCACTATTCTGCTACAATTACAGCTCAAGAGTTCAAAGGACTATCTCGCGTTGAACAGCATAAATTGGTTTATAAGGCTTTGGAAGGAGCAATGGATGGAAGCAACGGGATCTTACATGCTCTAGCTCTNCAAACAAAAACAAAATAGGAAACAGAAAATGAATGAGACCGTAAAAACTAAAATTCAAACAATAATTGATCAAAATGACGTAGTACTATTTATGAAAGGTAACTCTAAGATGCCACAATGTGGTTTTTCTAGTAGGGTGGCAGGCATTTTAAATTATCTGGAGGTTAATTTTAAGGATGTAAACGTTTTAGAAGACGATGAGATCAGACAAGGCATTAAAGATTTTTCAGATTGGCCTACTATACCACAGCTATATGTAAAAAATGTATTCATAGGGGGTTCAGATATAATAACAGAAATGACAATGTCTGGAGAGTTGGACGAATTATTAGCTGCAAAGGGAGTATCATTTAGCCAAGAAGCTGCAACTAAGATAAGAGAAGAAAACTCTTAAAATAGTTTTGGTTGATCTGTTTCAATGATATTTGCAGAGCTTTCATCTGCAAGTAAACTATTGTTTTTTTCATCGCTAAAATTTGAGATTGTCTCTAGTCTACCTAAAAATTTTTCAGCCAATCTTTCAAGATTTTGGCAATCAACCTCTAGTGCACTTTTCTGTTGCTCTAGCTGTTTATTTTTATTTTTTATATTTAAAAGATCTTCAGATTTTTCTTTAAGCACTGTTGACTCAGATTCCAGATCTGCCAAACGATCCGCTATCATCAATGCAGAAAGAAGTAGCATTTTTGACTCTGGAAGCCTACCTAATTGAGTTTGTATAGCATCGGCTTCTTCATTAATTAAAGCGGCAGCCTGCCTAACCTTTTCCTGCTCCTCGTTATCACAAGCAACAGAAAAGCTACGACCACCAATGGATATTTCTAACTCAGTCATTTTTAGCCTCTAAAATTTCTTGCAATTTAGAAATTAATTTATCAATTTCCTTAGCATCATTCTCCGCAGCCTTTTCTAAATACGCAATTCTATTCAATAATTTTTCAATATTATCACGGCCCTGCTTACTTACTTCTTCTTTTTCATTAAAACTGCCTGAAACTTCTTTACTCACAATTTTATCTGATAGAGCAAGTTCTAGCCTTTTTATCGCATCTTCAAATCTCTTTTCTAATTTAACTAACTGACTCATGGGGTTTAAATTTCCAATATTTTAACTGCCCTCTTTGATTTAGCACACATCTCTTTATAAAACTCAAATATTCGATTTACTATGTTGAAAAATTAAATATTATAACGAAATCGTAAGTAAGCAAAATTATTTTAATATGGATCTTAACAATCTAAGACAATCTTTTCCCGACCATTGGGATAGAGCCACAGCTATTAGGATGTTGTCTGTAGATGCAGTTGAAAAAGCCAATAGCGGACATCCTGGGATGCCCCTCGGAATGGCTGATGTCGCTACTGTTTTATTTGAAAAACATTTAAAGTTTCTTTCTTCTGAACCAGATTGGTTTGATNGAGATAGGTTTATCTTATCTGCNGGTCACGGATCTATGCTCTTATACTCTCTTCTTTATCTGACTGGCTACCCAGACCTAGCTCTAGATGATATAAAAAACTTTAGACAGCTTAATTCAAAAACAGCNGGCCACCCTGAATATGGGCATATTCCTGGTATTGAAACTACTACAGGTCCATTAGGGCAAGGGCTTGGTAATGCTGTCGGATTCGCTATAGCAGAAGAATTCATAAATGCGAAATGGGGCAGCGATATCTGTGATCATTATACATATGTTATCGCAGGTGATGGGTGCTTAATGGAAGGGATTAGTCAAGAAGCTATATCGTTGGCTGGAAAACTAGAGTTAAAGAAACTCATAGTGATTTGGGATGATAACGGAATTACCATTGATGGGGGAGTTGATCTGTCTTGCAATACTGACCAGATTAGTAGGTTTAAATCTTCTGGGTGGTCTACTTTTTCATGTGACGCTCACGATCCAATAGAAATTGATCAGGCAATAAATGAAGCGAAAAAGGATAGTCGTCCGTCCCTTATTGCCGCAAAGTCAATAATCGGGTTTGGGTCAAAAACAAAACAGGGAACTTCTGGTGTACATGGGTCACCATTAGGAAAAGATGAAGTTGAAAATTTAAGAAATAACTTAGATTGGAAACATGAAGAGTTTGTAGTCCCATCAAATATAAAAGATGCCTGGGAAAAGATTGGATCTAGAAATAACCAAAAATTTAATGATTGGTCAAAACGCTTCCATTCATTATCTAAAAAGAAAAAAACCTATTTCTTAAACGAATTAAATCAAATATTTCCTCCGAGCCTCAAAAGCGCGATTAAAGATTTTAAAGAATTTCATTCACAGGAGTCTGAAAAAAAACTGGCAACAAGAAAAGCTAGTGAGATATGCTTGGGTTTGATAAACGATTGCTTGAGTAACACTATTGGAGGGTCAGCAGACCTAACAGGATCAAATAACACAAAAACAAAANCGCTTNAGGTCTTTTCAAAAAATAATCGATCAGGTAGATATATCCACTATGGAATAAGAGAGCATGGGATGGCCTCTATTATGAATGGAATGGCCTTACATGGAGGAATAATACCCTATGGAGGAACATTCTTAACTTTTTCAGACTACTGTAGAGGTGCAATTCGTTTGAGTTCTTTAATGAGCTTGGGTGTAATTTATGTTATGACCCACGATAGTATAGGCCTCGGAGAAGATGGGCCAACTCATCAACCAGTTGAACATTTAGCATCTCTGAGGTCTATTCCAAATTTAAATGTCTTTAGACCCTGTGATATCATAGAGACTATCGAATGTTGGGAAATCGCGTTAAAGTCAAAAAATAAACCATCGATTATTTGCTTATCAAGACAGAATTTACCTTTAATAAGAAAGGAAAAAAGTTCAACAAACCGCTCTCATAAAGGAGCCTACATAATAAAAGAATTTAATAATAAGAAGAAGGTTATACTTATGGCAACTGGCTCTGAAGTTCAAATTGCATTGAAGGCAGGGGAAATCTTAGAAAAAAAAGGAATAGGTACCAGAGTAATTTCGTTGCCCTCTTGGGAGTTATTTGAGGAGCAAGATGAGAAATACAAGAAGAAAATCTTGCCCAAAGGCACTATAAGGATAGCTATAGAGGCAGGCGTTCAGCTTGGCTGGGACAAATGGCTTTATAAAAATAGTGGGAACCAATCTAAAACTTCATTTGTAGGAATGAGTGGTTTTGGAACTTCTGCTCCAGAGAAAGATATTTTTGATCACTTCAAAATCAATGTCGACGAAATCTGCCAACGGGCCGAGTCATTGATTTAAATACGATTTTCTTTAAATAAATGATAAAAAAAATTCAAGATGCTAACGTAAAAAATCAAGTTATCCTCTTACGTCTTGACCTTAATATTCCATACTCGAACGGACAGAGTAGTGATATATCAAGAATAGAAAGATCAAAAAAAACAATACTTTTTTTAACCAAAAATGGTAACAAAGTCGTTATTTTGTCTCACTTTGGGAGACCCAATGGAAAAATAAGCAAAGCTTTTAGCTTAAAAAATATAATGGGATATCTGCAGGAAGTCCTTGGCATAAATATAACATTTCTACCCTCACATGAAATAGAATTATGCAGAAAAACAATTAACAATTCTCCATTTCCGTCAGTTTTATTAATGGAGAATGTACGGTTTTCTAAGCTAGAAGAGACCAATGACCCTGATTTTAGCTTCAAACTAGCATCTCTCGGTGACCTTTATTGTAATGATGCCTTCTCAGTTTCACATAGAGCACATGCTTCCACACAAGGAATAACGAATTATCTCCCCAGCTTTGCTGGGTTTTTGATCCAGAGCGAGCTTAAAGCCTTGTCTAAAGCTTTAGATCAACCTTTAAAGCCTGTTACAGCCATTGTTGGAGGCTCAAAAATATCCACTAAGATTGAAATTCTAAATAATTTAAGTAAAAAAGTAGATTTTTTAGTAATTGGTGGTGCTATGGCCAACACATTTCTTGATGCTAAAGGATATGGAATTGGATCTTCACTTACTGAAAAGAAGATGTTGAGAACTGCAGAAGCTATCATGCAAGATCTGGAGTCTAAAAACTGCACATTGGTTCTACCTAGGGACATTGTTTGCGCTACCTCTCTTAAAATTGACGCAGATAATCATATTTTTAGTGTTGATTGTTGTCCTGCAGATAAAATGATCCTAGATGTTGGCCCACAGACTCAAAAGGTAATAATTGATGTTATTAGCAAATCTAGGACATTGATTTGGAACGGCCCGCTAGGCGCATTTGAAACCCCTCCTTTTGATAAAGGNACCAATAATATAGCGAAATACGTAGCCAAGACAACTTTAGAAGGGAAAATAAATTCGATAGCGGGTGGTGGTGACACTTTGAGTGCTCTTAAAGGATCAGGATCACATTCCCAATTTAGTTATGTTTCAACTGCAGGAGGCGCTTTTCTGGAGTGGCTTGAAGGCAAATCACTTCCAGGTATCGAATCACTTAAAAAATAAAAATGATTCCTTTTACGAATCAATTATGCAATGATTCGTTTAAGGAGAGTAAATTGTTTAAAAACTTTAAAATTTTAGAAATCACTTTATCCGCTACATGTATTATACTCTGTTTCTATTTTATAATTGCGTCATTTAACGGAGAGTTCGGTGTTGCTGCAAAGTATGAGCTTTTAGCAAGGGAAAAAGTTTTGACCAGAAANCTAAACTTACTCATTGAAGAAAATATAGCAATTAAAAACAAAGTCGAACGACTTTCTGACACATCACTCGATCTTGAGCTTCTTGATCAACAAGCAAGAAAAATTCTGGGAATGATTGGTGAGNACGAGGTAATTATTATTTTAAATAAGTCTTGAAAATGATTAGTTTAATACTAAACTATTTTNATGAATAAGGTAATTGTATCAAAAAAAGAACTGCTTGAGCTTTATCACAAAATGTTGCTCATAAGAAGATTTGAAGAAAAGGCAGGGCAGCTATATGGCATGGGGTATATAGGAGGCTTNTGCCATTTATATATAGGNCAAGAAGCAGTTGTNGTAGGAATAGATTCAATTAAAAAAAATGGAGATCAAAACATCACGTCTTACAGAGATCACGGGCACATGCTTGCCTGTGGGATGGATCCAAAATTGGTTATGGCTGAACTAACGGGCCGTTCTACTGGATATTCAAAAGGGAAAGGTGGATCCATGCACATGTTCTCAAAAAGTGAAGGCTTTTATGGAGGACACGGAATAGTAGGTGCACAAGTTCCAATAGGAGCAGGAATTGCATTTGCAAACAAATATAAAAAAAATAAGCATGTTTGTTTTACTTACTTCGGGGAAGGCGCTGCAAACCAAGGACAAGTTTATGAAGCTTTTAACATGGCTTCACTCTGGAAACTACCGGTAGTTTTTGTAATTGAAAACAATCAGTATGCTATGGGAACCTCTATGACTAGAGCGTCTTCTACTGAGGAAATGTTTGCAAGAGGGTTGGCTTTCAATATTCCGGGTAAAGCCGTCAATGGCATGAATGTTCTTGAAGTTGCAAAGAACGCTTCTTCTGCAGCTGATCATTGCAGATCAGGCAAAGGGCCTTTTATTCTTGAAATGAAAACGTACAGATACAGAGGACACTCCATGTCTGACCCAGCCAAATATAGAACTAGAGAAGAAGTTCAAAAGATAAGAGAAGAAAAAGATCCCATAGACACTTTGAGATCCTTATTGATNGAAAAACANAAAATATCAGAAAAAGAGTTCAAAGCAATTGANTCTGANATAAAAGCAGTAGTCACAGAGGCTTCCGATTTTGCTTTGGACAGCCCAGAACCTAATATTGAAGAGCTTTGGACTGATGTTTATGCTAATTGAAAATCAGGGAAAAAAATGAAGACCGAAATTTTAATGCCATCCCTTTCACCTACCATGGAAGAGGGTAGCTTAGCCAAATGGTACGTAAGTCCTGGGGACATTGTTAAACCAGGTGATATCTTAGCTGATATTGAGACAGATAAGGCTCTAATGGAATATGAGAGCATTGAGGAAGGTACCATTTTGGAGTTGGTTGTTAAAGAGGGAACCGAGAACATAAAGGTTAACTCCTTGATTGCAATAATTGAAACTGAAGGAACTGCAGAAAATCAAAACGAGAATAATGTCGCCATAAAGAAAAATGAGCTTTTAGATGTTAAAAAAAATGAAAAAGTTTTGAACTTATCAGAAGAAGGGAGCAGCACAACTATAAATANAAATNAAGAAAAATCNATTGANCAAGAAGCAANCGAAAANNAATCGATTAGTGAATTAACTGTTAGAGAAGCAATTAATAGAGCAATTGCAGAAGAGATGAGACGTGATGAAGATGTATTCCTTATGGGCGAAGAGGTTGGAGAGTATCAAGGAGCTTACAAAATAAGCCAAGGGCTTCTTGAAGAATTTGGGTCAGACAGAGTAATCGATACTCCTATCACCGAGCACGGATTTACTGGACTGGCTATTGGTGCTGCCTTTACCGGAATAAGACCAATAGTCGAATTCATGACATTTAATTTTGCGATGCAGGCTTTAGATCAAATTATTAATTCTGCTGCTAAAACAAATTATATGTCAGGAGGACAAATTAATTGTCCAATTGTATTTAGAGGGCCAAATGGAGCAGCTGCTAGAGTAGCTGCTCAACATAGNCAGGACTTTGCGTCGCTATATGCATCAATACCAGGGTTAAAAGTAGTTCAACCATTTTCAGCAGAAGACGCAAAGGGATTACTTAAGGCAGCAATAAGAGAAAATAACCCTGTTATTTTTCTTGAAAATGAAATTTTGTATGGGAAATCTTTTAAAGCAAATATCAGCTCTGATCTAGTCATACCTATTGGAAAAGCAAAAACTGTTTCAACTGGGGACGATGTAACAATTATAAGTTATGGAATTGGCATGATGCACACACTAGAAGCCGATAAAAAACTGANGGAAATGGGTATAAATGCNGAGATAATTGATTTAAGAACTATACGGCCAATTGACTTTGATACGATAGTTGAGTCTGTGAAAAAGACAAATAGATGTATAACTGTAGAAGAGTCTTTCCCTGTTTGTTCAATAGGAAGTTATATTGGATCACAGATTATGATTAAGGCTTTTGACTATTTAGACGCCCCAGTATTGAATTGCACAGGAAAAGACGTTCCTATGCCTTATGCTGAAAATTTGGAGAAGGCCGCTTTAATAACTCCAGACGAAATTGTATTTTCTGTTAAAAAAGTTCTTTATAGAGATTAAAATTCACTTATGGACCGGATATTTATAACACCTTTAGCCAATAAGTTAGCCTCTTTGAATTCTATTAATTTAGCAAACGTTAAAGGCTCTGGGCCTCGGGGTAGGATAACAAAAGTTGATATCGAAAAACATTTAAGTGGGGATTCCTATTCTCCTAAGACTGAGTATCAAGATGAAGTAGAGCAGAGAACTGATATAGCTTATGAAAAAATTGATATACCCAAAATACGAAAGGTAATCGCGCAAAAACTAACACTTTCAAAGTCTTCAATACCTCATTTTTATTTACGGCGAAATGTAAAAGTGGGAGACTTGATTGATTTTAGAGCCAGGGCTAATGATGCAGTTGGAGAAAATAATAAAATCTCATTAAACGATTTTTTTATTAAAGCGTGTGGTTGTGCCTTAATAGACTTTCCAGACTGCAATATGATTTGGCAAGAGCAACATATGTTGAGATTCAAAGAAGTAGCAATTGGAGTAGCAATATCAACCGAAGCTGGGCTTTATACGCCAACACTTAGAAGCGTCGATAAAAAGCCCTTAAGTCAAATTTCCTCAGAGATGAAAGCGCTTATTCAAAAAGCAAAAAACAAACAACTACGAAACAGTGACTTTTTAGACTGTGCGCACGCTATATCAAACCTTGGAATGTTTTCTATTGAAAACTTTGATGCAATTATAAACCCACCAAATTCGTCTATATTGGCANTTGGAGCNGTGAAAGATGAAGTGGTTAGTGAGAANGANGGCTTTTTATCGTGCAAGCAAGTGGCCTTAACATTATCAGTAGACCACAGAACAATAGATGGAGCGCTTGGAGCAAAGTTTCTTGATAGAATAGTATTCTACTTACAAAACCCAGCTGCACTTATGGTAAGATAGACTAATTTTTCTTTAAAAGCTGATCCATTGTTTTGGAAGGCTCTGGGCAACCCGAGGTCCCCACTTCTTTTGCAGGCACACCTGCCACGGTTTTAAAGGAGTGCACTGATTTCAAGACCAATGAACCAGCGGCAACCCTAGAACAATCACCTACGGATATATTGCCCAATATTTTTGCACCAGCTCCTATTAAAACATTATTGCCTATCTTGGGATGCCTATCGCCTCGAACTTTGCCGGTTCCACCTAGCGTAACAGCATGTAGGATAGACACATTATCACCGACTTCAGCTGTTTCCCCAATAACAAGGCTATGCGCATGATCTAACATAATACCCTTACCTATTTTTGCGGCGGGATGTATGTCTATATTAAAAACTTCAGACATCCTCATTTGCAAAAAAAGAGCAAGATCAATATCTCCGTTCGTATAAAGCGCATTTGCAACTCTGTAAGTTTGCAAAGCGATGAACCCTTTATAAAATAAAAAAGGTTGATAAAACCAGTGACAAGCAGGATCTCTTTCGTAAAACGCAATAAGGTCATCCACTGCATATTCACATATATTGGCGAATTTATTCACTTGCTCTCGAATTATAGAAATAAACCCCGATAGCTCGAAATCTGGGCTGCAAAGTTTTGCTCCTATTTTATATGACAATGCATCTGCAAATCTATCATGGCTTAAAATATTTTCTTCAAAATATTTTTTCATATAATTAGATTTTTTAAGAGACACCTGAGCTTCCTTACAAATTGTTTCCCAAATCTTTTCTATTTTTATTCCATTTTGTTTCAAAAGAAATGTCTCCTTAGATAATCTTAATATAAAAATACTATTTTAAAAAATCACTTTATTTCTTCAACCTTCTATACTCTTTGACAAAACTGTTATGTAGTTTTAAATTATTTGAGAAATTATGTCCCCCTTTGCCATTCGCGACAAAATATAAGAAATCAGTTTCAATTGGGTTTGCAACTGCATAAATTGAAGATTTACTTGGATTACAAATTGGGCTTGGTGGAAGACCATCAATTTTATAAGTATTGAAGGGAGATTTAATTTTCAGATCAGCTTTAGTAAGATCTCTATTTAGTGTATTTTTTCCTCCTGTTAAACTAAAAACAACAGTGGGGTCAGATTGTAACCTCATTTTTTTTTTCAAACGGTTTATAAATACGGAGGCAACTTTTCTTTTGTCTTCTTCATTACCGGCCTCCTTCTCGACTATGGATGCNAAAATTAAGAGTTCGTAGGCACTTTTTAAAGGTAAATCAGGAGCTCTCTTATTCCATGCAAAATCTAATATTTTATTTTGCTCATCTTTCATTTTCAAAAAAAGATCTTCTTTATTAGTGGTCATATCGAAGCTGTATGTATTTGGCGCTAACGCACCCTCATTAGTAACATTTATCAAGCCTCCCTTAATTCTCATATCTTTATTAATTAAATCTATAACTGAAATAGTGCTCAGGCCTTCTGGTATTGTAATTGTATATTGAGCAGATACACCTGAAACCAGCTTTTCAATGATCTCTTTCATTGAAGCAGCTCTTGGAATCATGTATTCTCCAAATTTTATTTTGTTATGAAAGCCCTTAAGTCTTAAAGTAATCATGAAGACTACACGATTTTCAATCAAATTNAGATCTCTCAAGTNACTAGCAATACTAGCTACACTTTGCCCTTTGTTTACTATCAACAACTGGTCTTGATTACTTGGGCCGGTCTTATCGTAATATAGTTGAAGACTACTTACAGAAATAAATATAAGTATCAAAAAAGCTAGGAAAAAGTAAAAAACGTTAGAAATAAAAGTAGCCATTACTCTATTTTATAAGAAATACTAATTAAGCTTTCCTAAAACTAACGATGCGTTGGTTCCACCGAAACCAAAAGAGTTGGATAGAGCTCTAACAACTTTTCTTTCTCTTGCTTGCTTTGGGACCAAATCGATTTTGGTTTCAATTTCTGGGTTTTCAAGATTAATGGTAGGTGGAACTATTTGGTCTCGGATTGACAAAATTGAAAAAATTGCTTCTACAGACCCAGCAGCTCCCAACAAATGACCAATTGATGATTTTGTGGAGGACATTGAAATGTTACTGGAATAATTCATAGCTAAAGACTCAACCGCTCCAAGCTCAATAGTATCTGCCATGGTGGAAGTTCCATGAGCATTGATATAATCTATGTCCGAAATATTTGACCTACTGCTTTCAAGCGCGGCAACCATTGATCTTTTGCCTCCATCTCCATCTGGTGGAGGTGCAGTAATATGATGGGCATCCCCAGTCAGTCCATAACCCAAAACTTCACAGTATATTTTAGCATCTCGTTTTTTAGCATGTTCAAGCTCTTCAAGCACCAAAATACCAGCCCCCTCTCCCATTACAAACCCGTCTCTATCAGTATCATAGGGTCTACTTGCAATACTAGGTTCTTCAGAAAATTTAGTTGACAAAGCCTTGCAAGCATTAAAACCGGCTATTCCTAATTCAGTTATAGGACTTTCGGCTCCACCCGCTATCATTACATCAGCTTCGCCAGACTTAATAAACCTTGCAGCGTCTCCTATAGCATGAGCTCCAGTAGAACAGGCTGTCACTACGGAATGGTTAGGTCCCTTAAATCCATATCTGATTGAAACTTGACCAGAAATCAAATTGATCAAAGCTCCAGGTATAAAGAACGGAGATACTCTCTTCGGACCTTTTTCTTTAATCAAATTAGCGGTATCTCCAATAGATTGAAGACCTCCAATACCGGAGCCTATCATAACACCTGTTCTGAGCAAATCCTCTTCTTTCTCTGGGGTCCAACCTGCATCTTTAACAGCTTGCTCTGCAGCACAAACACCATAGAGTATAAAATCATCGACTTTACGTCTTTCCTTTAAACTCATCCATTCATCAGGATTGAATTTTCCTTCTTCATCAACACCGAAAGGAATTTCACATGCATAACTTGTTGCATAGTCAGAAACATCAAATCGTGTNATATTAGNAGCAGCGGAGACCCCNTTCAATAATCGATCCCATACATAATCTACGCCACATCCTAGAGGCGTCAGCAATCCCATCCCNGTTACTACAACGCGTCTCATCTTTTTTCTNTTATTTTAAATATCCTTGTTTTTTAAGCTCTAAGAGTTTTCTTCGATGAATTTAACAGCATCACCNACAGTCTGAATTGTTTCNGCTGCATCATCTGGAATTTCTATCCCAAACTCTTCTTCAAAAGCCATCACTAGCTCNACGGTGTCAAGGCTATCTGCGCCCAGATCATCAATAAATGATGACCCTTCTGAAATCGAACTTTCTTCGACACTCAGATGTTCTACAACTATTTTTTTTACTCTTTCTATAACATCACTCATATTAACCTCCTCATCATCCTAGTCATTTTGGCCTGTTNCGTGTGAATTGAAATGTCAANATCTCACAATTTTTTTTCTTTTATACATAATTGTTAAAACAAGCAATACTTATCTGGAAAATTTTAGGGTCAGCAATAGAAAAAATTTTTANGCTAAGAAAAGGCCTCCATTAACATGTATGTTTTGCCCAGTGATATAGCCTGCTTCATTACTCAAGAGAAATAGCACTAGAGATGATATATCGTTACCTGTTCCCATTCTCCCCATTGGTATTCGTTCTGTTATTTTTGACCTCTGGTCATCTGTCAACTTAGCTGTCATCGCAGTATCTATAAAACCCGGAGATATGCTGTTGACTGTAATTCCTCTCGTTGCAACTTCTAANGCAATTGATTTGGTAAGTCCNTTCAATGCACNCTTAGCAGCAACATAATTACTTTGTCCAGGGTTGCCCATTGACGCAACTACAGAGGAAATATTGACTATTCTTCCCCATTTATTTTTCATCATCCCTCGAATAAATTTTCTGCAAATGATCATCGAAGCATTAAGATTAATTGCAAAGACTTTGTCCCACGAACTGTCAGACATTCTAATAAACAAATTGTCATCAGTCACACCTGCATTATTGATAACAACACTCATTCCTCCGTATTNCTCTATCATCGAGTCGCAAAAATNAGTNACNTTTTCTCTTTTACCTAAGTCAACGGAAAAATAATTTATATTATCTCTTGAAGGCAACTCATCTCGTAGTTTTGCTATTTTATCTTCTGAAGACCCAAGAAGAAAGAGGTTAGCTTTTGTTGACGTAAATGCNTTAGACAGAGATGTACCTATCCCACCAGATGCACCGGTGATTAGAATATTTAAGTTTTCCAANTTATTCATTTAANATCTCCAATGCTTTATCTATCTGTGTAGCTAGACTGACAGAGATAACANTTGATTCAGGAATAGTTCTTTTCACCGTGCCNGCCAATACTTTACCTGGGCCAATTTCAAAAAAGCTATTTACATCAAATNCAGTTGCCATCTTAATCAAACTNTCTCTCCACCTAACNGTTCCACANATCTGNTTAACCAACTTATCTACCAATCCTTCCGTTGACCTAAGAATACTCAAATCCACATTATGCATAATAGGAACGATTGGGTTTGAAAA
>NZSE01000036.1 GCA_002703515.1 Paracoccaceae bacterium | reverse complement strand
TCTGTCCAAAATGTCACGTAAGGGTATATAATAAGCCAGCGCCTGAAGTAATGGAGGGAATGGTAAGCATTCCATTGGGGGTATTTAACGATACAAATGGTTTAGTCCCAAAAGTTGAAATTTGGAGTGAAGAGAAGTTAACATTTTTATCAAAATCGGAATGCATCTTAGAATCCTTTGAGGGAAACGGGATACCTGAGAGGTTAAACGCTTTGCTTTCTAGCTTGGACAACCGTTAAAGAAGTTGGTTTGTTATAAAGAAATTATTTTCAAGAGCTCTCGGAGTTGCTGGAATCAAAGAATTTAACACCATTTTGCCACATTTCAGTCTTTTCGATTTCACCAAAAATTGTGAAGAAAGTCCATGTTCCAGTCTTTTTTCCAAATTTATATTGGCCTTTCTGATAAAGCCATCCGTCAAAAGGATCTATGTAAATCCATGGCCCATCTAACTTACCATCTTTGTAGGTAGCTCTTATATTTAATTGCCCCCCACTTCCATACTGTTCTCGTATACCGTTCAGTAGTCCATTAGTGAAAAATTCAACTTCCTTTGGGTTTCCATTTTCATAGTAATATTCCCATAGTTTATCCTTTTTGCCATCCTTAATAATCCCGGTCTCTTTTAAGTTACCATTTGGCCAATAAGTCTCTATTTTTCCATTAAATGGGGTATTTGTGAATTTTTTGAAAAAGAGGTCGTTTCGCTCGACTATGTTGTTCCATGTATTAGTGTCAGGAAAGGATTCGCTTGCAGAAAAAAAAATGATGTTCAAAAAGATTATAGAGACAGCAAAGAAATTTACACTCATATTTGCATCGATTTTTGTCATCCTATATTTATCCTCTTACTAATAGTTGTTGGCTTTGTGTTTATTGCATTTAGCTAACGTTATGAGGTAGTGTGCTTGTTTATTTTATCAATTAGTATAAACACTAATATCTGAATCCATTGCGTTTAAAAATTTTTTCAGACCTCACTATTGTTATTTAACATAATTCTTAGCATAATCTATCGATGTCAGATATTTTCACTAGTGTAGTTTTGGTGACCTTTCCCTCTGAGGTTCAATATGATAATTGGTTAACAAAGTTCAGAACTTTCTATAATAAGAAAGCTATAGAATTCCTTCGTAATAATGGACAAATTTCTCAACGTGCCTCCAGGGTTCAGGGAGATGATGTGATACGAGTAACGATAATTTGGACATACAAAGATTATTCTGCTTATGAACAGTGCCAAAGATTTCATAGTCAGTGGGGAAAAGTAGGGGGTAAGTTTATAGCAAAAGCTTCAGGGTATAGAGGTTACGAGGTCTGGAGCGATTTAGAGGTTACGCCTCTAGAATAATTGGGAGTCTTTCAAGCGATCTCATAGCATTATTTGGTTTCCAGACGGCTTCACCTATTGGTTTTATTGACTTTACTCTTTCGATTAATGAGCTTGCAAGGGCTACTATCTCAGCTCGAGCTAGCGTCTGACCTACACAATTGTGAACACCTACTCCCAGAGCCAAATGACCTATGGTTCTTCGAGTAACATCATATTTATAGGGGTTATTCCAAAATTCAGGATCAGTATTTGCTGACCCTAAAACGCAAAGTATTTTTGTGCCCTCTTCCATAACTATTCCCGATACTTCTGTTTCTACTGCAGATGTACGGCAAAAGGCTTTAACAGGACTCGTTAATCTTAGCGATTCTTCAACAGCATTACCAATAAGTGATTTATCATTTTTTAGCAGTCGAAACTGTTCTGGGTTTTTAGAAAAGCACCATAATAAATTGCCAATTGCGCTCACAGTTGTATCGATACCTGCAGATAATAATGATCTCACTAACATGCTAGCCAGATGATCTTCCTCCAGGACATCTGCAGTATTCTTGTATATCTCTTTTGCTAGGCCTTTGGCGTCAATGTTCTCTTCGAGACATTGTTTATTTATTTTTTCGAGTACTGAGAGCCCTTTAGCCATCGCGTCTTTGCGAAATTCATTATCAGGGCCAAGCGCATTAAAAACCATAGCTCCGTATCCTAATAAAGTTTCCTTATCGATCTTTTTTAAGCCAACGGCTTCTGGAAATACCTTCGTTGGAAATATCTCGGCCAAGTCAGAAATACCGTCTATCTCCTTCTTTTGTAATAGTTCTTTGATCAATTTATCAGCACAATTTTTAAAAAAAACTTTTAGAGTTGCTATTTTGTTTGGGGAGAGAGCTTGAGTTAAAAAACGTCGATTACGAGTATGTTCAGGTGGATCAACTTCTAATACAAGAGATGGAGGCCTCCATGGTTTCTCTAGTTTGAAATCTTGAATGCCTACTCCTCTGGAAGATACAAACCTTTTGTGGTCGGAGAATACTTCTTTTGTTTCCTTATAACGTCCGCAAGCTAGCATTTTATATTTATTAAGATAGACGAACGGACCTTTCTCACGCAGCGCACTGAAAAATCNTTCGGGATCTAATAATACTTCTTTTGAATAGGGNTCTATATCCCANGTNGTAGTNTTTTTTGGGACTTTTATTGCTTTATGCCCTTGATATAGGCTCATGATAAAATTATCAGCCTACAGAACGACTAAATCAACATCTTTTTAGGCTCATATTATTCCTTTGGGCGCTTAAAGACATATTCTGTAAGAGCTCTTCCNCCACCAACCCGGCTAGCACTTACTAATTCCCAACCTTGCTCCCCATATTTATTCAAAGAGGGTGCATAATTGCCCTGTCTCAACTGATCAGCATATAATTCATCATCCTTTGCAAGATCTTCCAAACTTTTTAAGCTTCTTACGTTCTCAACTAAAACTAAGTATTCCCATTTCCTCATTTTTATCTCCATATCTTCATTATTTAGTAACGACCTAGATAAAATTCTTTATAGAGTGCGTCTAGTTAGCGTCTAAAAAAATTCTTTAACAGATTTTGAAGTTAGCATGGAGAGCACCATACCCTGCATTATAAAAAATAAAGGAGAAATAATATAAAAAACAACAAGAAAGAAATAATCTTGTTTTATTTGCATTGGATTTAAAATCTCGCTAAGGAATCCTAGTAAAACGAAGAGGAGAACCATTGGCAAATAAGTCAATCTGCCAATACGGTTGAATTTAATGAGAAAAAATGAATTCAGCAAATACAGAATGGAAAAAACCACAAACAAAGCATTTCCAAAATCAGTAACAAACTCACCATCTGAGGATGTGCCAACGTTTATAGAATTGTAGCCACCCCAAAAAATAATAATCAAAAATAGTAACGATTTTAGTAAAACCGCATTCTTAAAAAAACTATTCATTTATAGTTTTTGAACCGCCATTTGGCAATGGGTCGAGCGCGCAAACTTCCAGTCGGCAAATTTATTATATAACACACTAAGCGTAAATTTTATCCCAGGCATTGCACATAAAAATGCTAAGAGACGCCATCTTGGTATTTTACTCCATATAGCTATAAAGGCGTCAACTCCAACTTGAATTTTTCCATCTTGATCGATGACATGCAATCTTTTCAGAGCATAGCTTTGAGAAACATTAATCTCTTTCAAGTGCTGAGGCTCATTTGCAATATCTCGCCAAATAAATGTTTCTCTGGGACTTATTTTCATATAATGGCGTATCTCTCTGCTACACATCCCACATTTTCCGTCATAAAAAACTTTTATCATCATGTTACTCATAGTTTAGAAAGTAGAGTGTGAATTATAAACTTCAATAGTCGGACGAAAAAATTATGTTGTTGGCTGCCTATGCTAAAGCTTAAAAGAAATATTTTTTATTCTACGAGAAGAAAATCTATACCACCTAAATGAATATTATCATCTTTAAATAAGCCTCTTTTCTCAGCTCTTCTCTCAACACTTGATCTTTTTGCTGTATGGATTTGAAAAGCTGATAGATACTCAGAACTCGACTGATTATTCATTACAAAGTTTATGTTTGATCCAGATAAGTTTATGTAGCTGCCTTCTGTAGATCTTTTTCTTCCTAATGCTTTTTCCCAAGTAGCTAACAAGTTATTCGGCTGTGGACTAGCGATGTTTATACCGGATAAGTGACTAACAAGTGATTTATTAACATCTTTTTCCCACTCAGTTCCAGCCCATAACCAAGAAGATGGAGGGTTCATACTATCTATGGATAAAATAGCGCCACCAACCTGTTTGGGATGTAGGTGAAGTGATTGACCATGAACGCCTTTTGACTTTCGGTTTTCGTACCATACTATTTCCAATTTTTCTTTTTCCAGACGTTTTTTTTCTTCTGATAGATCTACTGTATCAACAATGACCATATAGCCACCATCACCGCCTCTTTTTTTTAGAAATCGCTCTGCAGATGTATTCTCTTTAACTGGCGTTACTAATTCTATGAATGTATCTCCTAAGGGAATAAGGATATTTTCAAGGCCGAAGACAATTAACTCAGGATCACTAAATGTTCTTTTGAGTTCGAATAGATCACAGATATTATCTGCTAATACNTCAATTTTATTTGTAGCAATTACTAACTGTCTTAATCTCATTTCAAATCCTAACCAAAAAATTTAATCATAGCGCAGAGGGTACCAAAAAAATAAAGTTACGTATAATTTGATTTAATAAATTAATGGTTCTTTACTACAACGCGAAGTGAATGATACTAATAAATAAATGAGACACTATAGATGAAAACAGATTTCGGCAGGGGGTTAGTAGCTTTTTCTCAAGGTAGATATGAGGATGCCTTTACCTTTTTCCAAGAGTCNCATAAGAAAAATATTCCNCCTGACAAGCATCTTACGCTCTATAATATGGGTCTAAGTTTGATTTTTTTAGAAAATTTTACCCGCGCCAAAAATTATTTTTTTGAAGCATTGAGATATATGCCTAATCATTCTGACACTCTCCATTGGGTTGCTTACATTTATTTTAGAGAGGGGAAACTATCAATAGCAGAAAGTCATTATCTAAATTCGCTTAAAGTTCATCCTCGCTCTGAAACAAGTTTGAATGGGTGTATCAATTTCTTCATTGATAAAGGGTTAAAAGGGCATGAAATAAATACTCTTTTAAATAGGGAGGGGGTGAGCTTAAAAGAAAATGAGATTGTTTTTTTAAAACTAGCGGAGTCAGTGAATGTTGTAATCAATCAGAATAATAGTTTCCCTTTGATTGGTATAGATTCTCGATCTACGATGCAAAAATCAATCAATGTTTATGGTTGTTATGAACCTTTGATGGTAAAAAAAATATGCAAAAATGTTGGGNAANAAGATATCGTTTATGATATCGGAGCACACATAGGATATTATAGCAGTATATTTAATAAAGTGACGAA
Source organism: Paracoccaceae bacterium (assembly GCA_002703515.1). Classification (GTDB taxonomy): domain Bacteria; phylum Pseudomonadota; class Alphaproteobacteria; order Rhodobacterales; family Rhodobacteraceae; genus CACIJG01. The sequence continues at coordinate 20,459 of NZSE01000036.1, read as the reverse complement.
GTGCAAAAAAGTTGTTTCACTTGAACCTGACTTTTATGCAAGCAACCTCATTAGGAGGAATACGAATGAACGAAGTATTGTTGTTAATAAATTCATTGGTAGTAGGGTCAATCATAACACAACCACACTGAACGACTTGGTATCTTCGATTAAACTCAAGCCAACAGTGATAAAAATGGATATTGAAGGTTTTGAGGTAGAAGCATTTGATGGAGGATGGGAAATAATTAGAGAACTGAGGCCACAAATTTTTTTAGAGTTTCACCCAAAGTTTATAAATAAAAAAAACCCAAATGGATTGAAGTACTTAGTAGAAGAGCTTTTTAAACTTTATAATCTTGAATATACAAGAAATCACTGGGGTCATATTAAAGGAGAAACAACCTCTCAAGATTGGGAAAAGGCTACTCCTAATATTATTTTTAAAATTTCCGATGAAATCATATTAAACGATCAGAAGCCTAACGCATTCGCTATACACTGTTTTTAGATTAGTTTTATGTTTTTAAAGAAAAACAATGTAAAAAGATTGAATGGATTTAAAAAACGATAGGCAGGTGGGATTTCTAGATTGGTGGATACTTATTCCTCTAAGCGTTCTAATGTATATAATCTTCCACCTGTTTGCTTATTTCTTCTTTAACGTTTTAAATTCTAAACTCACTCCCAATAGCAAAAGTGCGGTGCGATTTGTAGGTTATATCCTTGTTATACTACTTATGTTAATTTCGTTAATCTCTTTTTTCTAACTGCGATAATGGCCGACCGCAAAGCCTTATAGGATAAAGTGTACAAATTTACATTAATTTGCTATCCTTAAAACACGAAGGTCTTGTAAAATGGTTGATAAATATGAGCAGTGACCTTTGTNCTTTCCTCCCTAACTAGGCTGCAGGGGGACGCAGCCTTTTTTAGTAATACAAAAATTATGAAAAATATTTAAAAGCAAGAAACCTCAACTTGCATTTCCTTGATTTCTCTAAAACGGATACGGTTAGCAATATTAGGTTCTTTTGATAAATTTATTTCCCTAAATGAGGACAGAAGGCCTAAAAAAGCAATTTTTGCTTCCAGTCGGGCCAGATTTATTCCAGCACATATATGAATGCCAAGACCAAAAGATAAATGCCTGTTCGGCGATCTTGAAATATTGAAAATCTCTGGTTCAAAGAATTGCTGTGGGTCTCTATTTGCTCCAGCAATAATCATATGAACTGATGACCCTTTTGGGATCGTGATATCTCCTAAAGAAGTATCTTCCAAGCAGCGCCGATTATTAATTTGGATTGGTGGTTGAAACCTTAAGATTTCATCGATAGCTGTATCGATTCTTCCAAGTTCCTTTTGCAACAGCTTAAATTGATCTATNTGGTTAATGAGCTCATTTAATCCATGAGACAACATATTTGTCGACGTTTCGTGTCCTGCATTCAGCATAAAAATGCACTGATGAAGTAGTTCTGTCTCAGATAGTTCGAGACCTTCAGCTTCAATCAAAAGTGAAAGAATTTCGTTATCTTTATTGAGCTTTCTGTGATTTTTTCTGAATTTGATTTGATCCTTAAGATATTGCTTGAAATTAACAACGGCGTTGGAACCCTCATCTAACTGTNTAGAAGTGAGTTTTGGTTCCAATGCACCAAGAATTTTATGTGCCCAATCTCTAATTAAATGCCTGTCCTCGTTTGGTATACCTAGAACACTACAAACGACATCTACTGGTAGCCTAAAAGAAAAGNCCGAAACAAAATCAAACTTTTTTTTATCACTCATCATAACTAAATAGCTATCCACTAATTTTTTAATATCTGACTCCAAATTAAGAATAGATTTAGGTGTAAAGGCGTGTTGAAAAATTTTACGTATTCTCGTGTGATCTGGAGGATCAACAAAAACAACTGAGGATGTATGATGTTCAAAAAGGGGTGATGACCCAAATTTTTCTCCAAACTCAGCTTTTTTGTCGGAACTCCAAATTTTAAAGTTCCTGTAAACACTTACAATATCTTTGTAAGAGGTTAAAACATATGAACCATCGGAATTTTTATGAATGGGTGATTTTTCCCTGAGTAAATTATAGTATTTGTATACGTTGTCAATAAAGTCACTCGGAGGATTATAAAGATCGAAAGATTCTATATTCATGTACCAAATTTTATAATATGATTTTAATTAATTGTAGTAATAATCCACTTGCCGTTTTGATAAGATTCAGTTTGTTTGATAGAACCATCCACATCAAATTTCTCCCATAACCCATCTTTGTTGCCATCAATATAGAATTGTTTCTCTTTAATTTTTGAATTTAAAAAGTAATAGAGCCACTTTCCGTTCTTCTTTCCTTTATTATAGTGTCCTTCTGATTTCTTAACTCCACTCATATAATATTCAACCCATTTACTAATTTTTTTACCATTAGAGAACTCTCCAATTATTTTTAGTTGGCCGTTTTGGTAATAGGACTCAATATGCCCAGTAAATGGTATATTTGAAAACTTTTTATAATAAGTATCGTCTCTTTCTACGATTTCATCTATCGAAATAGAAACCTTTTTTTCGATATTTTCTAACGACTTTGGAATATTTTCTTTATCTATATTTTTATCAATTTTGGACGTATCATCTTTCATATAAGTGTCTATGCGGCCAAAAACCCAATCAACAAATTTGTTTGAAAGCGTTTGGAAGAAAAATCCCGGTTCGGCAGCACTAATTCTTGGGTTCAAAGTACAAAAAAAAATAATAAAAAATAATAGGTAAAAAGTTTTCATTTAAAAATAATGAGAGAAACACTATGAAAATGCAATCAATACTATTCTAACTAGACTAAATACGATTTATTGCACTTATTACCGCTTTTATGGGGGCTAGGGTAATGGAAGTATCTATCCCGACACCAAACACACTTCTTCCTTTTTCATCTGGAACCTTTATTTCTATATAGGCTGCTGCTTCAGCAGAAGATCCCGAGCTTCTTGTGTTTTGGCCAAAATCATTAAGCATAAAAGTTAGATTGAAATGATCTCGCATAGCATTTACGAAAGCGCTTATCGGACCATTGCCTTTTGAAGAAATCTTTATTTTCTCTCCATTGTAATCTATCGTCGCTTCGATGAATTCTGTATTTTCATCTTTTGAAATTTTTTTACTTTTAAATTTGTGAAGAGAAAATTTCCCTTTCTGTAAAAACTCCTCCTCAAATATACCCCAGATCATATCTGATGTTATTTCTTTACCCGTCTTGTCCGCAACACCTTGTACTGCTTGGCTAAATTGAATTTGAGCTCCTCTTGGTATATTAATGTTATGCTCCTGTTCCAATAACCAGGCAGCTCCAGCTTTTCCTGACTGAGAATTCACCCTAATTATTGCCTCATAAGTTCTGCCAATATCATTCGGATCAATAGGTAAGTAAGGAACTTCCCAAAAAGGATCATTAGACTTTGAAATTGCTTCCATTCCCTTTCTGATTGCATCCTGATGACTTCCCGAAAAGGCCGTATGTACTAAAAGGCCAGCATAGGGATGGCGTTGATGTACCGGTAGTTGATTGCAAAACTCTGCTGTTTCAATAAGTTTGTTTATATCAGAAAAATCTAGTTCAGGGTCAATGCCTTGTGTAAACATATTCAGCCCTAGGGTTACTATATCTACGTTTCCAGTTCGTTCTCCATTCCCAAAAAGTGTTCCTTCAACTCTGTCAGCTCCTGCCATCAATCCAAGCTCAGTAGCAGCTACTCCGGTTCCTCTATCATTGTGGGGATGTAAAGAAAGAATTACTCTATCTCTTTCAGAAAAATTATTGCTCATCCACTCGATTTGATCTGCATAAATATTTGGAGTAGACATCTCTACAGTTGCAGGCAAATTTATAATTACTTTATTTTTTTTTGATGCCTTCCAACAATCTAATACAGTCTCACAAACATCTAGTGCGTAATCCAATTCTGTGCCTGTAAAGCTTTCTGGCGAATACTGGAGGGTAAGTATTGTATCGGGTAGATGCTTTAACCTATCAAAAACCATTGCAGCGCCATCGGATGCAATTTTTTTAACTCCAGCTCTATCTTGCTTAAACACTACTTTACGTTGCAAAGTTGATACTGAATTATAAAGATGTAATATTGCAGATTTGCATCCTTTCAGCGCTTCAAACGTTTTATCGATCAAGTGTTCTCTAGCTTGCGTGAGCACTTGTACAGTAACGTCATCCGGTATTAATTTATTTTCAACCAGATATCGACAAAATTGAAAGTCAGTATCGGACGCGGAGGGGAAGCCAATCTCAATCTCCTTAAAGCCCATGCTTACCAAAGTTTTAAACATTTTGAGCTTTCGAGCGGTATCCATTGGTTCAACTAAAGCTTGATTGCCATCTCTNAGGTCTACGCTACACCAAATTGGAGGTTTNGTNATTGCTTTGCCNGGCCAAGTCCTTGTATCTAAATATACTGGTGCNGANGGTTTATATTTTTTGTATTTGTCGTTAANNCTCATAATCTAAAGTTACAGTAAAANCGAATTNAATAAAGCATTTTTAACTNGATNGTNAAATAAAAGCTCATNTTTNATGAATNTATTTTTCGAAGAAACTGGACANTGGGAANCTNGTTNTGGCNAAAATCAAAAAGAANAANCCNATNANNANTCCCTCNANTGCCATTATGAACGCAATNNTTTCAGTNGNNAAAAATTCTGTCATAAAAAAAATATTTAAGGAACCCAATGCACCACACCCGATCGCAATGGTAAGAAGACTGAAAGTTGGGGATCGGAGCTCGGGGGTAGAATTTATGTACACAATAGTGCTTTGTAAAGCAGAGTAACATGCCGTGGCTATTCCAAAAATAAAAATTGAAAATAGATATATAAATAGAACATCACTCAGCGCAGCAAGAGAAATAGAAACTAAAATAATTGCTAAGTATAGTATAAAACTTAATAATTTTCTGTTGACACCAATAACTGTGATTGCTGTTCCCCCTATAAGTGCTCCAATACCTTCAAGGGAAGTGAAAATGCCAATATGAAGTTCGCTTGGGTTAAATTTCTCGATAAGTAATAAACTAATTAACGCAATGAATGGAAGAGCAAAGATATTGAAAATAAAAGTGAGAGATATCACGGATAGCAAGCAAATATTGTGTTTTGTTTGCTCAATAACTTTTAACAATGACTGGGTATATGTACTTGTGTTAGTTGTTACCTGATCTCTTTTTTGAGTAAAAACCAGAAAGAAGGATAGTACATACAGAATAAACAGGAAAAAAATACCAAAATTTAAATCAAAGTAAGTCAAAAAAACACCACCAAATAAGGGACCTAATATTCTCGTCGCGTGGCTAGACAAAACGTCCAAGGACACTCCAGCAGAAATTAAATCTTCGGGAAGGGCATCTGCAAGTAAAGGTCGTCTGAAAGAAAAGTCAATACTCCAAAGAGCTCCGCTTATTAATGAAAGTATTGCTAGTGAAAAAACACTGATAGTGGCACCTGTTTGCGAGTACAGAAACACAACTAATGAACATAAAGAACAAATTAAACTTGCAGCTAAAACGACATTTTTTCTTACTACAAATGCACCAGCAAAGCTAAAAGTTAACCCAGTTGCAGCCACCCCTAGCAACCTTATCATTATTAACATCGCTGCAATAGAAGCATTTCCCGTTAGCTTCCATGCAATAACTGAAAACAAAAAAACCTCAAACCATCGGGCAACACTGGTTAGGAAACCAGCGAGAAATAATATTGTAAAGGTTTTAGATTTCCAAATCTTAAATAAAACAGGGATATTCATTGAAAAAAACGAAAGATCAGCCTTTGAAAAGCAAATCTTCACTTTCAGTATTTGAGCCTAAATTGAGCTCATATTTCACAGGCATTGTAGAGCTGATAACTTTTCCTCGTCTTATAACAAACAGTCTAGCAGGCTTAAGTCTTATCGCCTCTATAGGATCTTTACATTGCAAAATTACCAAGTCTCCATTTGATCCCTTATTTATTCCGTAATTTTCTAAATGAAGTATAGAGGCTGCATTTCTTGTTACGGCATTAAAGCATGATTTCATTTCATCGATACCAGTCATATGGCAACAGTGCAAAGCCATGTGTGCTACCTCAAGCATGTCATGTGAGCCGAGTGGATACCATGGATCCATAACGCAATCATGACCAAATGCAACCTTAAGACCNGCNTTGAGTTGTTCAGGTATTCTTGTTAATCCNCTTCTTTTAGGATAATTATCCTGCCTTCCTTGTATTGTAATATTTATCAACGGGTTGGCTATAATGTTNAGGTCAGCTTCAACAAGCATCGANATAAGTTTTGTAAAGTAGTAATTATCTATTGAATGCATCGAAGTAAGGTGAGAGCCCGCAACACGACCCTTAAGACCAAGCCTGGTTGTTTCTNANGCAAGTATTTCGACATGNCTTGACATAGGGTCATCGGTTTCATCACAATGCAGGTCTGTNAGAAGTCCACGTTTTTCAGCNATTTCACAAAGCATACGAATAGATTCATGGCCNTCTTCCATNGTTCTTTCNAAGTGTGGGATTCCGCCAACAACGTCAACCCCCATGTCTAATGCTGTTATTAAGTTATTCATACAATTCGCTCTTAGTAATCCGTCTTGTGGAAATGCAACTAATTGTATATCGATAAAATCTTTCATTATGTTTTTGACGTCAAGTAGTGCTTCAACTCCTATCAGGTCTTTTCCNGATACATCGACATGACTTCGAATTGCTAGGGTTCCTCTAGCTATTGCCCATTTACAGAACTTTAAGGCTCGATCCTTAATAGCATCAGCAGTAAGATTTGGCTTAAGTTCTCCCCATAGCTTTATTCCTTCAAGTAAGGTACCGCTTTTATTCACGCGGGGAAGCCCATAGCTCAGTGTTGCATCCATATGAAAGTGACTATCTACAAATGGAGGTGTAACAAAGTGAAAGTTAGCATCTATGGTAGCAATTTTGTCTATCATAATTTTTGGTGCTATTTCCTTTATAACTCCCCCTTTTATTAAAATCTCTTGAGGATCTTTGGTATCAAGTAACAAGCAGTTTTTTATCAATAAATCTGTCATATGGATTCCCCCAGTCTTTTAATGTCTTTCACCACGTCGAAATGGGATCAAGAGAGCTTTTGGATATCTTGTTCTTTTTGCCGCAACTACCATCGCAACAATACTTAACAAAAATGGAAGCATAAGAAAAAACTGATAAGGGATAAAGGCTCCAGCCAATTGTTGAGCTCTTACCTGATATGCGTCCAATCCTGCAAAAAGTAATGCGCCTAAAAGAGCACGCTCGGGTCTCCAAGATGCAAAAATAACTAATGCGATAGCAATCCATCCCCTGCCATTTATCATTCCAAAATAAAATGCATCAAACGCAGACAATGTTAAGTAAGCACCTCCAACTGCCATAAATGCACTTCCTAGCACAACAGCAATGGTTCGTACTAAAAAGACATCTATACCTTGAGCTTCAAGTGCCATAGGATTTTCACCAGCCATTTTTATTGAAAGGCCCAATGGCGTAGAGTTCATTAACCAAAACGCAAATACAACTGCTAAAATTGCCATATAGGTAAAGGGTGTGTGTTGAAAAAATGCTGGTCCGAAAAATGGTAGGTCAGATAAAAGCGGTATATCAATAGGTTGGAACGGCTTAATTTTTGGGGGTGTTGTGGATGAGGGTAAAATTAGTTTGAAACAAAAAAAACCTAATGAAGACGCAAGCATTGTTATCCCAATACCTGTAACATGCTGAGATGCTCCTAAATAGACAGTAAATATAGCGTGTAAAAGCCCAAAGATACCACCAATAATTAGAGCAGCCAATATACCTGTGTATAAGTCAGCTCCAAGAAACACTGTCATCCACCCGACCATTGCTCCTATTGACATTATTCCCTCTATACCCAGATTTAAAACTCCAGCACGCTCACATAAAACTTCTCCTAGTGTTGCAAGAATTAAAGGGCAGGCTATTCTTATCGTTGCAGCCCAAAATCCAGCAGTAAAAATTATCTCAATAAAATCAATCAATCTTTTTAACTCCAAAAAACAAAATTTTATAATGCACGAATATAATGCTTATTAGTATGCATAGCACAGTTAATGCTACTATAACGTCAGCTAAATATGTTGGTACATTCATGGCTCTACTCATTGCATCCGCGCCAACATATATTGATGCTAAAAAGATACCGGAAAATATCACCCCGATAGGATTGAGGTTGGCAAGCATTGCAACAGCAATTCCTGCATACCCAAACCCAGGGGATAGGTCTAAAGTAAGGTAGCCTTTTAATCCAGCCGTTTCAGTCACTCCCGCCATTCCAGCCATCCCACCGCTAAGAATTGCTACAACTAGTACGGTTTTAAAAATAGGTATGCCTGCATGTGAAGCAGCGGCAGAATTCAATCCCACTGATTTAATCCGATACCCAATAACAGTTTTACTTAAAACAAACCAAACAGCAAAAGCTAAAAATATAGAAATAATAAACCCAAGATGAAGTCTAGTTTTAGAGAGAATCTGCGGAAGAATGCCTTCATCAATCACTGATTTTCCCTGAGGCCAACCCAATGACATTGGGTCTTTCCATGGTCCCTCTAATAAATAACTTACTAGCAAAACTACAACAAAGTTTAGGAGTAGGGTAGTAACTACTTCATCAACTTTATAGTAAAGCTTCAAAAGTACTAAAGGTAAAAGGAGCAAGCCACCTGCAAGAGCACCCATTAAAAATAAAAAGGGAATCATAAGAATGCTTGGTAAAATAATTAAACCGGTGCCGAACATCGTTGTTGCAAGTGCTCCAAAATATAATTGTCCTTCCGCTCCTATATTCCAAAATTTTGCTCTAAAAGCTATTGAAGCAGCTAAGCCTGTTAAGATTATTGGTGTTGCCCTAGCAAGCGTCTCCGCTAAAGCATTTTTTGACCCAAAAGCTCCAATCATTAATTGATAGTATGACTGAAATGGGTTTGCTCCAGCCAAAACAATTAAAATTCCAGCTAATACTATTGCTACCAATATGGCCATAAAAGGAGACAAAATTAAAAGCCAATATGGGCTCTGGGTTCTTTCTTCTAGTCTAAACTTTAGCATTAAAACCCTTCCCCTGCCATTTGAAGTCCAATTGCTAGCTTATCTGTATTACTAGTTTCTTTAGGAATAGATAATTTACCTTTATACATGACTGAAATATCATCTGACATAGTGAGCAATTCATCGAGGTCCTCCGAAATTAAAACGATGCCTACTCCATCCTTTTGAGCTTCAAGAAGTAACTTCTGTATGGCTGCTATTGCACCTTCATCTAATCCTCGTGTTGGTTGACAGGCGATGATTATTTTGGGTTTTCTAATAAGCCAACGCCCCAGTAGGAGTTTTTGTACATTTCCACCTGAAAGCAGTCTACTTTGTTGNCTGATTGATTGCATTCTAACATCATATGTTTCACACAGATTTTTGCCTCTATCAAATGATGCGTTTTTATTTATGACCCCAATTCTATTCCGAAAAGGAGGATTATCCATTTCTGTCAAAATGGCATTTTCCCATATTTCCATATCTCCTACTATTCCATCGCTATTTCGATCCTCGGGAATATAGGCGACCCCTGCATTCATAAATGATTTTGGAGATATATGAGTGTTTNCAGATTCNTTAAATACTACTTTACCCTCAGTTGGTTTTAAATGTCCTGAAAGAATTTTTGCTAAAGTTGTTTGCCCATTTCCAGCAACACCGGCTATACCGAGTATTTGTCCACCGTGTAGCTTNAGGTTTACTTTACTTAAGTTTGGTAAGTCCGTTTTGTTGCAAGAAACATCTATAAGGTTTAAAAGATTAGATTTTCTTGTTATTTTTATTTTCTGAGGATAGTCAATTTTGTTACCGACTATCATCTCCGCAATTGTTTCTCTAACAGCAGATTTGGTATCGGTTTCACCAACAGAGGAACCATTTCTCAATACCATTATCCTATCGCTGACTGCGAGGATTTCATTAAGCTTATGTGAAATCAAAATTACAGACAAACCGGATTTAATCATATTACGAANAGTTGAAAACAAAGCATCTGTTTCCTGAGGAGTTAGCGCTGCAGTAGGTTCATCTAAAATTAAAAGTTTACAGTCTAAATAAAGAGTTTTTAGAATTTCTATGCGCTGTTTTTCACTTACAGATAAATTTATAACAAGCTCATCAGGATCAATAGGTAGTTTAAACCTATTAGAAAGTTCTAAGATCTTTGCTTTGGCTTGCCTCTTGGGTAAAGATAGAGAAAAAATTGATTGCCTGCCTATGATTATATTTTCTAACACGGTTAAGTTTTCAGCAAGAGTAAAATGCTGATGCACCATACCAATTCCAAGCTTTATAGCGTTATTGGTATTACCAAATTCAATTGCTTTTCCCTCAAATATCACTTTACCAGCATCCGGTGTGTAGTGACCAAAAAGGATGTTCATTAAAGTTGTTTTACCTGCGCCATTTTCCCCTAAAATAGCCAACACNTCGCCCTTTTTTACTTCAAAGCTAATTTTATTNTTGGCATAAAATTCGCCAAACTTTTTTGTGATGTTTTCTACTTTTAGAAGTGTGGTCATTGTCTAAATATCACTCCCATTCGATTGAATGGGAGTGATTATTTTTATTTAGAAAGTAGACTTCGGCTCGACGTCATTAATTTCGACAGTAAACTTACCTTTCTTTATATTATCTGCAAGAGTAGCTACTTGTTCTTTNACTGCAGAAGGTATCTTGCTTTCAAACTCGTAATAAGGAGCTAACGAGGCTCCTCCTTTTGCCATCATAGTCCAGTNATGATATTCTTCAGCAGAGAAGTNCCCTGATTTCACCTTAGCTATAGCGTGGTCTATCGCCCCTTCCATATGCCATAATGCTGAGGTTACGACAACGTCAGTACCATTTTCTTCTTTATTCATGTCGTTTACATTGCCAAATGCTAAGATGCCTTTTTCTCTGCATGCGTCTACTACACCGGCTCTTTCTGCGTAAAGAATATCACAGCCCGCCTCAATCTGTGCGAATGCCGCTTCTTTAGCTTTTGGCGGATCATACCAAGAGCCAATAAAGGTAACTTTAAACTTTATATCTGGCTTTACAGATTTCGCACCATTCATAAATGCATGAAACAGTCTATTGACCTCGCCTATAGCGTACCCGCCAACCATACCTATTTTCTTAGCTTTTGTCATATTTCCTGCAACGATTCCCATCAGATAGCAAGGCTCATGTATATAATTATCAAAAACTGAGAAATTATTTCCATGTGGTTTAAAGGGATCGCCCATTAAAAATGCAATCTCTGGATAATCATCAGCAACTTTTCTAGCTTCCTTGCTAATTCCAAAGGCTTCACCAACAATCATATTCACACCACTATCGCAATACTCACGCATTACCCTCACATAGTCTGTATTAGCTGTACTTTCTGAATATACATAGTCTATTTCCCCCCGCTTCGCTGCAGCGTCTAAAGCAAGGTGTAGTCGCGCAACCCATTTCTGTTGTGTAGGAACTGTATATATGCCGGCTACCTTTAGTTTACCACTTGCCATGACTGGCAAAGAGCTCATAGCAGTAACCAAGGCAGCACTTCCAACGGCGAACTCACGTCTGTTTAAAATCAATTTAGGCATGATTCTCTCCCGAATTTGTTTTAATGTTGCCAAATTTTACTACATATGAACCAGATTCTACTAACTAAAAGTATCAAGTTAACCTGACATCATCTTGGTTATTTAAAAAAGTGTTCAAGATTATGCTGATAATTTAGGTGGGTCCTGTTGGACCAATGCCAAAAGCCAATCAATTTGTTCCTCTTGATGTATATTCCAAGTTTTGGGTGCTAGAGCTACTTTTTGAGCTCTACACCTGAACACAAAGGCTTTGAAGGAGCTAACAAGTTTTTTTGAGGTTACTTGGGTTTTCTCTCCCTTAAATTGATTGAAAAATACATTGAACCGTCTTGAGCTACCGTTTTCTCTAAATTTTATTCTGTTNAAAACAAACGACNNTACAAATAGAGGTGTAAACTCGTCAATCCCAATATCATTCAATTCTGTNATTATATCGTTTGCNGAATCATTTAAAAAATCTTTATCAACTGTNTCATAATGTTTCGACAATCCATCTGAATACTTTTGGGAATTAGCCAAAATTGAGGTNCTTCCTTTCAGAGCATCACCTACAATCACTCCCACTGCAACAGCTAGTATCCACTCTGGACAATAGTTTGACATGTTTCTAAGACCCNTCTCTATAAAACTTGGATAAAGAAAGTAACACTCTAGTGAAAAAAAACNAATCACTTTTAAAGGAGTGTTACTATTTCTTTTAAGTAGGTTTTTATACTTTCAAATATTTAAAATAATTGGGAGTGTAAATTCTATCAGCTTTTAAAAAAGTTTATTGCTATGGAGGATAATATGACTGGAATGACTGTGGGCTTTATAGGGCTTGGCAACTTGGGTTTAAGGCTNGTTTTGAATTTAATTGATGCAGGCATCAAGACGTATATTTNTGATGCCGATGATACAAAAAAAGAATTTTTTCAAAACAATTTAGAAATCTGGCTCNGATCTCCAAAGGAGATTGCTGAAAAGGCAGATATTGTTGTCACTTGTTTGCCAAGTCCAGAAGCGGTTGCATCTGTTTTGGAATCTAAGAATGGACTTTTGGAGGGAATTGATCACAATAAATTATGGATTGAAATGAGTACTACTGACAGCCAAGAACTTTTACGATTAGCTAAATTGGTGGAAAAAAAAGGCTCAATGGTATTNGAGGCCCCAGTATCTGGCGGTTGCCATAGAGCTTCAACAGGTAATATTTCTATCTTAGTTGGCGGAGAAAGAGCCGCATTTGAAAAAGCTCTCCCAATACTGAAAATCATTGGATTTGAAATAGTTCATGTGGGCGAACTNGGTAAAGCATCTATTTTGAAGGTNGTAACTAATTTTTTAGCCTCTACTCACCTCGTGGCTATAGGCGAAGCTCTAATGGTTTGCAAAAAGGCTGGCATCGATCTTGGTAAGGCCTATAACGCTATAAAAGTTAGCTCAGGCAATAGCTTTGTNCACGAGACTGAAAGCCAGGTAATTTTGAGTGGGAGTTATAATGTAAATTTCACAATGGACTTAGTNTGTAAAGACGTNGGTTTNTTTCANAAACTAGTNACAACATATCNTTTAAAAACTGAGTTATCANAAAAAATAGTTGAAATATTTGAAAAAGGAAAAAGTAAATATGGATCTAGAGGNTGGTCTACTCAGNTTGTTAAGCTATTGGAGGACGAAAATAGTGAAAGTTTAAGGGCGGAAGGTTTCCCCGAAGAGCTGGTTGATAAAGAGCCAAAAAATATTGGACGGGAGCTTTAGATTTAATCGTTACACATCCATTATGGAAACTTTTTGCATCATGACCTCACCAACCCAATCTAAATCCTGAACCTGGTCAACTTGCCAGCCGGGAGGGGGCAGTCCTTTTGCTCCTGAGCGCATAGAAAATAAAAAAGCTCTAAAGTTTGTAACGATATATTTTTCTGTCCCTGTTGGTGTTCTTTCCCCTTTAAACTCAGATGAGAACATTCCCGATAACTTTCTAGCAGACCCATCATCTTTAGTCTTAACTTTTTTGTGGATATATCCACGAATTATCTCTTCCGCAGCACTGCCAGCGTCAACCTCCACAAGAGAGGCNAGCATTTTTTCCGCGCAGACCTGTATAAAGTCAGGAGATATCTNAGAGTAATGTCCATCGATTGCAGCTGTGTACTTTTTTACGATTGTATTTATTGGTGCTGAGTAAAGAAGAGTTTCCCTAGCGGTGTTTGCGCAAAATATACAGAGTATCCAGCCTGGGCAGTGTAGAGACATTTAGAAACAATCCTTAGAACAGAAAAAAAAATCTTTGACACTTTTATCATATTTTTCGAAATAGTCACAGTAAAAACCGAGATTACTCAAAAGATTTGTTGTCCAAAAATTTAATAAAAGCATTTAATTTTTTCTACAATTTTATCAGGTGTCTCTCTTCTATTAAAAAAAGATAAAACTTCGCCTTTTTTATTGACAAGATAAGAAAAAGTAGAGTGATCAAGTAGATACGATCGGTCTTTATTGTCAACCATATTTGATTTTCCAAAAACTCCATATGCCTTTTTAAGTGCTTCTATTTCTTTATTTGAACCTGTTAAAGAAATCATTGAGTCATGAATATATTCAGAAAAATCTTTAAGTCTCTCCGATGTGTCTCGTAATGGATCAAGAGTAATAAAGATTAGATTAAGATCTAATTGCTCTTCGTCCATTATATCTTTTACATATGCATTTCTTTCTAAATCATAGGGACAAATATCAGGGCAGAAGCTGTATCCAAAGTATAATAGAGAAAAAGCGGCATCTTGTTTTATCAAAGAAAAAGACATTTCATTCTGATCAATTAAATTTATCGGACCTCCTAATCCCTCGATAATATTGTTTGAGTTGTCACAGGTTCTGGACCCCTTTATTTCCTTATAAATGTTATAAGAAAAAGAAAATATGATCACTAATCCGGAAAGTAGTAATAAATAAAAAAATTTTGAATTTTGGGATAACATTTACTCATGCCTTGGGTAAAAATTGTAAAAAAACAGGGGCTACATTTCAGTTTTATTGCAAATAAGAAGCGCGTTAATAGTTATATGCATTATTAATTTTACACACCAGAATTGCGAAGTATAAAAGGATATGTCTTCAAATAATATGATTGTCAAATAAAATTGCNTAAAACAAAGAAAACTAATAAAAACATTAAATTAATATTATGCCATATAACGACTTTAGGGAGCTTTTCATTTAATGGTTAATAAACTAATAGAAGGGTTTAGAGATTTTAGAAAAACGTATTTTGAAAAAAATAGTAATGTCCTCCAACGGCTAGCTAAAGAGGGACAACACCCGAAAACAATGGTTATTTGTTGTTCTGACTCACGCGTTGAACCATCTATTTTGTTTGGCACAGGCCCTGGCGATTTATTTGTGGTTAGAAATGTAGCCAATTTGGTGCCACCATTCACATCAAAGGATACTGTAAGCGTAGGGTCAGCTCTTGAATACGCCGTGAAAAACTTGAGAGTGAAGGATATTATCGTACTCGGTCATGCGCACTGTGGAGGCGTTGCAGCCTTATGTCAAAAAATAATTAACGATAAAAATGCAGGTGTAAAAGAAAGCTCTACTGATTTTATAGAAAGTTGGGTTGATATTGCAAAGCCGGGTTTATCAAAAGTCAATTTTAGTAATGAAAAAGAAAATCTTGAGGTTGTATCCGAGAGAGCAGTGTTATTGTACTCCTATTCCAATTTGCTTACTTACCCTTGGATANNTGATGCCGTNAACAAAAAGTCTTTANATATTCATGCTTGGTGGCTNGATTTNAAANCTGTTAAGTTATGGAAAAAGTCTCAAGGAANTGACACGTTNATTCCTATTGAGTTTTGAGAAGAATGAGCGCTGATCAAAAAACTTTAGATGTTTATGACAAACATATTTCGGATTACGAAAAGCTTATAGCAAAAGAGTTTAAAGACACAAACTTAGATACTTTCATGAAAATGATAGAAAAAGAAGGAAAGGTACTCGATCTTGGTTGTGGTACCGGTTCTGCATCGCTCGAGCTACTGAAAAATGGCTTTTCACCCTTTCCTGTAGATGCTTCTCTTGAGATGGTCAAGGTAGCGGAGTCCTTATTAAAGATGAAAGTAAGAAAAATATCTTTTGATGAAATAGATGAGTATGATTTTTATAACGCAATTTGGGCCAATTTTAGCTTGCTCCATACCACAAAAAATCAATTTGGTAACATATTAAAAAGGTTATTTTTTGCTCTTAAGGAGGAAGGAATTCTTTTTTTCAGTCTTAAACAAGGTGCAGGCGAAAGTCGTGACAAACTTGGTAGGTTTTACAGCTATTATGAAAAAAGTGAAGTAGAAAAATATCTTGAAAAAGCAAACTTCCGAACTAAAAAGTGTTGCAAGGGAGTAAGTAGGGGGTTAGCTGGGGACAAGGAAAATTGGATGGGTTTTTTTTGCGAAAAGATAAGATAATGAGATTTTACACATTATTGCAAGTTGCTGCGGTAACTGGTGTTGCACTAGCAGGCTGTATGAGTAACGAGGAATACAACGCGAGGTTAGAAAATACCTTTTCCATTGAGTGCCAGAAAGCGGGGTTTCAGTTGAATACCGCGGTATATAAGCTCTGCATGGAAAACAAAAGGGACCTTAATAAAATAGATCAACGAAACAAGTTAAATTCCTCAATAAGCGCTACTACAGCTACACCATCTAATTCGGGAAGTAATTTCTCTTTTTCTTATACTGTTAGGCTGAAATAAAAGTTTTTGAATAGATAATTTTACTATTAATCCTATAATCGACCACTTAATACTACTGGCTTAAAATGAGAGCAAATGACAACCAATTAGGAATGATGTTCATAGTTATTGGAATGCTTATTTATAGCTTTCATGATTTAGCTGTGAAAATAATTTCTAATGAAACAACTATATTTCAGCTTTTTATCATACGTGCATCTGTTGGAATCATTATCACTTTGACTTTCTTAAAGATCTTAAACTACAGAATTAAAATGATACCGGCTTACCCAAAGTTAACGTTAATTAGGTGCGTGCTAATGCATTTTGGGTTCTTTATATTCTTTATAAGCTTAGAAAAATTATCACTTTCCACGGTAACAGCTCTATTTTTTGCTGCNCCATTTTTCATAACTATTTTGTCTGCNATAGTTTTATCAGAGAGNATTGGTTTTATTAGAGTTTTGATNGTGGTTTTTGGTTTCGTTGGGGTGTATCTNATAGTAAANCCATTTAAGGAGACTGNATTTAGCCTCTTTATGTTGGCACCTTTATTTACAGCGTTTTGTTATGCTGTAGCAATGGTNATATCTAAATATACCAGAGAGAATGAAAACGCGTTTTTTCAAGCATTTCAGCAGTATTCAGTTAGCTTATTTCTTTCAATAATTACTTATCTAATTATCTTGCTAGTTCCATTAGACATTGCAAATCAAGAAGGATGGAGATTTATATTTGGTTCAGTTCAATTCGATGACTACAATGTTCTAATCTCAATAGCTATATTATCAATTTTTGGTTCGCTCGGGATGACCTCGTTAATTCATGCCTACCAGATTGGATCTCCAATAACCAATGGTCCAACTGAGTACGTTTTATTAGTGTTAGCTATCATAAACGGATATCTCTTTTTTGGTAATATCCCAGATTATTTATCTTTAGCTGGGATTATTTTAATAATTTTTGGAGGATGGGGTCTGTTTTTCAGGGAATACCAAAGAAGTAAAAAAAATATAAAAGCTTCTCCAAGGTGATTTTCTGTTTGTATTTTAATTTAAATGCTGTTGAACATTGAAAAATATGCTCCATCCGAAAACCAGTGTTATTAGCTTTGTTTAAGTTTCAAAAATCCAAACTGGCGAGAAAAGAAAAATAAACCCAAGACAGGTCCAGGAAGTAAAATCCAAACAAAATGAGTGCCCAGTGTTTCATAAAAGCTAGTGGTTAAAAAAATTGTAATCATACTAATTGAAAAGCCAATACAATTCTGAGTGGTCAAAGCAGTTCCAACTAAGTGTTGTGGGCAGACACTAGCCGAAATAGCTGAAAATTGAGGCGAGTCCGAAATAACGAAAAACCCCCATAACATTAGTAAAAATAGATCAAGGAAAAAGAAAATATTGCCCATAAGTGGATAAATTAAACAAATTGATAGGCTAGCGGCTAAGGAAAGTGATGCAACCCTGCTGCTAGTTAAAGATTTTGCTAAAAGCCCACCTAAAACACAGCTTATAAAACCTAAGCCAATGATTAGGAAGCTCAATAATGAAACGGTAAACTCTTGATTATGAATTTGATGCTGAGAGACTGATATTGCTATTAGAATTGGAACACAAGTCCAGAAAGCATATAACTCCCACATGTGTCCAAAATATCCAACTGCAGAAGCTATATATTTTCTGTTTTTTAACAGTTCTTTAAATTGGTCTAATAATCGAAAAGCAGGTTTCTCGTTTGTCACTAAATGAGGCCCGTCACCTATGAGATATATCGTAGCTCCCGCTATAGAGCATAGCCCAGAAGTTAGTATAATAGTATAGTGCCAATCAAACGAAACACCTAAAGCTCTTATAAGATAAGGTAAAGACGAACCTAGTACTAACATGCCTACTAGAAGTCCTAACGTATTGGGCGCCTTTTGAGGGTCCCAAGTAATAATAAGTTTCATTCCAATTGGATAGATTCCTGCTAAAGCCACTCCAACAACTAATCGAGAAAAAATAACGAAGGTAAAAGAAATCTCTTCAAAAATTATTAAAATATTTGATGTCGCTCCTAAGAAACAGCAAAGCATAACAATTCTTGATGGTTTAAATTTGTCAGCAAATCCGGTAACGGAAAAGAGTAGTGTGCCAATAATAAAACCAAACTGAACGGAATTTGTTAACAAACCAAGATCACTAGCTGAAAGCGACCATATTTGTTCAATCTGTTTCAATACACCATTAGTGCTAAACCATAATGAAGTACCAAACATTTGGGCTACAACTATTAGTAAAATTGGATTATTCATTTATCGAAAAACGTTTATCTCTAAACTTTATAGCGGTTCGCATTCCATTTTTTCTTGCTATTTCCATAAATTTTTTTTTGTCCGGTGATCCCTTGGATTCTATCTGATAATCTATCTCAAGATTATTTTCCAAAGACTCATGAATACCTGCAGTCTCAAAACTTTGGTTTATAGCCTTTTTCGTTTTTTTGACTAAGGTGGGGTCAATAACAGAGATATGCTTCGCAATTTGTAAAGATCTTTCCAAAACTTGATCATTTTCGGTTATCTCCGTAACTATTCCTAATTCCAAAGCTGTCGATGAGGATATATCATCTTTCCCCAATAAAATTATTGCTTTCGCTGCTTTCATTCCAATTACCCAGGGCAATAGCATTGTAACTATACCCGCTCCGAATTTAAGTTCAGGTTCACCGAAAAACGAGTCTTTCGAACAAATTGTAAAATCACAAGCAAGAGATAGTTCAAATGCGCCTGCCAAACATGCCCCTCTCACTGCGGCTATTGTTGGCTTAGGGCTATTCCAGAAGCGCATGATAGTTCTATGGTCTAGTTCAAGTATTGGCTTCCATTGCTTACCTTTAGGAGCTTTTTCNAGTTGATCTTTTAAATCAAATCCNGAAGAAAANGTATCNCCTTGACCGGTAATTAATATAACNCNNACCTTTTCATCACTTTCTGCTCTNTCNANTANAATATTNATCTGNTCTAAAGTTTCTGCNTCAAGAGCATTGCGTCTTTCCGGTCTATTTATAGTAAGTATGGCTATATTGCCATTAACCGAATACAGAATTTTATTAAAATTTTCCATTACGGAATCATAACTCTTATTAAGGATAAAATCGATGTTAACTGTTACAAAGATTAGTTTTTGGCTATTATCCTGTTCAAATCTTTATTCTTGTTAGCAGAAGAGGTGTAAGTTACATACAATGATGATAGAATAATCAATGTTGCTCCTACAGAGAACCATAGGCTTATTGTTTCTCCAAAGAAAATAAACCCTATACCGGAAGCCCAAACTATTTGTACATAGGAAATAGGTTGAGTGATTGTGATAGGAGCTAGTTTTAAAGCCATTGTCATTGTGAAATGCCCAGCAGTTGCAAATAAAGCAACAATACCCAAAAATAACACCTCTTGAAGATTTGGAGTTACCCAAAAAGCTATTGCAAAAGGAGCTAGGGTAAGAGTTACGATGAAATTGAGAGCGACAAGGATTTCCAAAGTGCTCTCAGTTGATGATAACTTTTTTGCCAGTATATATGATGCAGCAAAAAACAATGTAGCTACTATCATAGATAATTGACCAGTTGCTATACCACTAGTTGTAGGTCTTATTATTATGACCATGCCTATAATACAAATAACTAATGCACCAATAATGCTAATAGAAAAAGTTTCCTTTAAAAAAATAAATGCCGCTATTGAAACAAAAATTGGAGTTATATATCCTATTGCCGTAACTTCCGAGACTGGAATTCTTGCCATTGCAAAAAACCAAAGAATAACTCCAAACCCGTGGGCTAGACCTCTATACCAATAAACCCTTCTATTGCTTCTATTTCGTTCTAAAATGAACATTTTTATTATTAATGGCATGAAGAATAGTGTGCTAATTATGTATCGAATAAAAGCAGCTACGGGCGCAGGAATATCAGTACCAATATATCTTACTATGCCCGTAACAATTGCAAAAAGCAGTGTAGTAACCACCATCCAAAAAATTGCCTGTAGATTTTTCATTTATTTTCTTTCTGCT
>NZSE01000035.1 GCA_002703515.1 Paracoccaceae bacterium | reverse complement strand
AATTTTAATGGGTCAACTTTTTTTAGAGGGTTTTGTTTTGCATAAACCCAGTGTATTTGTCCTAAGTCAAACATTTTTAAGGCTACTTCGCTAATATGCACATGACCTAAGTGTGGAGGACTAAATGATCCTCCTAATAACCCCACAGGCCTTCTATAGCTAATGCTTCCAGGAAGAGACTTCGGTACTAGTTGCAAATCTTTTTACTCCCTCAATAAAAAACATATGACAAAACATCAATACTATTATAGCAATTAGAACATGAGTTCATATCAATATATATTTACATTAAAAGAATTGACTAAAACATTTTCAAATGGNAAAAAATGCTTTGAAAATATAACCTTATCATTTCTACCGGGCGTAAAAATTGGGCTTGTAGGNGTNAACGGGGCAGGAAAATCCACTCTTTTAAAAATAATGGCGGGAATAGAAAAAGAGTTCAATGGNGAGGCTTACCCTGCTCAAGGCGTAAAAGTTGGTTACCTTCCACAAGAACCAAAGCTTGATGAAAGCAAAACTGTAAGAGAGAATATTTTGGAGTCAGTGTCCGTAAAAAAATCTCTCCTTGATCAATTTAACAATATAGCGACATCGTTAGCAGATGACTACTCTGATGAAAAAATGGAAGAAATGACAAAACTACAGGATAAAATTGATTCANTGCAGATTTGGGATATAGACTCAAAAATTGATATGGCTATGGAGGCCCTGAGATGTCCTGATGACTCTGCGGTAGTTTCCACGTTATCTGGGGGAGAAATTAGAAGAGTTGCTTTATGCAAATTACTTTTGGAAGAGCCTGATTTACTTTTACTCGATGAACCTACCAATCATTTAGACGCAGAAACAGTGAGTTGGCTTCAACAACATTTAATAGCTTATAAGGGTACTATATTAATTGTGACTCATGATAGATATTTTTTAGATCAAATCACCGGATGGATACTAGAATTGGATAGAGGAAAAGGTTTACCTTTCGAAGGAAATTATTCTGATTGGTTAGAAAATAAAAGTACAAGGCTAGAATTAGAAGAAAAGACTGAAAAATCTAAAAATACTATTCTGAAAAAGGAGTTAGATTGGATCAGACAAGGGGCTAAAGCTAGGCAAGCTAAACAAAAAGCCAGGATCACCGCTTATTTGGATCTATTAAACGAAGATAAAAAAGAAAAAATATCAACCTCACAAATTATTATTCCTAACGGCCAACGCTTGGGCACAAAAGTAATTGATGCTGAAAAAATAACAAAAACGTTTGATAATAAAATGTTGTTTGAAGATTTTAGTTTTTCTATACCTCCAGGTGCAATTGTCGGGGTGGTGGGTGCAAATGGTGCTGGAAAATCTACTCTTTTAAAAATTCTTACAGGAGACGAGTCTCTTACCAGCGGTCAAATTAGTATGGGAGATACTGTAGAGTTGAGCTACGTAGATCAAAGTAGAGATAAGCTAGACGACGCAAAAAATGTATGGGAGGAAATTTCAGACAGCCTAGATGTTATTAAGTTGGGAGATTTAGAAGTAAACTCTAGGGCATACGTTGGAGCATTCAATTTTAAAGGTCCTGACCAACAGAAACGTGTTGGGCAATTGTCAGGTGGAGAGCGTAACAGAGTACATCTAGCAAAGTTACTTAAATCAGGAGGAAACGTATTGTTATTAGATGAGCCNACTAATGATCTTGANATTGAAACATTGCGCGCTCTTGAAGATGCTGTTCTTGAATTTGCNGGCTGTGTAATAGTTGTATCACATGATAGGTTTTTTATGGATAGGCTTTGCACTCACATCCTAAGCTTTGAGGGAGAAAGCAATATGACGTTTTTTGAAGGTAACTTTAACGATTATGAAGAAGATAAAAAAAGAAGATTGGGTGAGGCTGCTGTAATTCCACAGAGAGTAAAATATAGAAAATTCTCAACTTGATCGAAAATTTTGAATTTTTTGTATTAAGGGGAAAAGCTTTTTCATGTCTGGTCCATCGCTCTTCCCAGTTAGAAAATTACGCAAAGGCATAAATAGATTTTTACCTTTCCTTCCAGTTAAATTTTTTAACTCTTCAGTTAANNTTTGCCAACTATCGCTTTTACGAGGATATTCGCCAATCAAGCCGATAGC
Organism: Paracoccaceae bacterium; assembly: GCA_002703515.1. Classification (GTDB taxonomy): domain Bacteria; phylum Pseudomonadota; class Alphaproteobacteria; order Rhodobacterales; family Rhodobacteraceae; genus CACIJG01. The sequence goes on along the minus strand of NZSE01000035.1, from coordinate 10,920 downwards.
TACTTCAATAAATTGTCTATCCTCTGGGGCAATTATAGGATTTTTAGCACCTTCTTTACANAGACGCCAAATATCCACTAATTCTTCCTTGGTGTTAATATTATCTTTTGCCATTATCCAAAAATCTTCTNTTATTTGATNAGGAACNCCGATAAACTCCAGATATTCAGAAATCTGATCCATATCCANAGTNGATAGGATTTTNCGAGAAATGACTTCTAATGCTTCTTTCTCAAATCTAACTGGAGCTGTACTAAACTTACTTAATTCAAAATTTTGAGCTAATTCATCGATATTTTTATCTACATCNACTCCATCTCCAGTTCCCAAAGAAACTAATTTTGAAACAATTGCTCTAGGCTCTANCCCNACTTCTTTTAAACTTTTTATCGACAAACTACCCGATCTCTTAGAAAAGTTTTCTCCAGAGCTATCTACTATCAAAGAATGATGACCAAAAATTGGGGCATTTGAGGANAGATTTTTAAAAATTTCTATTTGAACTGCCGTATTGGTCAAATGGTCGATACCNCTTACTACATCAGTAACACCAAAATCCGCATCATCTATCACTGATGCCAACGTNTAAAGGAACTGGCCATTNCCTTTAACCAAAATAGGGTCTGATACAACAGAAGTTCGTACTTTTATTTCGCCAGCGATTTTGTCCTCCCACNTTACGGTCCCACCGCTTAATAAAAANCGCCAATGACTTTCAGTTTTGTCTCTCAGAAGNTTTCTTTCTTCCGGCTTTAANTTTAGAGCAGATCTATCGTATATTGGAGGGNGTCCCNGGTTTTGCTGTTTTTTCCTTTTCAGCTCCAACTCAAGTGCAGTCTCAAAACACTCATAGACTAAGTTTTTATCTTTTAATTCANTTAAGACTTCTCTATANCTATCTATTCTGAGNGATTGTTGTTCAATTTTGTCCCANTTAATACCCAACCATTCGAGGTCTCTCTTTATTTGATCAATGAAATNCTGGGTAGATCTNTCCNNNTCCGTATCGTCCAATCTNAAGATNAACTCCCCTCCCANTTTTTTNGCTTGCANATAATTAAACAAAGCAGTNCTNATNTTNCCTACNTGTAAATATCCAGTTGGAGATGGCGCAAATCTTAGAATTCTTTTAGTCAAATCTAGTCTCTCCAATGGTTGACTACAGGGATACGTCTGCCGAGCGCAAATGGTCTCCTTGATATTTTAGGCCCCGGACAAGCTTGATATCTTTTGTATTCGCTCAGATGTAGAAGATCTTTTACTTTTGATACAATTTTTTCTGAAAACCCTTTTTCAATAACTTCATTGATGGAAAGATCGTCCTCAATAAGGCACTCCAAGATAGAGTCGAGTTCATCATAACTCGGTAGAGAGTCTGTATCTTTTTGATCGAAGGCCAACTCAGCAGATGGCTCTTTCAATAAAATATTATTGGGTATAGGTTTTTTCACTGAGAAGTTATTTGTTTTAGAAGTAGTATTTCTCCATTTGCAAAGATCATATACTTTTGTTTTGTAAACATCTTTAAGCGGATTGTAAGCGCCTGCCATATCTCCATAAATAGTTGAATATCCAACAGCAATCTCGGACTTATTTCCAGTAGACAACAGTAAGTGCTTTTCTTTATTTGAAAAGGCCATCAATAAAACCGCTCTAATTCGAGATTGAATATTCTCTTCAGTAACATCTCTACTTTTACCTTTGAACAAGGGAGCTAAATGCTGATCCACTTTGTCTATAATCTCTTGGATGGTTATAAATTCTAATTTAATACCAAGATTTTTTGACAGTTGTTTTGCATCATCTAAAGAAGACTTCGAATTAAATTTTGATGGTAACCCCAAACAAGCTACGTTGTCAGAACCCAGCGCATCCACTGCCATAACTGCTACAAGAGCACTATCAATCCCACCTGATAAGCCAATGACAACTTTTTGGAAATTAGATTTCAAAACATAATCTCTTAGCCCTAGGACGATGGCGTTGTAATCCTGGCTTATGCTAGATCCAATATCTTCTATAGAGTTTGGTTGTGGACTCCATCCGTTCTTTCTCTTTTCAAAAGTAACCTGTAGGTTTTTCTCTTGAAATTGGGGGAACTGACAGACAATAGTGCCTGACTTATCACATATAAAAGAGCCCCCATCAAATACTAAATCATCCTGCCCTCCAACAAGATTTAAGTAAACGGTAGAAAGATTCGACTCCTTACATCGATCTTTAATTATTTTCTGTCTTTCATATAGCTTATTAGATTCGTATGGTGAGCCGTTTGGAATAATTATAATATCAGCTCCCAATTCTTTTAATCTATTAATGATATCTGGAAACCAAGCATCTTCACATATTGGGAACCCAATCTTTAGAGCTCCAAGATCCAAGAGCTCCAATTCATGTCCAGAAACAAAAAATCTTTTCTCGTCAAAAACATCATAATTTGGTAAGTGAGATTTTTTGCTCACTATTTTTATAGTGCCTTTGTATATAGAAATATATGCATTATAAATTTTTCCATCCAAAACCCATGGAGCGCCAACTAAAATTCTGATTTTAAGGTTTATCGTTTTATGCGCAATATTTTGAACCTGCAATGATATAGTTTCTAAAAAAGACCTCTTATTAACAAGGTCTAGAGGTTGGTATCCACTAAGAAACATCTCAGGAAAAATAATTAGATCTGATCTTTTTTTTTCAGCCTCGTTAGCTTTAACCAACACATATTCTGCGTTAAACTGCAATCCCCCAACTTTAGGGTTAGACTGGGCTAATGAAATTTTTAGTCGAGCAAGACTCATCGACAGACCATCCAAAATAAATTTGCTGTTTTCCTAATTTTAGTTAAAATGACACCTTAAGTCTATCTAGTTTTGATGATGTAAAGGAGTATTCAATACTTCCTATCAGTTAAATATCAAAACTCTAAAATTAGAAATGTTTTTGGAGGTTTAGTTGGAGATTAGTACTAAAAAGTTATGGTTGATTTGTTCTATCGTTTTAATTTGCCAAGCTCCTTTAACNATTTTGGCTCAGGATCAAGTAAAACAATACGACGAGGGTAGCGTTTATGAAGGATCATTTAAAAATGGTCTAAGAAATGGTTTGGGTAAGTATACTATGCCAGATGGATTTAGATACGAAGGAGAGTGGAAAGATGACCAAATACAGGGAAAGGGTGTAGCAAGATACCCAACAGGTCAAATTTATGAAGGCTTCTTTAAGCAAGGTGTGCCCAATGGAGAGGGTACGATGACTTTTTCAGATGGAACCAAATATAAAGGGACTTGGCTAGACGGCAAAATGGAAGGGGATGGGATCCTCACTATGACTGACGGATCAGTATTTAAAGGAAAATTTTCTAATAATAATCGCAACGGTTACGGAGAAATGAATTATTCTGATGGCTCAACTTTTAAAGGCAATTGGAAAAATAATGAAAAGCAGGGCAACGGAATATTAGTTTACCCGGATGAATCTATATATGAAGGCAATTGGGAAAATGGATTTCAGCAGGGATTTGGCAAACTAATTACAGTGGATGGAGTAATTTTAGAGGGCGAGTGGAAAAACGGCAAAATTAATGGAATTGGTAAACTTATACAGTCAAATGGTGATAGATATGAAGGCCGCTTAGTGGATTGGAAGAGGAATGGTAAAGGGGTATCAATTTATACCACAGGTGAAAAGTATGATGGAAATTTCAAAAATGATTTAAGGGATGGACAAGGTATTCTAACTGGGCCAGATGGCTTTAGATACGAAGGAAATTGGTCGCTTGGCAAAATGAACGGAAAAGGTAAAATTACTTATTCTTCAGGTTCGGTATACGAAGGAAACTTTAAGAACAATCAGCCAAATGGGAAGGGTAAAATCTTATTCAGCGATGGTGGCTCATATGAGGGTTCATGGAATAATGGGGTTATTGAAGGAAGCGGTATTGCAAAGTATGCCAATGGATTAGTATATGAAGGTAATTTTTCTAGGGGTAAAAACAATGGTTTTGGAAAGATGACTTACTCGGATGGCTATATCTATAAAGGAAATTGGAAAAATGGGATACAAGAGGGTGAAGGCGAGGAAACATTTCCAAACGGAACAGTATATAAAGGCACTTTCAAAAATAATCAACGACATGGTAAGGGAACCATGAAAATGAATAATGGCTTCTCATACTCCGGAGAATGGAATTCAGGGGAGATGAGCGGGAAAGGTGTTGCTACTTACGCCAACGGAGATAAATATGAAGGCTACTTCGTTAATGGTAAACGAGAAGGTAAAGGTGTAATGATGTTTCAGAATGGAAAGATAATAGATACGATTTGGAAAGACGGTAAAGAGGTAAAAACGGCTACAGGTAATACTGATACTAATAACTAGTTTTCATTTGAAAGTTGATTATTTTCAATAAATCAATATAAGTTATTAAAATTTAATAGGTGACGTTAATGTTTTCTTTTTTGAGTGGATTTATTTCTTCTGACATGGCTATCGACCTGGGTACGGCAAACACACTTGTCTATGTAAAGTCAAGAGGTATAATACTCAATGAGCCGTCTGTAGTTGCTTTTCATATGAGAGATGGCAAGAAACAAGTCTTGGCTGTTGGAGAAGATGCAAAGCTGATGCTTGGAAGAACACCCGGATCAATACAAGCAATAAGACCTATGCGTGATGGTGTAATTGCGGACTTCGATGTTGCAGAAGAAATGATTAAGCATTTCATAAAAAAAGTGCATAAAAGGGGAATGTTTGCGAGACCTAAAATAATTGTTTGCGTTCCACATGGAGCTACTCCCGTGGAAAAAAGAGCTATTAGAGAGTCCGTTTTATCTGCAGGAGCGAGGCAAGCCGGCCTTATTGCTGAACCAATAGCAGCTGCAATAGGTGCAGGAATGCCTATAACCGATCCTACAGGATCTATGGTAGTTGACATTGGTGGTGGAACAACAGAGGTCGCAGTTTTAAGCTTGGGAGATATTGTGTATGCAAGATCGGTGAGAGTCGGAGGAGATAGGATGGACGAAGCCATCATTTCATATCTTAGGAGACAGCATAATTTATTGGTCGGTGAAGCAACTGCTGAAAGAATAAAGACGCAAATAGGTACCGCCCGTATGCCGGAAGACGGACGAGGAGCATCAATGGATATTAGAGGAAGAGATCTTCTAAATGGTGTGCCTAAAGAAACAGAGGTCACACAAGTTCAAGTGGCAGAAGCACTATCTGAACCTGTGCAACAAATTTGTGAAGCAGTGATGACTGCTCTCGAAAGTACACCCCCTGACTTGGCAGCAGATATTGTTGATAGAGGAGTTATGCTAACTGGGGGAGGAGCACTTTTAGGCGACTTAGACTTAGCATTACGAGAGCAAACTGGGCTAGCGATTTCAGTAGCGGATGAGTCGCTTAACTGTGTTGCTTTGGGCACTGGAAAATCTCTGGAGTTTGAAAAGCAACTTGCTCATGTGATTGATTACGGCAGTTAAAACCTCAGATATTCGTAAAAATGGCTAAAAAGTCAAATTCCCATAGATCTAAATCATGGAACGTACTAGTCACCACATTAGTTTTCATATGCCTCATAATTATTTTTATTTTGTGGAGAGTCGACAACACTAGAACAGAATTAATTAGAACAAAAATTATTGGATTTGTTGCTCCGCTAACAACACCTTTAAACTATCCTATTAGAGTCATAGGTGACCTTGTTAGGTATTTTGAAATTTATTCGTCACTTTTAGAAGAAAATAAAGAACTTAAAAGAGATCTACAGAATATGACTGGCTGGAAAGAAAAAGCCTTACAACTAGAACAGAAAAATGCACAGCTCAGAGCCCTCAATAATGTGAAACTGAGTAAAGATCTTATTTGGGTGACTGGAGAATTATTGGCTGACAGCGGTAGCCCCTTTTATCAATCAGGAGTTATAAATATTGGAACAAAAGATGGGATAAAAAATGGTTCCGCAGCAGTCGATGGACTCGGACTTGTTGGTAGAATTGCTGGAGTTGGACAAAACGTTTCCAGGGTTTTATTTCTGACAGATATTTCTTCTGCAATTCCAATAAAGATAAAAAGAGTCAACCAAAAAGGCCTTTTGATTGGAGATAACAGTCAATGGCCTTTGTTAGAGTTTATCGAGGAGAAAGCACTTATTAATATTGGTGACAGAGTTTTTACATCTGGTGACGGTAACGTTTTCCCTTCTGATATTCTTATAGGAGATATTTTCATAGATAATAAAAAAAAATTAAGAGTAAAGCCAGTTGCTAATTTTGAGTCCCTAGAGTTTCTTCGAATTTTGAATACTAGAAAAATAGTTGCTGACTGGACAGACACTGACTTGGTCGGAATGGAGAATTTTTAATATATTAAAATGTATTTTTATCAATCGAGCTTATTAAATTATATNTTTGTTTTTGTTNTGGGGCTTGTATTTATTATAACCCCTACTGCATTAACCTCCACGAGCATGAATAGTGCAAATTCATTTTACCCAGATCTTTTTTTGTGCTTTATTCTCTGCTCAGCTTTGAATAGAGCACNAACAATTAATTTATATTTGATATTGTTCCTTTTACTTTTTTCAGACATTCTACAAATGAAGCCAATAGGCCTACTTACAATTCTTTTACTCATATGTATTATAGTTATAAAACGTTACCAATCGCAGATAGAAAACTCTTCGTTCTACATTCATTACTTTATATTTTTTTCNGTTATCTCTTGCGTTCAAATACTTAACCTTTTTCTNCACCATATATTTTTTATCCCANAACNCAGCTTTTTTACNATCCTCAATCAANCAATATTTACTTTAATGTGTTATCCTTTATTCGATATACCGTATAAATTATTAAAGGCGCAAAAAAAATAATGTCAAAGTTCAAAGAAAATACTTTTAAGTCAAAGATGGGCAAGAGAATACATCGAAGAATAGTAGTTTCTGGGTTATTAAAGGCTAGCGCAGTAGCACTACTAGGGTGGCATATTAGGAAACTTCAAATTGAAGATTCCGAAGATTATAAATTATTAGCTGATGCCAACAGAGTTAATCTCAGGCTCATTCCCCCTTCAAGAGGCCTTATTTTTGATAGATTGGGCAAGCCGATAGCCGTAAACGAACAAAATTACAAGGTGGTTCTCATTAGAGAACAAGCTAATAACCCTAGCAAAGTGTTAACTAGACTTTCTAATATCATAGATTTAGATCAAAAACTTCAAGACAAAATTTTGCAAGATATGAAAAAAAGAAGTTCCTTTATACCGATAACTGTTGCTGAAAACCTTACATGGGATGAGTTTGCGAAAATATCAGTAAATCTACCTAGCCTTCCTGGCATAATTCCCGAGGTAGGGTTAACCCGCCACTATAAGGAATACGAAACATACGCCCATGTCGTTGGATATGTCGGCCCTATATCCGACAAAGATCTTAAATCTGAAAAACCAGTTGACCCTGTCCTTCAAATTCCCAAGTTTCAAATAGGAAAAGTAGGGATAGAAAAAAAACTGGAGAGGCATTTAAGAGGAAGTGCAGGAGTTAGTAGAGTAGAGGTAAATGCTTCTGGACGAGTAATGAGAGAGCTAAATAGAGCACAAGGTAAGTCTGGAGAAAATATACACTTAACAATAGAGACTAATCTTCAAAAGTTTTCGTTAGAAAGATTGAATGGAATGAGCGCGTCCGCTGTTCTAATAGATATAGATAGTGGGGATATATTATCATTAGTCTCAACCCCAAGCTATAATCCAAATAATTTCGTACTTGGTATATCGCAATCTAATTGGAACGCTTTACTGAGTGACGAGCGGAAACCTCTTCTTAATAAAGCAACTTCTGGAGCCTACCCGCCTGGCTCAACATTTAAAATGATAGTAGCAGCAGCAGCTCTTGAGATAGGCCTTATCGGACTCAATGATAAAATATTTTGTCCAGGGTTCTATGAGTTGGGCAGCAGAAAATTTCACTGTTGGCTAAAAGGTGGGCATGGAAAACTAAAACTCCAAGAAGCTATTCAGAAATCTTGTGACGTCTATTTTTATGAACTAGCTCGTAAAGTTGGAGTGAAAAAAATAGGAGAAATGGCGAGACTACTAGGTCTTGGTCAGTCTTACGACCTACCATTGACCGGTCTAAGTAAGGGATTTATGCCCTCAAAAAAATGGAAAAAAGAGAGGTTTGGGACCAGCTGGCTGGTAGGAGATACACTAAATGTTGGTATCGGACAAGGATTTAGCCTAGCAACGCCTTTGCAGTTAGCCGTAATGACGGCAAGACTTGCTTCCGGGAAACAGATAACCCCAAACCTTATCAGAGGTCCAAATATCGTTCAGGCTCAACCCAAGTCAATTTCCATAAGAAAAAACACCTTAGATGCTATTAGAAAGGGAATGTTTGATGTTTTAAATGAAAAAGAGGGTACAGCTTTTAACTTTAGATCGACTGATGAAACCTTTTCAATTGCAGGTAAAACAGGTACTTCTCAAGTAAGAAAAATAACTCGAGAAGAGCGCGAGAAAGGTGTGATTAAGAATGAAGATTTACCTTGGAAAATGAGAGACCATGCTCTTTTCACATGCTTTGCTCCATATAAAAAACCAAAATACGCTCTCAGTGTGGTAGTTGAGCATGGCGGAAGTGGTTCTAAGGTAGCAGCGCCGATCGCTCGGGATATAATGCTTTTTCAATTATATGGTGGAATTCCGCCTTTAACTGCGTATCCAGAAACTCAACAATTAGAAGTGCGCAGTAGACTGCTAGAGATTGCAAAAAAAATAAACCTAAGTTCAAACATAAACTTTAACATTTAAGATGAACTTTTTTATCAAACTAATATATATAAANTGGTCNCTTCAAATCCTGATTCTGGTAACGGCNTTATTTGGGTTTTTAATGTTGTATTCTGTCAGTGGTGGGAGTTGGGATCCATGGACTAGACCTCAGTTAAACCGATTTTTNGTCAGCTTCTTTTTAATTTTTGTAATGTCCNCAATTAGTATTTCCTTTTGGCAAAAAACATCTCCTTATATCTATATTTTAGGTTTAGCATTATTAACTGCAGTTTATTTTTTTGGTGAAACAGGAATGGGTGCGAAAAGGTGGTTGGATCTAAGAGTAATAAAATTACAGCCATCAGAAGCATTCAAAATATCAATAGTTATGGCTCTCGCTTATTATTATCATAAGCTTCCTGTCAATAAGGTNTCACATCCCTTTTACGTTTTGATTCCGCTTTTATTAATTCTAATTCCAGCTTTTATAGTTTTTCGACAACCTGATCTTGGAACGGCCTTAGTTATNACTATGATAGGCATTTTTATAATGTTTATTGCCGGGGTACACTTTGGATATTTTTTATTTGGAGGAATTAGTTTCTTCACATTATTGTTNGTATTATTNCAGAGCAGAGGTACAGAGTGGCAACTNTTAAAAGATTATCATTTTAGAAGGATAGATACCTTTTTAGACCCGTCAGCAGATCCACTTGGNTCNGGTTATCACATAACACAGTCAAAAATTGCATTGGGTTCAGGGGGTTTATTTGGGAAGGGTTATATGCANGGATCACAAAGTCAGCTTAATTTTCTACCTGAAAAGCACACTGATTTTATTTTTACGACACTAGCCGAGGAGTTTGGATTTTTTGGTACAATTGGTCTTCTTATAATTTATAGCCTAATAGTTTTACTTTGTATTTTCTCAGCACTAGCAACTACAGACAAATATTCTCGCTTATTGATAACTGGTCTATGCATGACTTTTTTTACTTATTTCTCAATAAACATTGCAATGGTTATGGGGCTATTGCCTGTTGTGGGAATACCTCTACCATTAGTTTCTTACGGAGGNTCTTCAATGATAGTAATCATGTTGAGCTTTGGGCTTATCCAAAGCGCTCATGTGCACAAAAATAACAGGTTTTGATTTGAAGATTTTTGTTTCAACAGGAGCCAGAACGGCAGAGTATAAGAAAGTTCTTGCAAATGAAATCAAAGCTCAATCTTTGNACTACACCGTTATCGAGGACTTATCAAATACCAATGACATAAACGNANTAATATACTCTGATGACAGTNATATATCNGACTTTTCCATTTTTTCAGATAANACCGTGATTTTCTCTATATTTGCTGGTGTTGAAAAAACACTCCTAAACAAAACTATCAGGCAACCATTGGTAAGATTAATTGATGCTGAAATGACAGAATGCATGGCCGAGTGGTGTGTCGCTCATGTATTGAGGTATCATCTTGATCTTGATAAATTTATTAAGCCTGAAAAAAAAGAGTGGATAACCTGCAATAAGGAAAGGTTACTTGCAAATCAAGTTCATATTGGAATCTTAGGTCTTGGAACCTTGGGTGCAGCTACTGCTAACAAGTTTAAGAAACTTGATTTTAAAGTTGCAGGCTGGTCGGCGAACGAAAAAAATATTAGTGGGGTAAATTCATTAGTAGGACAAGACGGTTTAAGAAAAATTTTGTCGACTTCCGATTATTTAATACTTCTATTACCACTTACAGAACGAACAAAAACAATTATCAATTCAGCTTCCCTCAAATTTGTTAAGAATGGAGCAGTTGTAATTAACGCTGGCAGAGGTGGGCTAATTGAGGATAATGATCTTCTTAAAGCACTTGATGTTGGAAAAATATCTGGGTGTACCTTAGATGTATTTAATGAAGAACCCTTGCCACAAGAGCACCCTTTCTGGCTCCATGAAAAAGTGACGGTTACCCCACATATCTCTGCTCCAACTCGATTAAAAAGCTCTATTAAATCTATTCTAGCAAACATAAGTAGGATAAAAGAAGGGTTGCAACCGATTGGATTAGTACAAAAAGAGCGTTTCTATTAAAAAAGAATAATTCCCAGAACGACTAATAGTACAATTGCAATGAAGAGAACCATAGTTCCAG
>NZSE01000034.1 GCA_002703515.1 Paracoccaceae bacterium | reverse complement strand
TTTTATTGCCGTTTCTCCTAGTTTTTTAGGGATAGCTCTTAGTCGATATCTAATTATGGTTTATACACCTTTTATTATATTTGGGGCACATACAGTTAATAAAATATTTAGATTAAAAAATTAGAGTAGCAATAATTAGATCCCAATAATTTTCGAAAATAAGATTATAAAAACTTTTAAATGCAGAGAAGCATTCTCTTTATTAGTGAAAATACCTGTGCACTCAAGGGCGACATCCACTTTTGACCACGGTAACTTCGCCGGATCTTTTTCAGCGGTAATTTCGATCTCCGCACTGTTAACTCTTAGATAGTTTTTGTGTAGCGAAAGTTCTAAAGGAAATCGACCATGCACACTGTCATATTTAAGTAAATGTAAATTCATCTCTGGAGAACCAAGATCGTTAATAGCCACCACCTCTATATCCTGTCTACTATTTTCTATGGACGCTCTCAAAATATTTCGTCCAATTCGTCCAAATCCATTAATTGCTACTTTTACGGACATTTTCTACCTCTTTTGTTTATGCCAATTCTGTGACTAACTACTGTTTAATCAATTTAAAAAAAATGGGAAGTGATTTAATGGTATAAAAGACTAAAAGTATTCAGCTAGGTATTTATTTCTTAGAAAAAAACTTGCGTAATTCTGCTTTTTGAATTTTTCCTGTCGAAGTCTTAGGGAGTTCGCTAAAAATCACTTCTTTTGGAACTTTAAACTTTGCTAAATTTTCTTTACAAAACTTTAAAACCTCTTCTTTAGTTATATAGGCTCCTTCTTTCTTTTCAATAAAAGCACAAGGCGTTTCACCCCACTTTTCATCAGGCTTCGCTATAACGGCACATGCAATTACACCTTCAATTTTAAAAATACAGTTCTCTATTTCAATTGAGGAGATATTCTCTCCACCAGAAATAATTATATCTTTAGCTCTATCCTTTAGTTGAATATACCCATCTTCATATATTACTCCCAAATCACCAGTTTTGAACCAACCATCTTTAAACGCTTTTATAGTAGCGTCTTCATCTTTAAGATAACCTTTCATCGTGATATTTCCTCTGAGAAGAACCTCTCCTAATTCATTTCCATCATGCTGCACTTCTTTTCGTGTTTCTGAATTGACAACCTTTAAATCTTCTTGCACCAAGTAAGAAACCCCTTGTCTGGACTTTAAATTAGCTTTCTCGGAAGGCTCCAAATTATCCCATTCATCCTTCCATTTGCATATTACTGCCGGTCCATATACTTCAGTTAATCCATAAACATGTGTTACGTCAAACCCACACTTTTCTATTTGCTCTAATATTTTGGCTGGTGGAGGGGCGGCTGCAGTCATTAACTTTACTCTACCGTTGAGTTTTTTTACATGGTTTGAATCAGTGTTAATAATAAAGCTTAAAACTGTAGGAGCGCCACACAAATACTCTACCCCATGACTAAATATCTTGTCGTATATATTCTCTCCCGTTATCTTTCTCAAACAGATATTTGTTCCAGCTCTCATCGCTATAGTCCATGGAAAACACCATCCATTACAGTGAAACATTGGTAAGGTCCACAAATAGGTAGGATGCATTTTCATGTCCCATTCTAGAGAGTTACCCATTGCATTGAGATAAGCACCCCTATGGTGATAAACGACACCTTTAGGATTTCCTGTTGTACCCGATGTATAATTAATACTTAAACTCTCCCATTCGTCTAATGGTTTATAATAATTGGAGTCTAAGTCATAACTTTCCAAAAATTGTTCATAATCCATATGAGAGTAAGATGTGTCGAACGTAAATGTTTGTTGATCTTTGACAATGATAATATCTGGTTTTTCTTTGGACAGATTGACTGCTTCTTTCCCTAATTGGAAAAACTCTGTATCAATGAACAGCAGTTTTATATTTGAATGATCAATGATATAAGCTATCGTTTTNGCATCTANTCTGTAATTTATTGCGTTCAATATCATACCTGCCATGGGCACACCAAAGTGTGCTTCATATAATTCAGGCGTATTAGATGCTATAAAACCTACGACATTACCTNTAGTCAATTTTTGAGACAAAGAACTAGCAAGCTGTGTNCATCTTAAAAAAGTTTGTTCCCAGGTAAAATATTTATTCTCATGAATAATACTATAGCGATTTGGGAATACTTTTGCTGCCTTTTCTAAAAACACTATAGGTGTTAACGGTGCGTAGTTGGCGTTATTTTTTTTTAATTCATTCTGTTGCATTTTTTCTATTCAAATTTTCTTCGCGCATTAAAAGCTGCCACAATTGTNCTATCATCTAAATAATCTAGTTCTCCTCCTACAGGAACACCCTGTGCGAGTGATGTTATTTTAATTGAATATTTTTCTAATTCTTGGAAAATATAGTTGGCCGTAGTCTGCCCTGTTATAGTGGCACCCAGCGCAAGAACTATTTCTTTAACACTTCCTGAGGCCACCCTCTGACTTAATGTTGAAATTTTTAATTCTTCAGGACCTATTCCCTCTATNGGAGATAGAAGTCCTCCTAGAACGTGAAAAACTCCGTTAAAAGCNCCAGANCGATTCATAGCCCACAANTCAGAAATATCCTCTACGACACACACNAAACCATTNTCCCTAGATTTATCAGAACACACCTCACACATAGTANCCAGAGTAACGTTGCCACAAATTTCACAATATTTTATTTTATTATTTAAATTTTCNAGGGAAAGTATTANCTGATTAAGTATTATTTCTCTCTTTTTTATTAAATGAAATACTAGTCTTTGTGCTGATCTGGGGCCGAGACCTGGCATCTTTGAAAAGATTTTAATTATTGACTCTAAATCGGACTGACCATCCTTTGCGTGACTATTTATCATTTTAGAAAGGCAGCTTAAATCCTTCAGGCAAACCAAACGCCTNGCCCATCTTGGCCATCTCTTTTTTTGAGGCCTCTTCNCTCTTAGATTTGCAGTCCTTAATTGCTGCTAAAAGCAGGTCCTCTATAACTTGCTTTTCTGAAGGGACTAAAATTGACTCATCTATTTCTATATTTTTGAAAGTTCCTTTAGCTGTACCAACAACTTTGACAAGCCCACCCCCTGCTTCTCCTAAGACCTCTACGTTATCTAGTTCGCTCTGTGCATCAAGCATTTTCTGTTGCATTTCCTGAGCCTGCTTCATTAACTTTGCCATGTCACCTAATTGGCCGAGTCCTTTAAACATTTTATTCCTCTTTTTTATTATCGAGTTTTTGATCACTCATTTCTTTACAGTTGCCCCTGGAAAAATATCTAAAATCTCTTTCACAGCGCTGCTATCTGACCTCTCCGTTTCAGTATTTTCGACGTCACTTTGGGGTTTGTCCATTATTTCACTCTTTTCTGGCATTTTCAAGACTGACTTCTTTTCCACATTGTAAACATGCATCATGTTATCAGAACCACTATCCAAAACACTTTTTATAAGTGTATCAGGTGAAGGCAAAATTGACATGTGACATGCTCTTAGTAACAACATCTCTAAACTCGTTATTGGCTCAGAAGCAACTCTCAATTCATCAATTCCTTTAAATAGAATTTGCCATAAAGTTGTTAAAATAATCGTATCAGTTTTACTAGATAATTTTTCTGCAAGTTTTATTTCTTCAATTGAATAATCATCACTCATCAAGTCATTATCCCCTAGGCTTGATACGCTTATCAAATGTAGACATCCTAACAATTCTTGGAGTAGAGTGGCAGCGCTTGTATTTCCTGCTATAAAATCCCTACTTCTTTTAAGTGCCTCCGCTGTTTTTCCTTTTATGATGAGTTCAAGAAGATTTAAAGAATCAGATTTTGAAATTTTTCCTAATAATTCATTAACCATCTGGTTTTCAATTTTTGATCCACAATTTACTAATACTTGATCAAGAATTGATAAAGCATCTCTAACGGAACCTTCAGCCTCTCTAGCAATGGTCTTTAAAGCTTCTTTTTCAGCGCTTAGCCCTTCGCGCTGCAAAATTTCNNTTAGATGGTTGATTAGCNCTACGTTTTCTAATCTTTTTAAGTCAAAGCGANTNACTCNCGATAATATCGTTAGGGGNATTTTTTTTATCTCAGTTGTTGCAAATATAAATTTNACNTGCTCTGGAGGTTCCTCTAATGTTTTTAGCAAAGCATTGAAAGCGGAATTAGACAACATATGAACTTCATCTATAATATAAACCTTAAATTTNGCNGAAGCAGCTCTATAAACCACTGTTTCAATTATTTCTCTAATATCGTTTACGCCAGTNTTGCTTGCTCCATCCATTTCAATGACATCTACGTGTCTACCCAACTGAATTGAATTACAGTTAGANCAAGTATTGCACGGCTCCACATCACCATCTTTTTTTTCTGTGCAGTTTATGGCTTTTGCTATAAGCCTTGCNGTAGAAGTTTTGCCNACCCCTCTGTCACCGTGTAGTAAAAAGGCNTGTCCGACTCTGTTAGATCGAAAAGAATTTCTCANTGTTTTTACTAATGTATCCTGACCCACTAATTCCGAAAATTGAGTAGGTCTATATTTAAGCGCTAATACTTTATATGGCTCTACAGACAATCTTCCNCTTCCTTAAAATTTTCTTAGTAAAAGTTATTACAAATTTGAATACTAACGAGAGATCGACAATCGACCTAAACCTTTACAATTCGGCTGCTTCCTTTCAGACCTGACCGGGTGATCGATAAGGTTTACCCGAGCCAATCTCTCACCTATAATTATATATCTAACAAAGTCTTAAACAAGAAAATTAAATATGCTAAGGATTACGCGATGGATTTAGACTCCCCTCCATTATTTTCTCTAATGAACTTAGAAAGAAAGGCAGATCTTCGAAACTCAAAAAACGTTAAAAACTTAAAAAATTGTTCTCATCTGATTATTTGGAGAGGTAAGCTTCTTTTCCAATTTAATGATGGGAAACCTTTTCCTTATCTTATAAAACAAAGAATAAAATTTATACAAAGCCTAAAAAAGTATATTTTTTTGGGAGAATTTGAAAATAGAAATGTTGTCTTGTGGGATATTTCTGACTCAAGAGAGGTTTTAGGAAATACGGAACAAATCGGATCCTTTAGTGACTCCGAAAGAAATTTCCACCCAGATCTACCAAAGAACACTTATTTTTGTGACTTGCGGAATTTATTACCGTTATTAAATCCTAAATACGCAAATTTATGNGCAACAGCAAAGGNAATGTATGAGTGGCATAAAAGGGTTAATTTTTGTCAATCTTGTGGAGCTAAATTATTTTCTGAAAAGGCGGGATGGGAAAAGACCTGTGAGAAGTGCCATTATAAGCAATTTCCCAGAATTGATCCTGTAGTTATCATGTTAGTTAAAAAGGGAAATGATATACTTCTGGGGCGATCACATGGTTGGCCTGCAAAAATGTATTCTTGTTTAGCAGGCTTTATAGAGCCTGGTGAAACTATTGAGGCAGCAGCTGAAAGAGAAGTNTTGGAAGAGAGTGGNGTAAGAATAAAAAATGTTCAATACGTAACAAGTCAACCATGGCCATTTCCTGCATCATTGATGATGGGGTGCACTGGTGAAGCACAAAGCAGAACTATTCAAATTGACAAAGATGAACTTGAAGATGTGATTTGGGTCAGCAGAGAGAAAGTTTTTAGGGCTCTCAATGGTCTAGACAAATCGATTTTTATGGCTAGGAAAGGTGCCATAGCAAGATATCTTATNGAAAAGTGGGTTGCTGGACTGATTTGATGAAACCNTNGTCTTTTATTTTNAATCAGCCATCCATATTTGATTATCAACTAAAACTATTTAATATNTTTCAATAGCGATATAGGACGAGTAGATAAAAGAAATGTTAAATTTAAATCAGANAAAGCTATGGGATTTTTGGATTGATAGAGGTGGTACGTTTACTGATATTGTTGCAAGAGACCCTAATGGGGAGCTATTTACTGATAAATTACTTTCCGAAAACGAACAACTTTATAAAGACGCAGGCTTGGCAGGTATTAAGCGTTTTCTAAAAGTCCCTCATGACGAAAAAATACCTACGGATAACATAAACTCCATAAAAATGGGAACAACAGTCGCGACAAATGCCCTTCTGGAAAGAAAGGGATTTCCTGTAGTTTTATTAACCACCAAGGGATTGAGAGACCAACTACGAATAGCATACCAAAACAGACCCAATCTTTTTGACAGGCAAATAATTCTAAATGACCCTTTGTATGATCACATAGTAGAAGTTGAGGAACGAGTGACGTCCTCTGGTAAAATATTACAGCCAATCAATAAGGAAAAGCTCTATGAAGATCTTAGAAAAATAAAAAATGTGGAAGAAAAGTCCTGTGCAATTGTTTTCATGCATAGTTGTAAATTTAACAAACATGAGAAAGAGGCAGAGGAAGTAGCAAAGGCTATAGGGTTTTCGCACATTTCGTTGAGCTATAGAACGTCTCAAATTATGAAGTACGTTATGAGAGGCGATACGACTGTGGCTGATGCATANCTGAGCCCTGTTTTAAATAAGTATATTGAAAACCTATACTCAGAGTTTAACGGAGATATAAGCGGTAAAATTAGCTTTATGCAATCAAATGGNGGGCTAACGGNTGCTAGTCTTTTTTCTGGAAAAGACTCAATTTTATCAGGTCCNGCNGGGGGTGTTATAGGTGGGATAAAAACTAGCGCTTTGGANAAAGAACANAAAATAATTGGGTTCGATATGGGNGGAACNTCAACTGATGTTTGGCATTACTCCGGNGAGCTAGAGCGAACAGTGAATAATAAAATTGATGGGATTCGCATCTCAATTCCAATGTTGAGCATAAACACTATTGCGGCAGGTGGTGGTAGNATCCTCTCCGAAAAATCAGGAAGATTGATTGTNGGNCCTGAAAGCGCNGGAGCAACACCNGGACCNGCATGTTATGCTCGNGGAGGTCCACTAACNATTACCGANAGTAACNTGGTNACAGGAAGAATTCATGCTGACTTTTTTCCGAACACTTTTGGANATAACAGCAATGAAAGCTTGTCACTAAGTGCATCAAAAATTCTATTTGAGCNGCTAAGTGATAAAATGAATGTTCCTGTAGAAGAAATTGCAGAAGGATACATCAGCATAGCAGATAATAGTATGGCCGAAGCCATCAAAAAAATATCTGTTCAAAGAGGTTATGACTTACGAGAATATTGCCTAACCATTTTCGGAGGTGCTGCAGGCCAGCACGCTTGCTCAATAGCAGAGATACTCGACATAAAGACCTGTCTTATTCACCCGCATGCTTCAGTACTTTCAGCTTATGGTATGGGTTTAGCAGAGGTAAGAACTAATAAAAGTAAGGTAATAGAAAAATATTTAACAAGAGAAACATTATTAGAAACTGCACTTATAGCCGATAGTCTTATTACCTCAACGATGGAGAATCTTGAAAAACAAAATGTCTTGGAAAAAAATATAACTTATATAATCAAATTATTCATCAAACTGCAGGGAACAGATACCAGTCTAGAATTTGATTTTGATACGACAACTAATTTACAAATAAAATTTAAGGAAACCTATTTACGGCTTTTCGGATTCAAACCTACATCAAAAAAATTGATTATAGAGTCTGTGTTCGTTGAAGCCATCGGTGGTACTGATGTAGACATAAAAAGTAAGAAATCCGTTGAAGAACTAACAACTAAAAAATTGTCAACTGTAACCAAAAAGGTTTACATCGATGGAGAGTGGAGTGATTGTCAATTTTTCCCGATAGAAAATTTAAGAAAAAACTCAAAAATTGTAGGACCTGCTGTTCTTGTCGGATCCCAGACATCGATTCTACTTAAAAAAGGCTGGGATAGCACTCTGCAAGAGAGTGGAGCAATAAAACTTAAAAGAGTGAAGACTCTTCAACCAAAGAGCCATACTGAAAGCGCTCAGATTGAGGTATTTAATAATTTATTTATGTCAATTGCTGAACAAATGGGATTTGTTCTAGAAAAGACTGCGCAATCAATAACTATTAAAGAACGGTTGGATTTTTCATGCGCTATTTTTGATAAGAATGGGGATCTGGTTGCCAATGCTCCCCACATGCCAGTGCATTTAGGATCGATGGACTCAACAGTAAAATCAATAATAAAAAACAATTCCACTTTATCTCATGGCGACATTTTTGCTATCAATGCACCCTACAACGGAGGAACCCATCTCCCAGATATAACTATAGTTAATCCCATATGGAACGCTGAGAAAAATGAGATAATTTTTTACACAGCAGCTCGAGGGCATCATACTGATATCGGTGGACTTACCCCAGGGTCTATGCCGTGCAACAGCACGAATATCAATGAAGAAGGAATTTATATTGATAATTGGAAAATTGTGGACAAGGGTATTTTTAAAGAAAAAGCGATTAAAGAAAAACTATTAGCAGGCTCATATCCGGCCAGGTCCCCTTCAACAAATATTGCTGATTTAAAAGCGCAAATTGCAGCATGTAAGAAAGGAGAGATAGAATTACTAAAAATAGTCAATAAGTATGGTCTCGAGACAGTTTTCAGGTTTCAGGAACTCGTTTGTCAAAATGCCGAAAACGCCGTTAGGGAATCAATTAAGACAATAAAAAGCACCGAGATCACATATCAGATGGATAATGACTTATCAGGTGCAGTGAGAGAAATAAAAATCAGTTTAAAACCTAACACTGAAGATAGTTCGATAGAGGTCGACTTTAGTGGAACCACAATGCAACTGGAAAGTAATTATAACGCTCCCCTACCTGTTACCAGAGCAGCTGTGTTATATGCATTTAGAATATTAACTGGGGGCAATATTCCTATGAACTCAGGAATAATGAAACCAATCAAAATAAAAATTCCTAAGTCTAGTATGTTATCTCCAGAGTATCCCGCTGCGGTAATAGCGGGTAACGTCGAGACCAGTCAGGCCGTAACTTCAGCCCTTTTAATGGGTTTTGGTATTCAAGCGGCATCTCAGTCAACTATGAACAATATTACCTGGGGAAATGAAAAGTTCCAATATTATGAAACAATTTGTGGTGGTACAGGTGCTGGGATAAACTTTTCTGGAAATTTTTATCATGGCACCTCTGCTGTTCACAGTCATATGACTAACAGCCGATTAACCGATCCGGAGACGCTTGAGTTCAGATATCCTGTGATACTAGAAGAATTTTCTGTACGCAAGGACTCTGGAGGTATTGGGCAGTACAAGGGGGGTGACGGTGTAATTCGTAAAATCTCTTTTTTGGAACCAATGATAATTTCAGTTCTATCTGGCCATAGGTCTATTGGCCCACCAGGACTTTTAGGCGGAGGATCAGGCAAAGTAGGATCAACCAGTATTCTTAGAAATGACGGTCGTTATGAGGTATTGAAGTACGCCGATCAAATAAAAGGAAAAAAAGGTGATACCTTGATTGTGAAAACCCCTGGGGGTGGGGCTTTAGGAACTATGCACAATAAGTAGGCCTCAACTAGCCTCATGTACGTTAATAGTCCTTCTATCATAGCCTTGCTGTCTAGCCCTGATTATCCATGATGATAGGTTTAGTTTTGATTTACTGCATGTCAACTCCCACCGTTCTTCTAAGAAAGAACGTCTTTTTTTTGTAGATGAGTTAATCAAAAGGCTAGGCTTCATATACCATCTGCTCTCAACACCTATTATTTTAATTTGAAAGGAAGAAACTAACAGTACTATCGGAAGAGTTGTGTTTTTTTCTTCTCCTACACTTTTGAATGACAGTATTATTCTTCGAAGATTTGAATATTGAATTGGTTTATGTAACTCACATACTACAAGTTCACTTACATCTGATTTTAAAAATTCTTCCATTACCCATATAGACTCTTGGTCTGTCATTGTATCCACCAAAATGAATTTATTAATATCAACCCAAGATGTAAGTCCATCGGGATAAAGCGATACAACAGTATCTTTTCTTCTTATCCACGTTATGTGATTTTTTATATTTCTTGCAATTATAAGTGGAAAAATAAATCTTGACGGTCCTACTATCTGATGGACACTTCCTCTCCTAAGAAATAACCCTGGCAAAAACTCTAGGTATTCAATCTCAGAAAAATTAACATAACTCATATTAATGCCCAAAATATTTTGTTCTTCTTTTGTTCTTATTTTAGTTATATTGTGTTTTAAAGGCAAATGTTAATAAGCGTTTTTACTCAGATAAAGTATTTAGATATTCAATTAAATCAGCTCTATCTTTATCTTTTTTAAGACCAGCAAAACTCATTGCAGTTCCAGGAGCATACTCGGATGGCTTGGTGAGATACTTATTAAGTTCTTCTATACTCCAGACCCCCTGCAGACCCATCAATGCTTTCGAATATTTAAACCCTTCTATGGAACCTATATCTCGGTTAATAACCTTGTAAAGATGAGGACCNACACCGTTCNCTCCATCGTCAAGCTTGTGGCAAGACTTACATTTACCAAACACTTTCTTACCTTTTTCAATATCTGCACTGGCAAGCAAAGTGGCAAAATCAACAACTTCCTCGTCGCTCTCTTCTGTCTCATCATCACTAACTTCAATGTCTAGATAATAAGCCAATTTTTCTTCCCCATAGTAATCGTCACTATTATGGTAAATTATCTCAGTGCCCCAATTTAAAAGCAAAAAAAAGAGAAGTGCTCCGCAAAGAGCCCCACCTATCTTGGTCCACTCGAAGGTATCCATGTTTTTTATTCCTAAATTCAAATAATATTATATGTTATATAAAAAATTAAAAAATATTCTACAACTGATTTCAAAAAAGAACGCGACAAAATGTACATCCTAATCAAGTTATGAAAAAGAAGGTCCTGAAAATATCGTTCCAAGGAGCCCTCGGTTCGTATTCACATCAAGCTTCAACTAAGTTTTTTAAAGACCCTGTAGTTGTACCTTGTGAGTCCTTTGAAGAAGCTATTGAAGCCGTAAGAAAAGGTAGAGCTGACAAGGCCATTTTACCAGTAGATAACTCAACATATGGTAGGGTTGCTGATATTCATTCTCTTCTACCAGCCTCAAAGCTTTTTATAACAGCAGAGTATTTTTTACCTGTAGATATTTGCATGTTAGGTCCCAAATCATCAAACTTGAAAACAGTGACTACAGCAACAAGCCATCCTGTTCTTTTAGGCCAATGCAAGGAATTTCTTAAAAAAAATAATATTAGACCTATTTCAGGCTATGATACCGCTGGGTCAGCTAGATTAATATCAGAAGAAAACGATAAGTTTAAGGGTGCATTAGCTTCAAAAATTGCAGCTCAAATTTATGGTTTAAAAATACTGAGAGCTAATGTTCAGGATAATAAAAACAACACCACTAGATTCTTGTTGATGGAAAAGAAGCCTAAGAAATTAATTAAGCAGCAAAAAAAAGTGATCACATCTATACTTTTCCAGGTAAGGAATATTCCTGCAGCTTTATACAAGGCTATGGGAGGTTTTGCTACCAATAATGTAAATATGATAAAACTGGAAAGTTACATGTTAGGAGGCTCTTTTGAAGCAACCCAATTCTTCGCAGACATTCAAGGGCATCCTGAAGATACATCTGTAACAAGGGCTCTGGATGAACTCAAATATTTTACGAGTAAGCTTGAATTAATTGGAGTATATAAACAAAGTAATTACAGAGAAAAACACTCTTAGTGTTAAGTCAATTCTAAGATTTTAGCTTTCAATTTATCAATTGCTTTATTCTCAATCTGACGCACTCTTTCCCGACTAATTCCATGCTTTTCACTTAGCTGTTCAAGTGTGAGAGGGGGTTCTTTCATCCTTCTATCTAAGATGACACTTTTTTCCCTTTCATTTAAAATAATCAAGGACTTAATTAAGATCGCTCTTCTTTCTCTAGCCTCATCACTGTGAGCAAATTTCTCGGTATGGTCTTCATTTTCGTCTACAAGTAAAGACTGCCACTCTTCCTCTGTCTCACCATCACTATTTATTTTTGCATTCAAAGACACATCACCACCAATCATTCTTCTATTCATAGCAACNACNTCNTCNTCNNNNACATNTANNTGTCTAGCNATCTCNTCTACATTCTCAGGCAANAGGTCNCCNTCTTCNAACGCNCCAATNTTATTTTTCAATTTTCTTTAAATTNAANAACANNTTTTTTTGNGCACTAGTTGTNCCCATNTTAACNAGGCTCCAACTNTTNAAAATNTANTCCTGGATANTNGCNTTNATCCACCANATNGCATATGTNGCCAACCTAAANCCNTTTTCTGGATCAAANCTCTTAACNGCTTGCATCAANCCNACATTNGCCTCGCTNACCACCTCNGAAATNGGCANNCCGTATCCNCTGTANCCCATNGCNATNTTTGCNGCTAGNCNTAANTGTGANGTTACNAGCTTGTGGGCTGATGATCTACACTGCTGTTCCACCCATGCTTTTGCCAACCTATACTCTTCTTCCAAACTTAACATTGGAAACTTTTTAATGTCCTCTAAATATCTCGATAAGCTCGAACTGCTTAATACTAAAGAATTGCTGTTGTTTATCATCTTAACTGTTTAACCCCGATTGCACCTTATATATGCGAAATTAATTCACTTTTCAAGTATCTGAAGCATTTTTTATACCAATTTGTTTATTTTATCAGCCGGTCTCATATTTATCTAATTTTAATAAAATAC
>NZSE01000033.1 GCA_002703515.1 Paracoccaceae bacterium | reverse complement strand
TGATTATAAAACGGATTTGGCGAAAAGTTAAAGTTGATGGTCATGTTGATGAGGTTTTTAATGCATGCAAGGAGCTGGCTGTACCCAAGTAATTATAATGCACAAACTAACGCAACAAAAATGTTTTAATTTAATATAAAATTTAGAAAGTTTTTATAATTTAATACCACTTAAGGCCTAAAAATGATTTGTGTAGCATAGAAAGATAGTTTAAGTTCTAATAGCGATCATTTAAAGAGTTTTAGTTGTTTCGGAACAATAAATGACCTAAAAGAAAAACTGGATTTTTATAATTAATTTCAGTGTTCGAGGGACAATTAGGCACTTACGAATTAATGCTAAAAGTTATAAAGAATTCGACTTATAAGGAAATTGCATAGAAACTTAAAAAAACAATCAAAGGCATAGGCAGAAAAATGTTTAGCAAATCAAAGAAAACTGAAACCAAAGGTATGGTGGTGGCTCCTGTGCCGATACCACCAAAAGACAACGAACTGGATTCACCGAAAAAAGACTCTACTGGGCAACCTGAAGAAAATAAAGTGTTTACCAAGGTAGCACCATCTGTTTTATCGAGTGATCTGAAAGTCAAAGGCAATCTTCTAACAACCGGAGACATACAGATAGAAGGAATTATAGAAGGAGACATTCAAGCTCATTTACTAACAGTAGGAGAAACGTCAAAGATAAAAGGCGAAATTATAGCGGACGATATCATTATTAATGGGAACGTAGTTGGGCGCGTTCGAGGTCTTAAAGTTCGTCTTACTAATAAAGCCAGAGTACAGGGTGATATAATTCATAAGGCCATAGCAATTGAAACCGGAGCTCACTTCGAGGGAACTGTGCAGCGTACAGATAATCCGTTTGAAAACTTGCCAGAAAAAAAGAAGTAAGCTATTTGGATGACGTTAAAGATAAAACCGAAGACATAAAAGCGTCCAAGTCGCCGTCCAAAACTTTCTGACTATCGCTACTTTCTTCGCCGCTTCTCAGATCCTTCACCATTTGGTATGGGTGTAGAACGTATGATCTTATTTGGTTTCCCCAGCCTGCTTCGCCCTTCTGGCTGTGACTCTCTTGAATGCTTTCATTTCGTTTGCGCATTTCAAGTTCGTATAATCGGGATTTTAATGCAGACATGCAGTTAGCTCTGTTTTGATGTTGAGATTTTTCGGAGCTTGTTACAACTATACCTGTTGGCAGATGCGTTATTCTAACCGCTGAGTCGGTTTTGTTTGCATGCTGTCCACCAGGGCCTGAGGATCGAAAGGTATCTATTCGCAGATCTGATGGATTAATTTCTATATCAAAATTGTCATCTACAACAGGGTACACCCAAACCGAGGAAAATGATGTGTGTCTTCTCGATGAACTATCAAAAGGAGAAATACGAACTAAGCGATGAACTCCGCTCTCTGCGCGCAACCATCCGTACGCATTATTTCCAACAATCTTATAACAACATGACTTGATACCAGCTTCATCACCTTGACTTTCAGAAATTAGTTCAATCTTATATTTTTTCTTTTCGGCCCATCTATAATACATTCT
Source organism: Paracoccaceae bacterium (assembly GCA_002703515.1). Taxonomy (GTDB): domain Bacteria; phylum Pseudomonadota; class Alphaproteobacteria; order Rhodobacterales; family Rhodobacteraceae; genus CACIJG01. The sequence goes on along the minus strand of NZSE01000033.1, from coordinate 11,772 downwards.
AGCAAGCATTTGTGCCCAGTCACAGCTCTCGGTCCCTCCAGCACCAGAGTTAATTTCTAAAAAAGCATCATTTGCGTCTGCTTCTCCATCCAATAAGGATAAAATTTCTACTTCTGCAACCTCATCTTTTAACTTTGAAAATGAATTTTCTAACTCAAGCAAAAGCAACTCATCTTTCTCATCTGACCCAATTTCAAACAATGTTTTAATATCATCAAACTCATTTTTGAGTTTACTAAAGGTTTCAAACTGCTCCAATAATGCTTGCCTTTCTCTCATCAAACCTTTGGCTAAAGTTTGATCTTTCCATATTTCAGGGTTTTCACACTCTGAGGTCTTTCTAAATATTCTGTCTTGGAGAGTTTCAAATTCAATTCTTCTTGAAATTAAATTAAGGGAGCCGGAAATCTCGGAAATATATTTTTGTATTTCTGCACTCATATAATATCTCCGCAACGATATAATTATGACAATGATAGAGCAATCAAACTATTAAATACAATGTAAAGAAAATAAAATCTAGTATTTGTACTTTGTAAATTTTAAATGAAAATAAAAATATAACTAAAAAACTTGTATATTTTGTCTTGATTGTTTACCTTNAANGANAANNGCCAGNAAAAAAAATCTGGNGGATACTGAGAATTAAAANATGTCTTTTTACAAACGTCTTTTGAAGACTGATANAAATAGATATGAGGATAAATAATTGTTTGGACAGGAAAAAATTAAAATTTATTTTCTTTCCTNTAAAGGCGAGATTTCACAATGGAAAAGAAACTACTTATCGACGCAGCGCATCCAGAAGAAACAAGAGTTGTTGTTGCAGAGTCTTCTCAAACTCATGATTTTGACTTTGAGAGTAATGAAAAAACACAAATTACAGGAAATATATACCTCGCAAAGGTAACTAGGGTAGAGCCTTCCTTACAAGCCGCCTTTCTTGATTATGGTGGCAACAGACATGGATTTTTAGCATTTTCAGAAATTCATCCTGACTATTACCAGATACCCTTAGCTGATAAGGAGGCCTTAATAGCAGAACAGTTGAAGGCTGAAGAAAGTGCTCAAAAAAAAGAACTTGAAACAATCACAAATGAAGACAGAGATCATTTNGGAGATGAAGTTAATAGCCTTGAGGGCTCCTTTGATCTCAGCACTGGAAATGATTTAGATCTAAACAACAATCAAACANTTGANGTAGGGGATAAGGATAATTCAGCTGAAATATTGGAAGAGGACCCNTTCCCAGTCAAAAGACCTTTTCAAAGAAAATATAAAATTCAAGAAGTAATAAAGGTTCGTCAGATACTTTTGATTCAGGTAACTAAAGAAGAACGNGGNAACAAAGGCGCAGCTCTAACTACTTATTTATCTATAGCTGGAAGATATTGTGTTTTGATGCCAAATACCTCGAGGGGCGGAGGAATATCAAAAAAGATAACTGTGCTAAAAGATAGATTAAAGTTAAAAAAAATTATTGAAGACTTAGAATTAAAACCCAACAGCGGTTTAATTATTCGAACGGCCGGTGGCAAGCGTACAAAAACAGAAATCAAAAGAGATTATGAATTCCTGCTCAAAGCTTGGGAGNCGATAAAAGAACAAACATTAAGCTCTATAGCTCCAACTTTGATCCATGCTGAGGGAAACCTTATAAAAAGATCCATTAGAGATTTATANGATAGAGATATTAGAGAAATAATAGTCGAAGGAGAGAGTGCTTATAAGGAAGCTAAAGCCTACCTAAAGCTTCTAATGCCATCACATGCAAAATATGTAAAAAAATATGATGGTAAGGTNCCAATATTTTCATTTTATGAAGTTGAAAGCTATCTTCAGGAAATGTTCAATCCCATAGTTCAGCTTAAGTCAGGAGGCTACATTGTAATTGGAATTACGGAGGCTCTGGTAGCCATTGATGTTAATTCTGGAAGGGCCACAAAAGAAAGAAGCATAGAGGAGACTGCGCTAAAAACAAATCTGGAAGCAGCTTCTGAAATAGCCCGACAATTAAAATTAAGAGACTTAGCTGGTCTTATAGTTATTGACTTCATAGATATGGAGGAAAGGAAAAACAATATTGCTGTCGAAAAAATGATGAGGGATTGCATTAACCTTGATAGAGCAAGAATGCAAATTGGNAGAATTTCGTCTTTTGGACTACTTGAAATGTCAAGACAAAGATTGAGACCAGGAATGCTAGAGTCAACAACTATGCCATGCTCATTTTGTCACGGGACAGGTGTCACTCGTTCAGATGAGTCATTAGCTCTTCAAATATTAAGNGATTTAGACAAGGAGGGATCAAAATCAAAAATAAAAGATACTCTTTTGGTAAANGCTCCAGTTCAGACAACAAACTATTTAATAAATAGCAAAAGAGATCATATTCTTACTATTGANAGNCGATATCAAATTAAAATAGAACTACNTGCTGAGGTAAACTTAATTTCTCCTCATTATTTNATTGAGAACNCTTTTAATGAAAAACGAGTAAAGAAAAAAATTGATAGGAATAGACCAAGATCCAAAAAGAAAGATAATGAGAATAAAAAAGAAATTNACGANGTGGCANATGATCAGAAGATATCTGCTAATGCTACAAGTNAAATCNAAACAGGGGATGCTGAGCCACAAAAAAAGAGGAAAAAGAATAGGAAAAGAAAGTATCAAAAAGATTTAGACGCACCTTCACAGCCTGAAAAGAAACCAGAAAGCCAGCAAGATCCATTGCCTTCAATAGATAGCGGAAAATCAACCAATAAAACGGACAATAACAAAATAGGTCAAAAAGAAANTGATTGCGCTGAACAAAAAGTAAAAAAAGAAAANGCTGTGAAAGCTAGAACTAAAGCTAGTGCAAAAAAAACAATTGAGGGGCTNAAGACAGATGACAGCAAGTCAATAGAAAATAGTGGAAATAACAGAGATACCAAAATGGGTGAAAAGGGTTGGTGGGATCGATAAGCTCCAAAAACCTACCTTATTTCATTTGCAAAGATTGTGTTGATAATAAAATGATCCATGGTATTTTTGGCCGATATTATATTACTGTGGACCTTAGCTATGAAAAAAAATGAATTGGAAAACGAAAAATCTTTCATTGATTACCTTGTGAAAACAATAAAAGANAAAAATCTGGCTTCGTTAGAAATTACACGCACNTTAGAAGATAAACACAGACTTAAAATAAAAATCAACAACTCTGTTTCTTCTCATGCACATCAAGAAAGGAAGACCATTAGGGTTGATTACGAGTCCGCTGAGANGGAAGAATTTATTTCAAAAGACACANCCCAAAAATTGGTATTAGACAACAACGTTATAAAATCTCCTATGGTTGGGACAGTTTATCTGTCACCCTCGCCAGAAGAGGCAACATTTATCCATGTCGGGAAAAAAGTAAAAAAGGGTGATACAATTTTAATAATTGAAGCTATGAAAACAATGAATCAAATCCCTTCAACATTAGAAGGAACTGTTAAAGAAATATTAGTTAGCAACGAGAGTCCTGTAGAGTTCGATACACCACTAGTAGTCATAGAAACATAAATGTTTAAGAAAATATTGATAGCCAACAGAGGTGAAATTGCGCTTCGAGTAATAAGGACGTGCAAGGAAATGGGCATTAAAACTGTTGCAGTTTATTCTCAAGCTGACGTAGACGCGATGCACGTAAGGATGGCTGACGAAAGCGTATGNATTGGTCCAGCAGATAGCACTAAAAGTTATCTTTCAATTCCTTCAATTATATCTGCTTGTGAGATTACTGGAAGCGAGGCTGTGCATCCAGGCTATGGCTTCCTATCAGAAAATGCAAATTTTGCTGAAATATTAAGAGACCATGGCATAAAGTTTATCGGCCCCTCTGTGAATCATATCAGTACGATGGGTGACAAAATAAATGCGAAAGTCCAAATGGAAACATTCAACGTTCCTTGCGTTCCAGGCTCCGATGGTGAAGTCAAAAATGTTAATGAAGCCTTAATNATTGCAAAAAAAATAGGCTATCCTGTACTATTAAANGCTGCCTCTGGGGGTGGCGGTATAGGCATGAAAATAGTGCCTAGCGATGTTCAATTAGAGNCTTTATTTTTACAAGCAAAGTCAGAAGCAAAAAAGAGCTTTGACGATGATACAATATATATGGAAAAATATTTGGAAAAGCCAAGGCACATTGAGATCCAAGTTTTTGGAGATGGAAACGGTAAAGCAGTCCATTTAGGAGAAAGAGATTGCTCCCTCCAACGACGACACCAAAAAGTACTGGAAGAGACACCAAGTCCAGGAGTTGATCCAGAGGAGATAANAAAAATAGGTAGTGTCTGTTCAAATGCAATTGGTAAAATGAAATATGAAGGGGCAGGAACTATAGAGTTTTTATATGAAAACAAAGAATTTTTTTTCATTGAAATGAATACAAGACTNCAAGTTGAGCATCCCATAACAGAGGCTATTTATGGNGTAGATTTGGTAAGAGAACAAATAAANATTGCTTTTGGAATGGGTATGTCACTATCTCAAAACAATCTTAATCCGAAAGGTCATGCAATAGAATGCCGAATAAACGCGGAACGCCTTCCAGCTTTTTCNCCTTCGCCAGGAAATATAAAAGAATTTTATTCACCAGGTGGTATAGGCATTAGGATGGATAGTGCGATTTATAATGGGTTTATGGTTCCCCCTCACTACGATAGCCTAATAGGAAAATTAATTGTCCATGCTGATAGCAGATCGATGGCTCTTAGCAGACTATCGAGAGCTCTAGATGAACTAATTATAGACGGGGTTGATACCACTGTAGATCTTTTTAAAAGAATATTAGACGAGGAGGATTTTATTAGTGGAGACTATAATATCCATTGGCTAGAAAACTGGCTTGCGGATCAGGTGCAGTAATTGATTTCACACTCTCATACTCCAATAAATCCAGAGACAATAATCAATCTTTATAGAAACGGTATTTTCCCAATGGGAGATCACAAAGATAATGATCAGATTTTTTGGTGCAATCCAATAACAAGAGCAGTAATTCCTATTTCAAAATTGCACATCTCAAGGAGCCTAAAAAAGCTATGCTTCAAAAAGAACTTTGAGTTTTCAATTAATAATGATTTCTCAACAATTATCTCTAACTGTGCTAATAGAGAGGAGACATGGATAAATAAGTCAATTGAAAATATTTATAACAAATTGCATGCTCTAGGTTACGCACACTCAATAGAGGTTTGGGAAGAAAAAAAGTTAATTGGTGGTCTGTATGGGGTAGCAATTGGNAAAGTCTTTTTTGCAGAAAGTATGTATTCTAAAAACCCAAATGGATCAAAAATAGCGTTAATCGCTTTAATGGGCATATTGGCTTTTCATAAATTCTCATTGCTAGATGTTCAATTTATGACTAATCATCTTAAAACAATGGGAGCGCAAGAGATATCAAGATCTCTGTTTTTGTATCTTGTCAAAAAATCAAATGCNAGTAAAACAAGGTTCGGGTTTTCAAGCTTACGCATAATCGATAAAAACCTGATCGANATTGCCGAATCTAAGTCACTGGTTACTGGTATTTGCAAATTTAAGCATCAAGTTTAAAAGACTTGTAGCGCCCTGTGTATACAATATCTCTTGGTTGTTTAATAACATAGTATCAGAGCCTCCAGGTATAATGGATATATAGCTTCCTCCTAATAGACCCTCCAGTTGCACAGAAGCCTCTGTGTCGTCTGGAAAATTAAATTCCTTATCAAAACCCATCGTAACTAGTGCATAAAAGCTTTCTGGATCTATTGAGATACTTCTAACCGAACCGATATCAACCCCGGACAGCTTAACTTTACTTCCTACTACTATACCATCTATATTCTCAAAACGAGCATTCAAAAGTAAACCATCGGCTTTAAATAGTTTAGTATCGACTGTTAAATAAATGTAAAAAATAAATAAGGCGGTAATTGATAAAATCACAAAACCAAGAAAGGCATCAAGAATATTAACTTTCATTCTTTATTTACTCTGGTTTCCATGCTTTATAGTCAGATTGGTAGCGATCTAAATCTTCATTTTTTTTATTAGCTCTTAATATTTCAGGTTTATAAGCGCCGTCTAGACCAGTTAAATTACCACTAAAACGTTTTTGCCACTCATATGTCATAGCCTCATCTGTCGGACATGAATTAGTTATAAACCTAAGCCAACTATTCCATTCAGGACTAATTTTTGAAGCATCAGATTGATAAGAATAAATACACCATCGATTTCTTTTATCTCTACTTTCATAAAAATAATTACCGAAATAATCTTCTCCAACCTTTTTGCCCTTTAAATACGTGTACAACTTGGTACCTACGGTATTCCCATTCCACCAAGTAAACAAAAACTTTAATAGCTTTTTAATACTCATTAACACTGACCTTAAGACGCAGAAGCGGGTTCTTCAGAACTTTCGCTATATATCAACAATGGCTCGGTATCTTTATCGACGGCATCTTCGTTTACTACTACCTCCTCTACCGATCGTAATGAAGGCAAATCAAACATAGAATTCAATAAAATCTTCTCTAGTATAGAACGTAAAGCTCTAGCTCCTGTTTTACGCTTTATTGCCTTATTTGCGATGCTTTTCAGCGCCTCCTCAGTAAAGGTTAGCTTTACACTCTCTAATTCAAACAGCTTTTTGAATTGTTTAATAAGAGCGTTTTTTGGTTCAGACAATATTTTAATCATAGCCTCTATATTCAAGTCATTCAGGGTTGCTATAACAGGCATTCTGCCTACAAATTCGGGGATAAGTCCAAACTTTAAAAGATCCTGAGGCTCAACATCACTAATTATATCTCCAATTTTTCTGCTATCTGGGCCACTAACATCAGCCCCAAAACCTATACTCTTACCTTCTCCTCTTGAAGAAATAACTTTTTCAAGACCTGCAAAGGCACCTCCGCAAATAAAAAGAATATTTGTTGTATCAACTTGCAGAAACTCTTGCTGAGGATGTTTTCGTCCACCTTGAGGCGGCACAGAAGCTACAGTACCTTCCATGATCTTCAAAAGAGCTTGTTGGACACCCTCACCAGATACATCTCTTGTAATTGACGGGTTATCTGTCTTCCGGCTGATTTTATCGATCTCGTCTATATAGACAATTCCTCTTTGTGCCTTTTCCACATTGTAATCTGCCTGTTGTAATAATTTGAGGATTATATTTTCAACATCTTCTCCCACATAACCAGCTTCTGTAAGAGTAGTGGCATCAGCCATAGTAAAAGGAACATCCAAAATACGAGCTAATGTTTGAGCAAGAAGAGTTTTGCCGCAGCCAGTTGGCCCTATAAGCATGATATTTGACTTCTGTAGTTCTACATCTCCCTTTTTAGGCGAGTACCCTATTCGCTTGTAGTGATTATGAACTGCCACTGATAAAATTTTCTTAGCAGAAGTCTGCCCGATTACGTAGTCATTCAATACCTCAAAAATTTCTTTAGGAGCAGGAATAGAGGACTTTGAGTCTTTTCCTTGATTTGTCTTAACCTCTTCTTTAATGATATCCATGCATAGNTCAACACACTCATCACATATAAACACTGTTGGTCCAGCTATAAGCTTCTTAACCTCGTGCTGGCTTTTACCACAAAAAGAACAAAAGAGCGTATTTTTACTAGATGTTGATCCTGACTTACTCATAGTTTTCTATATTAGTAGGTTTATAAATTCTGCCAAGTTTTTTTATCAAGATGCAATACTTATTCCACTTTATCTGATGAATCGCTCTCTCTGCGGTCAATAATTTTGTCTATAATGCCCCACTCAAGAGATTGTTCAGGAGTCATGAAGTTATCTCGATCTAAAGCCTTTTCTACCGCACTTATCTTTTGGTTAGTATGTTTCACATAAATCATATTTAATCTCTTCTTAAGATCAAGTATCTCTTGAGCATGAAGAGCGATATCAGACGCTTGACCTTGAAACCCTCCCGAAGGCTGATGAACCATCACCCTACTATTTGGTAAACAGAACCGCATTCCTTGCTCTCCAGCAGCTAGCAAAAGAGATCCCATTGAAGCTGCTTGACCCACACACATTGTAGCTATTTTTGGTCTTATGTACTGCATTGTGTCATAGATAGACAAGCCAGATGAAACTACACCGCCAGGAGAATTGATATACATAGAAATTTCTTTTTTGGGATTTTCTGCTTCTAAAAATAGTAGCTGGGCTACAACTAAAGTTGACATCCCATCGTGTATAGGTCCTGAAATAAATATAATTCTCTCTTTTAAGAGTCTTGAGAAAATATCATAAGCACGTTCACCTCTTGCACTTTGCTCCACTACCATTGGAACCAATGTATTCATATATGCATCATTAATATCTTTCATCACCGCTCCTTATATTTTTTTCTCTTAAAATTAGTTAAGTTTATCCATCTGCTCTTTAAATTTTTCTACGGAAAGTTTTTTATCTTTAAGAGTAACAGTTTCAAGTATGCTGTTTACTACTTTTTCTTCAAATAATGGCCCTCTAATCGCTTGCTGAGCTTGAAGATTTGATTTAACAAACTTAAGATANTCTTGCTCNTGCCCAGGATATTTTCTAGCCTCAGTTTCATATGCAGCATTTAGCTCCGCCTCACTTAAATCTAACTTGTTCTCTATTCCATACTCAGCGAAGAATAACCCCACCCTTACGCGTCGTTCAGCAATCTTTTTATCCTCTTTTGTAACGTTAGGTTTTTCATCTGGAGTAGCACTTTTTTTATTAGCATTGTTTTTCTGCATAGCTATTGAATTTGCTTCTGCTGTCACTAATGACTCTGGCAATTCGAATTTNAGTTCTCTCTCAAGTTTGTCCATTAATTGCTTTTTAAGTAGCACTCTTGCGGCCTGCTCGAATTCANCTTTAACTTGTTTTNCAAGATTTTCTTCAAGTTGCTTAAGGCCGTCCAGGCCGAATTTTTTTGCTAATGCATCGTCCACTTTTGGTAAAACAGGGCTTGAAACTTCCTTTATTTTACACTTAAACTCCGCATCTTTACCTGAAAGATCTTTATTCCCATAATTTTCGGGAAATGTAACCTTTACTACTTTTTCTTCATTTTTTTTAAGCCCAATTAATTGATCCTCAAAACCAGGAATAAAGCTATTTGAACCTAAAACTAACGGAAAATCTTTGCTCGAGCCGTTTTCAAAAGGCTTTCCGTCTATGAAACCTTCAAAATCTATAGTAACTTGATCCTTTTTCTTAGATTTATTGCCATCTTTTACAGGCTTATATTCAATACTACTCTCGCGAACACTATTCATAGCGTCATCTAACGATTTTTTATCAGGTTCGGCAATCTGGTTCTCCAGAACTAACTTTGAGAGATCAAACTTTGGAATAACTGGCATACACTCATATTCTAATGAGAGCTGCACGTCATCTCCTGACTTCCACTCTTTATTTAGCAGTTCTATTTTTGGTTCATAGGCTGGCTTATCTTTCTCTTTTTCGAAGTGGTTTTTTACAGCCGTGTCTGTTGCACTTTTCATCGCTTCTGACAACAGTGCCTCGCCATGCATTTTCTTCAATAAGCTTATAGGGACCTTCCCTTTTCTGAAACCTTTCATCTGTATTGATGGTTGCTCTTTCTCTAGCTGCAGATCAACATCTTTACTTAGTTCAGACGCTTTGAGAGTAAATTCATATTTTCTTTTTAGTTTATCTTTAATAATTTCTTTGAATTTCATTTTTGCCTCAAGCTGTTGTACAGATAAATNATGCTAGGTACCTATGCCTATTAGATTTTGCCAATTTGATACCGCTTTATGCAAGATTAAAACTGTTTTTGCAATAGATTTTCAAAAAAATTTGATTACGTTTTCTTAATCATTCAGAAGATTATTTATCAAGTATATTGAAAAAAAATACTTGGAGTGATAATTTTAGAAATCCAATTATAATTCTTACAAANATAAGGCGAAGAGTATTGGAAAGAGAAAAAATCTTTGGAGTAAAAGAAGCAGATAACTTCTTGAAAAGCGTGACCGCTCCTTGGGTCCAAGATTTAAACCTTCAAGTTGATAGTGTTTCAGAATGGAAATGTAAATTCACGCTGAATTATAGCAAAAAACTCGTTAGATCAGGCGACATTATTTGTGGGCAAGCCATAGTAAGTGCAGCCGATACAGCGATGATCGTGGCTGTTATCGGTGCAATTGGTAAATATCAAGAAATAACAACAGTTGATATTGCCTGTAAATACTTGCGCCCAATAATGAAAAAAGGAGGTTCATTGGAAACAGAGATTTTAAAACTTGGCCAGCGTCTTGTTGTAGGTCGTATTACAATTAAAGATAATCAATCAGATAAACTCGCGGCGGAAATAAGTTGTACATATGCAAGGCTTTAACAGCGAGGTTTTTTAACAAATAATTGAAAAATTGGGCGTTTTAATGGAGTCGGAAAAAAATACTCTTATAAATTATTCAGGTAAACGAGCTTTATATGGAGTTTCATCGATGATAAGCAAACTGGAGACGGTTGGTATGTTAAAGCCGATGGAAGCCTTAAAGGCTGCTGACCCCAAAAAATGGCACTATGGCAACTCTTTTGATCCTGCAAAAATCGATAATAACTATTCATCTTTCACAAAGATATTATCTGACCTCAATGTAAATATCTTATGGATGAACTCCAAAAATAACAAAATTGCAGATTCTATTTTCACCTATGATGCGTCATTCATGACACCAAAAGGTGCCATTCTTTTGTCACTTGGCAAACCGCTCAGAAAAGGGGAAGAAAAAATACACGAGGCTTTCTACAAAAAAAATAATATTCCAATAATCGGAAGATTGTCGGGGTCAGCTTTGGCCGAGGGCGGAGATATGTTTTGGGTGGATAAAGAAACAGTTGTGATAGGAAAAAGCTTTAGAACAAATCAACAAGGAATTGAACAAATCAAACGCATGTTGAATAAGTTTAATATTGCGGTGGTTTCTTTCGATCTGCCTTTTTTTAAAGGATCAGAGGCCTGTCTTCATATGATGTCACTTATTAGCATAGTGGGTTATAAAAAAGCCCTTACTTACAAGCCTCTTCTACCGATTGGCTTAGTACAATTATTAGAAAAAAAAGGTTACAAGTTGATTAAAGCACCAGAGGACGAATTTATTTCAAGTGAAGGGTTGAATATTAATGTCCTTGCTATTAACCCTGGTGAATGTGTGATGATTTGTGGTTTTCCAAAAACAAAGAAGGCTCTAGAAAAAAATGGCGTAAATGTACATACATTTGATGGCAATTCTTTGTGTATTGGATGTGAAGGAGGGCCGACCTGTTTAACGAGACCCATATTAAGAGAATAGACAATTTTATAAAGTATCAGTATCAATACCTACATCTGCTTTTTACAAGAAACAAAAATGTTCTTTTTAAACTTTCGAGAAAATTTTTCTCGATGTTCTAGTAGTAAAAATATTTGTTATGAAACTGATTTAAATTCTTTGAATATTTATCACATAGCACTTCCATTATTGCTTTTACTATCAGGTGTTACTGGCAAGAACAACTTTGCTATATGGGAAAGGACCCAGAGCCTATACAAACTGAAAGTTACTACAACGAGTGTAAAGCTATCAATGATAGTGCTATAAGAGGTGAGATGATAAATAGATAAAATTATCTATCATCTTTTTTGTGCTAACCCTAACACGCTTTGGCTTTGCTCCAAGCTTTGTTAAAAACAGATAATGGTTGATATTTTATGAATGTTATCAGACCTGACATTATCAG
>NZSE01000032.1 GCA_002703515.1 Paracoccaceae bacterium | reverse complement strand
ATGTAAAAATAAGAGGTTTAACAAAAATTTGTGGGTTTTTTTCTAGTTTAGAACGGCCTATAGATTTTGAAGCTGCTGATAAGCAACCTGTAGATCTTATATTTACCTTGTTAGCTCCCGAAAACAATAAGGGAACTGAGCATCTAAAAGCTTTAGCAATGGTTTCAAGAGTTTTTAATGATAAAAATATACGGGCTAAGCTTAGATCATCAGAAAATACGGATTCACTGTTTGCTATATTGACAATTAATGAAGACTCGAAAGCTGCTTGATTAATTCAAACATATATTGTCTCTCAAGAGAGGCAGTTTGAAATCTATATCTCTTAATTCGCAATGCCTATAGCTGTTAATTCTTGGTTTTTAAAATTTTAAAATCATTAAGGAATAACTCTAACTATATACTATTAAAAACCTAAGCTTTCTGATTTGCTAATGAATTGTCTCACAATACTTTCTGCCAGTCTATTTTTCTACAATCATTAGAGTCTCTAAGTGCAACAAAACTTCCATTCTCATAGTTTTTTTTTCCATAAATGAGTTCTTTTTTTGTCTTTAAATCGATAATAGAGCCGCCAGCATATTTTAGTATTGCGTGGCCTGCAGCCGTATCCCACTCCATAGTTCGACCAAACCTTGGATAAATATCGGCTACTCCCTCTGCAAGCTTGCAAAATTTAATTGATGAGCCAATTTTTAAAATGTCATGTTCAACCTCATCTTTTAAAATTTTACTTTCTCTTCCAATAAAATTGGTATCCGAGGATATAAATGTAATTATCTCTCTATTTTTATGCTTTCTCGATAACCTAACTTTCTGAGATTTTTTTAGGAAATTGTATTTAAAACTTTCTTGATTTTGGGATGTGTAGAAAAGTTCTCCGCTTATCGGACTATAAATAACCCCTAATTCTGGCTTCCAGTCATTAATAAATGCTATATTGACCGTGAAATTATTCGTTTTATTTAAAAACCCTTTTGTTCCATCCAGTGGATCAATAATAAAATATTTTCCTATCTCTAAAACTCTATTTTCGGACTCTTCTGATATTGCCGGTATTTTTGGAAATCGTTGTTCTAAAGCCCTCAAAATTATCTCGTTTGCTTTCTCATCAGCTGTTGTAACTGGAGAGTTGTCACTTTTTATAGATGTCGTAAATTTTCCACTTTCATAAATTTCACGAATAACCATTCCTGCTTCTGTGGCTAATTCAATTAGTGTATCAATCATATTTAAAAACCAAAATGTATTTACATTTATTGAGACAAAAATGCATTTTTAGCACTATCTAATCTTGTACGTCAAAATAAATTACCTATATACCATTAGGTTAACGATATTATTTATTTGAAAGGTCAAATTATGGGTAAGGTCATCGGTATAGACTTGGGAACAACAAATTCATGTGTTGCAATAATGGAAGGCGCAAATGCAAAGGTTGTTGAAAACTCAGAAGGTGCTAGAACAACACCATCAATTGTAGGGTTTACTGATGATGAACGCTTGGTGGGCCAACCAGCTAAAAGACAAGCTGTTACAAACCCTTCGGATACCCTTTTTGCTGTTAAGAGACTGATAGGAAGACAATATAACGATCCAATGGTTACAAAAGACAAGAAAATGGTACCGTACAATATTGTTGAAGGCAGCAACAAAGACGCTTGGGTAGAAGCAAAAGGCGAAAAGTACTCTCCAAGCCAAATATCAGCATTTATATTGCAAAAAATGAAGGAAACCGCAGAGAGCCACTTAGGAGACGAAGTAACTCAGGCGGTAATTACTGTCCCGGCTTACTTCAATGATGCGCAAAGACAAGCAACTAAAGACGCGGGTAAAATTGCTGGACTGGAAGTTCTTAGAATTATAAACGAACCTACCGCAGCCGCACTAGCCTATGGGCTAGAAAAAAAAGGTGGTAAGACTATTGCTGTTTATGATTTGGGTGGAGGTACATTTGATATATCGATTTTAGAAATCGATGACGGGCTTTTTGAAGTTAAATCAACCAATGGAGATACGTTTTTAGGTGGAGAAGATTTTGACTTAAGAATAGTTGACCATTTGGCAGAGGAATTCCGAAAAGAAAACGGCGTTGATTTAAAAGCCGATAAAATGGCTTTACAGAGGCTAAAGGAGGCCGCTGAAAAAGCAAAAATAGAATTATCATCTTCAAACCAAACTGAAATCAACCAACCTTTCATATCTATGGACCCAAAAACAAGTCAGCCCTTGCACCTGGTTATGAAGCTGACTAGGGCAAAGCTTGAAAGCTTAGTTGGAGATCTTATAGCCAGATCACTAAAACCGTGTCAGGCTGCTATTACTGATGCTGATGTTAAAAAAGGTGATATTGATGAGGTGGTGCTTGTTGGTGGAATGACAAGAATGCCCAAAGTTATTGAAGAAGTAACTAGTTTTTTTGGGAAAGAACCTCACAAGGGCGTTAATCCTGATGAAGTAGTGGCCATGGGCGCTGCAATTCAAGCTGGAGTTTTGCAAGGTGATGTTAAAGATGTGGTTCTTCTAGACGTCACGCCTCTGAGTTTAGGTATAGAAACTTTGGGCGGCGTGTTTACAAGACTGATAGACCGAAACACAACTATTCCAACGAAAAAAAGTCAGGTTTTTTCGACTGCTGAAGATAATCAAAGCGCTGTAACTATTAGGGTATTTCAAGGCGAACGAGAGATGGCTACAGACAATAAGGAACTCGGAAAGTTCAATTTAGAGGACATAGCTCCAGCCCCTAGGGGTATGCCGCAAATTGAGGTAACCTTTGATATAGATGCAAATGGTATTGTTTCAGTTTCTGCTAAAGATAAAGGTACAGGTAAAGAGCAAAAAATAACTATACAGGCGTCTGGTGGGCTTTCCGAGGAGGAAATAGATAAAATGGTTCAAGACGCGGAAGAAAATGCAGAATCTGATAAAGCCAAAAAAGATCTCGTTGAAGCAAAGAACCAAGCTGAGAGCCTAATTCATAGTACTGAAAAATCTATTGAAGAGCACGGCGATAAAGTTGATCCATCAACAATAGAGGCCATGGAGCTATCTATGAAGGCTCTAAAAGAAGTTTTAGAGAGTGATGATGCAGAAAAAATTAAAGCAAGAAGTCAAGACTTAACAGAAGCATCAATGAAATTAGGCGAAGCCATCTATAAGGCAGAGGCAGAGAAAAACTCTGGGGAACCTAATGCGGCAGATGATGATTTGAATAAAGATGACGGTGATGTTGTAGATGCTGATTTCGAAGACTTGGATGAAAAAAAGAAATAATTAAAACTTTTTGTTTCTTCTAAATATGGAAAGCTAAATGGCAAAGAGAGACTATTATGAAACTCTTGGTGTTTCAAANGGCGCTACTGAAGCTGACATAAAGAAAGCTTTTAGATCAAAGGCTAGAGAACTTCATCCAGATAAAAATGCCGGAAGCTCCAAAGCAGAAGAAGAGTTTAAGGCCGTGAACGAAGCTTATGACGTNCTCAAAGATCCTAATAAAAAAGCAGCATACGATCAATATGGTCATGCTGCATTTGAAAATGGTGGCTTTGGTAATGCAGGAGGGGGAGGAGATTTTTCATCAGCTTTCTCAGATGTATTTGAAGATCTTTTTGGAGATTTTATGGGGGGTTCTTCACGAAGAGGGTCAGCGTCATCTTCCAGGAGAGGCTCCGATCTAAGATATAACATGACTATTTCTCTGGAAGAGGCTTATAGCGGTAAGTCAACAACCATACAGGTTCCATCTTCTGTAAAATGTGAGCAATGTAGTGGAACGGGGGGAAAAGATGGAACTCAACCATCTTCATGTCCGACTTGTGGCGGTATGGGAAAGGTAAGGGCACAACAAGGATTTTTTACTGTTGAAAGGACGTGTCCAACGTGCTCAGGAAGAGGTCAAATGAATAAAGACCCTTGTCGTTTTTGTTCAGGTTCTGGGACAACTCAAAAAAATAAGAATTTAAGTGTAAACATTCCACCTGGTGTAGAGACTGGGACACGAATTAGGTTGACTGGAGAAGGAGAGGCAGGATTTCAAAATGGTCCCACGGGAGACCTATATATTTTTACTGAGGTTCTAGATCATTCAATATTCCAGAGGGAGGGAACAAATTTATTTTGCCAAATACCAATATCCATAGTATCAGCCACNCTTGGTGGAGATATTGAAGCACCAACTCTTGATGGTGGAAAAACAAGAGTAAAGGTTCCGGCTGGCATTCAATCTGGAAAACAGTTACGATTACGAGGCAAAGGCATGCCTAATATAAGAGGCAAATCTTACGGTGATTTATATATAGAACTTCATATCGAGACACCTGTTAATCTCAATGAAAAACAGAGAAGTCTACTATTGGAATTTGAAAAATCACTAGAAGCGTCTGATAATAGCCCAAAACACTCAAACTTTTTTTCAAAGGTGAAGAATTTTTGGGAAAAAAATAGCAACTAAAACATTGCTTACTTATNNCAAATTGTACACTATTAAATCATAAAGAAACCATAATCACGAGACCCATTGCGGTGCAAACAACTCCTGTAATCCAGCAATACTTAGATATAAAAGCCAACCATCAAGACTCGCTTTTATTTTTTAGGATGGGAGATTTTTATGAGCTTTTTTTTTCTGATGCGGAGATAGCATCAGATGCTTTGAATATAATTCTCACAAAAAGAGGGCAACATAAGGGAAAAGATATACCTATGTGTGGCGTTCCCTTCCACTCTGCAGAAAGTTATATAAAAAAACTTCTAGATGAGAATATAAAAGTGGCGATATGTGAACAGCTTGAAACCCCTCAAGAAGCAAAAAAAAGAGGGTACAAAGCAATTGTAAAAAGAGATGTGGTTAGAATAATCACACCAGGTACGAAGCTAGAAGAATCTTTTCTAATACAAAAAGAAAATAATATACTAATGGCGATATTTTTTTTTGATAATGTTTGGTCCTCTTGCTGGATAGATATTTCCACTGGTTTGTTCAAATCATCTATAACAGATGAATCGCAATTATTATCAATAATTGATCAAATATCACCAAATGAAACTATTTCATACAAAAACTCAAAAGAGTTAAATACACTAACGTTGTCTCCGATTAATGTGACTTGGCTAGAAAAAAAGAAAGACTTTTCTAGAGACACATTAATTGATTTTTTATCCCCATTTTTCGATCCAGGTTGTCTTCAGAAACTTAACACAAGTCTGTTAGGATCTATTTGTCTTATAGTGGAGTATCTTCAAAAAAATAAAAACTTATTTCTGGAACATTATAATATTCCAGAACAAATTGAGCTTTCCCATATAATGTCTATCGATCCTTCTACACGAAAAAATCTTGAAATAAATAGTTCTTTAGACGGAGAAAAGAATCTTTCTCTTTTAGGTGTAGTTGATAAAACCTGCAGTCTTCCCGGCTCAAGACTTCTAAAGAGAAGATTAAACGCTCCTTCCACGCAAAAAGATCAGATTTTAAAATGGCAGAGAAAGGTTACTGAGTTCTATTATAACTTTCAAACTACCGAACAAATCAGGACTTTAATAGGCAAGTTTCCCGATACGGAGAGAGCTTTATCTAGGCTAATAAGGCTTGGTCCGAACCCCAAAGATCTTTTATCAATAAAAAAAGGTTTTAGCATTTTTTTTAAGCTGAAAGAAGAAATAAAGCTTTTCAAGGAAAATAGCATTAGTTTAGAAAAGGTTTCTGAAGATAAAATTAAAAACGTACTTGATGAACTAGTGTTAGCTATCGAGGAAGAGCCTCCTCTTACCACAAAAGAAGGTGGCTTCATAAAAGAAAACTTCAGCGATCAATTACACAAGATAAAATTGATAGAAAAAAAGGCCAACTCTAATCTTCTAGAATTGCAAAAAATATACTCTGAAAAAACTGGTATAAAATCATTGAAATTGAAATATAACAATGTTCTTGGTTACTTTTTTGAAGCACCTATATCCCATAAGAATAAGCTCTTGGAAGATAATGAGTTTTTTCATAGACAAACAACAGCCAACACAATTCGAATTAAAAGTATAAGCCTTGATCAATTAGAAAAAACGGCTCTTAATGCAAGAAATGATGCATTAGAGCTCGAGATAAAAATATTAGAAGAATTACATAAAAAGGTACTAAATATAAGCAAAGATATTCTATTTTTATCAAGAAAGGTATCCTCTTTAGACGTCTGTTCAACTCTCGGTTATATAGCAAAATTATATGGTTGGTGTTGTCCTTTAGTAGACGACAGCAAAGATTTCATTGTTAAGGATGGACGCCATTCCGTTATAGAAAAAACAATCTCTAATAAAAGCCTAAATTCCTTCGTTCCAAATGATTGTTCATTAAGTTCTAATGAGCATCTGTGGCTGATTACCGGACCAAATATGGCAGGTAAATCAACATTTCTAAGGCAGAACGCACATATTATTATTTTGGCACAAATTGGATCCTATGTTCCCGCAAAGAAAGCAAAGATTGGGATTGCAAACAAGCTCTTCAGCAGGATAGGAGCATCAGATAATATCTCCAAAGGTCAGTCTACGTTTATGGTCGAAATGCTGGAAACGAGCAATATTATTAAAAATGCAAACGAAAAATCTTTTGTCATTCTAGATGAAATAGGGAGAGGTACATCTACGTTTGATGGACTAGCTATAGCTTGGGCAATTATCGAGAGACTTTTGAGAAATAATAAATCCAGAACCTTGTTTGCAACTCATTATCATGAACTTACAGAGCTTGAAAACGAAAATTCCAAAATTAGAAACGTATCTTGTGAAATCAAAGAGTGGAAGGACGAGATAATTTACTCTTATAAAGTAATCGATGGAAAATCAAAGGGCTCCTTAGGTATAAAGGTTGCAGAACTAGCCGGTTTTCCAAAAGATGTCACAAAACACGCAAATGCTTTACTCCGTAAATTTCAGGAAAAAGAAGGAAATTCAAGTGTTGTATTAGAAGAAGATTTAGAAAAAGAAGGACTACTTAAAATAAAAGGTGATTTAGAAAGCATTGATTTAGACACTATAACTCCTCTAGACGCGCTGAACATTCTCTTCCGATTAAAGAATGATATTTGAAAATCAGGCTTCTCTATTCTCTTGATTATTGTCTATAACTCCAGACGATACCCCAACCTGTGCTGCCCTCAAAAGTCTATCTCCTATTGTAAAACCATTCGCCATAACTTGAATAATTTTTCCTTTCTCAATACTTGGGTGAGGACCTTCAAACATTGCTTGATGAAATTTGGGATCAAATTTTTCACCCTCTTCAGGAGCCAGTTCTTCGATTTCGTGGTTTGAAAAGGTATTTAACAATTCTTTTTTTGTAAGCTCTATTCCCTCAAGAAAGGCATTTTGACTTTGCCTCATTTCATCATCAATACTTTCTAGTGCTCGATTGAGGTTATCAAGAACAGATAATAAGTCCCTAGCTAACTTTGTACCGCCATATATCTCTGCGTCTTTTTTTTCTTTAAAAAATCTTTTCCTTATATTCTCAGTCTCTGCGAGAGCTCTCATCATTTTATCTGAAAGAGTTTTATTCTCCTCTTTCAGTTCCTCTAATGTTTTTTCTTCCTCTTCGTCTTGTGAATTAGATTCCTCTAACTCGTTTCCTTCATCGTCTGCTAACGCTTTTTTTTCCTCCTCTTTCTCTTCTATTTCTTGATGTCGCTCTTTATCCATCTCTTTATCTTCTTTACCCATTTTTTGACCTTTCCATTCTACGGTGCATTCTTTAATGATAAAGAGCACCCGTACAATCTCTATAATTATCCTTTTAGTTTTTGATAATAGTAAAAAAT
>NZSE01000031.1 GCA_002703515.1 Paracoccaceae bacterium | reverse complement strand
CGATGATGAGGAAAAAATTGAGAGTATCCTCAGCAAGAATTCATATATTTTGAGCACGGCTCCACCAGAAAATAGTAAGGATCCAGTTATCAAGAGTTATGGGTATTTATTCAAAAAAAATAGCGAAAGAATAAAATGGGCAGGATATCTGTCAACAACTAGTGTTTATGGAGATAAAAAAGGTGGTTGGGTTACAGAGGATACAGTGCTCGAACCCAATCTAGAGAGAAGTATTTCAAGAGTTGCGGCCGAAAAATCTTGGCTAAGATTTGGAGAAAAATTTTCCATAAAAACTATGATTTTCAGGTTGGCAGGTATATATGGGCCAGGAAGAAGTCTGATTGATCGTTTATTGGCAAATGAAAGAGTTTATATAGTCAATAAACCAGCTCATCTGTTTAACAGAATTCATGTTGACGATATAGTAGGCGCAATCGAGATGGCTATAAGCTCTAAATCAGAAGCTACGATTTTTAACTTGTCTGACGATTTGCCTGCAACGCAATTGGATGTAGCACAATTCGCTGCGAGTTTACTTAAAAAAAAATGCCCACAGACAGTCAGTTTGGAAAGTGATTTGGTCAGTGAAATGGCGAGAAGCTTTTATAAAGAAGAAAAAAAAGTATCAAACACTAGGCTCAAAGATGAATTGGGGTATAAGCTTGTGTTTCCTTCGTTTAAGGAAGGACTTTTTTCAATCCACAAAAATTCTAAAGAATTCTAACGGGAGTTCCTATTTCAACTAAATTGAAAAGTTCTTCTATTTGTTCATTATACAGCCCCACACACCCAGAGGAGCTTTGTCTTCCAATTTTTCTGGTATCACTTGTTCCATGAATACGATAACTTGGCCAACTAAGATAAAGAGCGTGAGAGCCGAGAGGATTATCAGGGCCGGGAGGCATAAACTCTGGAAGTTGTGGATCTCTTTCTCTCATTTTCTTAGTAGGTCTCCATTCAGGCCCAACTACTTTTTTTGTAACTTTGGTATAACCCAGTCTCGTCAATTCTTTATTAAGGGGAACGGAGGTTGGAAAGACCTTATATTCAGTTCCATTCTTATTCCAGTAATGCAATGATCGTGTTTTGGTATCAACGAGTATTGCTCCTCTATTTAGATTCTTAAAATGATCTTGCCAAGACTGTGCTCTAAAAGAGAAGATATTGTGTTTTGGTTTTCCGTCTTGGCCAAAATCGACTGCAGTTTGAGCGATAATAGGGTTGCTTATTCCCATATAAACCAATAATAGTGTCAAGGAATTTAATATTTTTAATACAACATTAATCATTTTTATATTTTTAGTTGAAACTCACTTATTATAAATAACTTATTGAGCACGAGAAAGATAATATACGTCATATATTAAAAATTAAAAGAAGGAACTTTTAGCTAAATGAACAACTTTATATTTAAAATACTACTTTTAATTATTCTGGCAAGTTGTGTAGGAACGAATACCGATGTATATCATGGATATTCCAAGTCGGGGGTTATTTCTAGTTTT
This sequence comes from Paracoccaceae bacterium, assembly GCA_002703515.1. Taxonomy (GTDB): domain Bacteria; phylum Pseudomonadota; class Alphaproteobacteria; order Rhodobacterales; family Rhodobacteraceae; genus CACIJG01. The sequence goes on along the minus strand of NZSE01000031.1, from coordinate 7,640 downwards.
GAAGTGGCCGCTTTAAAATCAAGGCACTTAGAAATGGTCAACGCCTTGAGACTAGAAAATGGTCGATCCCCGCTAAAGCATTCAATTAGTCTTTCAGCAGCATCTAAAACTCATGCTTTTGATATAGCAAGACAGCAGAGAGCATGGAACTACGGTTCAGATGCATCATCTGCGATAGATAGGGCAAAAATAGCGGGGTTTAAAGGCTTAGTTCTTGGTGAAAACGTGTCGGAGACTTATGAAGGTGAGTATGAAGTGTTGGAGGTATGGTTTCAAAGTAAAATAGGGAAGGAAATTATTTTGGATTCCAATGCTACCCATTTAGGTTTAAGTTGGTATCAAGATAGCACTGGCAAAGTTTGGTGGGTGCAAATGATTGGCCAGTCTTTGTAAAAAGCTGATTTTCAAGCATAAATGTAAAGAACCGTACCGGTTTCAACCATTTCATAAATTTCTTCTATTTCCTTGTTTGTTACTGCAATACAACCCTCGGTCCAGTCAAAAAAATAATGCAAGAGTATATTTTTTTTTCCTAATCCATGAATAAAAATGTCGCTACCGGGATTAAAGCCTCTCTTTAAAGCTCTTTTCTTATCAGATTGATTTGGAAAATTTATTCCAAGGCTCAGGTAAAAATTACTATTTGGGTTTTTGTGTGTAATGTAATATTTACCTTCTGGAGTTTTCCCATCTCCTTCCTTTTCTTTTTGGCCTTTCGGATTAAATCCCAAGCGAATTCGATATGTCTTTATTATTTTATTATTTCTGTAAAGAGCTAAAATTCTCTTTTTTTTCCAAACGACCAATAAATTTGGTTTATTTGAATGGCTCCAGGTAGGTTTGAAAAAAATAAAAGGAAATAAAATTGAAAACAATAAAAAGCTTCTTTTACTAATCTTTTTCATATACCCGCTTTTTCCTTTATAGAATTAGATTTTAATTGTCCACACGCGGCCATAATATCCTCTCCCCGAGGTGTTCTTATTGGGCTCGGTATTCTCGATTTAATTATAATATCTCTGAAAGCTTTTATTCTATCTGAGGATGATCGCTTATAATTACTTCCAGTCCAACTATTAAATGGTATCAGATTTATTTTTGAAGGAAGACCTTGTAGCAATTTGACCAATCTTCGCGCATCTTCTTCTGTATCATTAACCCCGTCAAGCATTACATATTCAAATGTTATTCTTTCTGAATTCCGTAACTCAACATCGTCTCTCAAGGAGCCAAGCAACTTTTCTATGTTCCATTTTTTATTTACGGGAACTAATATGTCTCTAGTTTTGTTTTCTGTAGCATGAAGACTAACGGCGATCATGCACCCAATTTCCTTATGAGCCATTTTTATTTTTGGAACTATGCCTGCAGTTGATAAGGTGATTCTTCTTCTTGAGAAATCTAATCCTTTATTGTCCATTAAAATATTGCAGGCTTTTTTTACTTCTTCATAATTTAATAAAGGCTCACCCATTCCCATGAAAACAATATTGGTAATTACCTCAAAATAAGAAGATATACCCCGATCTTTCTTCATTTTTTTCCATAGATCTAGATCATCATAAACAGCAATTACTTGCCCTATGATTTCTTGACTTGATAAGTTCCTTACCAGCTTTTGGGTTCCTGTATGACAAAATGAACAGCTTAATGTACAACCAACTTGTGAGGAAATACAAAGAGTGCTTCTAGTCTCCTCAGGTATAAATACAGTTTCTATTTTGCTATTATCATCTAGACAAAATAGATACTTTATAGTGCCATCATTGCTCCTTTCTTTTTTTTCAATATTTGGTCGTGAAACTACAAAAGCTTTTGTAAGTTTTGAGCGAAGGTCTTTATCTATGTTAGTCATTTTTTCAAATGAGGTTATTCCATGACAGTAAATCCAAGACCATAATTGACTAACTCTCATAGATGCTCTTTTAGGCTGGTTTTCAAACTCTTGCATAAACGAAAGAAGTTCTTCTCTACTAATCCCTAAAATATTTCTTTCTTTAGAGATAGGCGGTAAAGTCAATTTAATTTGCACTGTTTATCTAACTCCAACAAGGCATCTGAAAAACCAGTTAACATAAACGTATCTTTTGTTACCGTATTACGATGAGATATAGCGCTCATAATAGCCTTGCTACCTTTCTTAAGATAATCAACTAATTTCTTCTGATCAAATTTTTGAGCCCAAGCATGATCTTTCTCGGCTTTAGCTTTGGGTGAAGGATGCGCAAAAAATACAATCTTTTCCTTTCTATCAATTTCTAGAACTGCTCTGGAGCCCACCTGTAGAGGATATCCTGCATAAAATGTCCCTTCATATTCATTGTCTTTATTTAAAATTTTAATAATATACAATGTTCCTTTTTCTCTATTAACAGATGAGAGTTTTTGATTATTTCTGAACGCCTCACCTTTGATAGATTGTGAGGCAATGAAGCACATTTTAGGATCGTCTTTGGATATAAAAACACTCCAATCTCTAAAACTTTTTTCAGCTTTCCTAAGATTTTCTTGCCCAAATGACATTGTTGTAACAATTAACAAACAAAGGCACAAACCAAGCATAAAAATAAAAACTGACTGAATGCCTGNAAACTGAGGTTTTGTATTTTTTCTAAAATTCATAACAAAAAGAGTGTGATNGGTTATTGATGAGTATTACTAATACAATTTATTGTTAAACTAAGGAAGAGTTTTTATACAGAACTTCATCTAAAAAAATAACTGTGTTACATTGTCACTAGATTTTTGAAATTAAAAATAATACATTCTGTGGATAATTTATAGGGTAAAACTAATGAGCAAATCCAAAACGTTATACGACAAAATCTGGGACAATCATCTAATATACTCCAATGATGACACTTCACTTATATACATCGATAGGCATTTAGTTCACGAGGTAACTAGCCCTCAAGCTTTTGAAGGCTTAAGGACTGCAGGTAGGCGGGTTCATTCTCCTCAAAAAACTATAGCTGTACCNGACCACAACGTAGCAACAACCCCAGATCGGCTAACAAATTTTGGAAATGAAGAAGGAAGAAAACAGCTTGAGACACTAGATAAAAACGCTAAGGAGTTTGGAGTTCATTATTANCCAGTCAATGATATTCGTCAGGGTATTGTTCATATAATCGGTCCGGAGCAGGGTTGGACACTTCCAGGAATGACAATTGTTTGTGGTGACAGCCATACAGCTACTCATGGCGCATTTGGTGCTCTAGCACACGGGATAGGGACTTCTGAGGTTGAGCACGTACTAGCAACACAAACACTAATTCAGCAGAAATCNAAAAATATGAAAGTTGAGGTTTATGGAACGTTAGGAAAAGGTGTAACCGCCAAAGATATAACGTTATCAATAATTGGAAAAACTGGAACTGCTGGTGGAACAGGTCATGTGATCGAATATTGTGGCAGCGCAATTCGTGATCTCTCCATGGAGGGACGAATGACCGTTTGTAACATGGCTATAGAAGGAGGAGCAAGAGCAGGGCTGATTGCTCCGGATGAGAAAACAATAAATTATTTGAGAGACAAGCCNAATGCTCCCAAGGGTAAAGAGTGGGATAAGGCGNTAAAATTTTGGAAAACATTATTTTCAGATGAAAATGCTACGTTTGATAAAGAAGTCTCTTTAGATGCTGCTAAAATTGCGCCAGTTGTTACTTGGGGTACTAGCCCTGAAGATGTGCTTCCAATAACTGAAAAAGTTCCTAGCCCNAGTAATTTTGAGGGAAGNAAAATTGATGCGGCAAAAAGATCTCTAGATTATATGGGTTTAAAACCTGGTGTTAGACTACAAGACATTAATGTGGATGCCGTTTTTATNGGTTCTTGCACCAACGGCCGGATAGAAGATTTGAGGGAAGTAGAGAGAATTGTCCGGGGNAAAAAAGTTAAAAGCGGCGTTAGAGCTATGGTAGTACCTGGTTCAGGGCTNGTTAAAAAACAAGCAGAGGAAGAAGGTATAGCAAATGTCCTAATGGAAGCAGGGTTTGACTGGAGAATGCCTGGATGCTCTATGTGCCTAGCAATGAATGCCGATCAGTTATTGCCTGAAGAAAGATGCGCAGCGACTTCAAACAGAAATTTTGAAGGTCGACAAGGTCGAGGTGGAAGAACTCATCTCATGAGCCCAGCTATGGCTGCTGCAGCCGCAATAACAGGAAGACTTACAGACGTTAGAGATCTTTAAAGGAGTTCATTCATGGAAAAGTTTACTAAATTTCAAGGCATAGCGGCTCCAATGCCTTTGATAAATATTGATACGGATATGTTAATTCCTAAACAATTTTTAAAAACAATTGAAAGAACTGGGTTAGGAAAAAATCTCTTTTATGAAATGAGGTATGATCAAAGAGGCAATATAATTAAAGATTTCGTTCTTAACTATGAGCCATATAGTAGTGCATCAATAATAGTTGGGGGCGCAAACTTTGGTTGCGGTTCATCTAGAGAGCACGCGCCTTGGGCACTAAAGGATTTCGGCATTAAATGTGTTATATCAACAAGTTTTGCAGATATTTTTTTTAACAATTGTTTCAAAAATGGAATACTAGCTATTGTTCTTTCAGATGAAGATAGAGATACTCTAATGGAAGATGCTCAAAATACAGAAAAATCGGTTTTAACGATTGATCTTGAAAATCAAAAAATATTAAGAAGTAATGGGGACTCTATACAATTTGAGGTGGACGATTTCAAAAAATATTGTNTATTGAATGGTCTGGACGATATTGGTTTAACATTGAAAAATTTTGAGAAAATTTCTGAGTTTGAAAAGAACTACACTGACAAGTTTTCTTGGAGCTGAGCAGAGAGGTAAAAAATGCATTCTTTACTTATTCTTCCAGGAGATGGAATNGGCCCTGAAGTTATGACTGAAGTCAGGCGTATAATCGCCTGGTTTCAAGACAAAAAATATTTGAAAATCACTGTTGAGGAAGATTTAGTAGGAGGAGCGTCCTATGACATGCATGGTACACCTCTAACAGAAGAAACTTTGGCCAAAGCGCTTGAAGTTGACGCGGTTTTATTGGGAGCAGTGGGGGGCCCTGACTACGATAACTTGAGTTTCGACTTAAAGCCAGAAAGAGGTCTTTTGAAGCTGAGAAAAGAACTAGACTTATTTGCTAATATCCGCCCCGCTCAATGTTTTGATGCNTTAGCTTCTTTCTCTTCTTTAAAGAAAGAAATAGTTTCTGGACTGGACATNGTAATTGTGAGAGAGCTTACGTCTGGAATTTATTTCGGAGAACCTCGTGGCATTCATACTGATGGCTCAAATGAGAGAATTGGTGTAAACACGCAAAGATACACAGAATCTGAGATACGCAGAGTAGCGATAAGTGCTTTTGAACTAGCTCTTAAAAGAAATAAAAAATTATGTTCTATGGAAAAAGCTAATGTAATGGAGAGCGGTGTTCTCTGGCGAGATGTTGTTAATGAAGTTCACGTTGATTATAAAGACGTAGAGTTAAGTCATATGTATGCTGATAATGGAGCGATGCAGCTGGTTAGAGACCCTAAACAGTTTGATGTAATTGTTACAGACAATCTCTTTGGGGATATACTATCTGATTGTGCCGCTATGCTTACAGGTAGTTTGGGAATGCTACCCTCAGCTAGCTTAGGGAATAAAAAAGAAAATGGGTTGCCGCGAGCAATGTATGAGCCGGTACATGGTTCAGCGCCAGATATAACTGGTCAGTCAAAAGCTAATCCAATAGCATGTATTTTGAGTTTTTCTATGGCGTTGAGGTATTCATTTTCAGACATACAAAATGCTGATCTTCTTGAGCAATGTATAGAAAAGGTTCTTGCTAAAGGGTATAGAACTCCTGATCTCATGATGGGAGATCAAGGGCATCTTTGTTCAACGAGGGAAATGACGGATAAAATACTAGAGGAGTTAGATTCGAGTTTGTAATTATCTGCCCATCCAACCACCGTCTACATTAAGTAGCTCCCCATTNACATAGCTTGACGCATCTGAAGCTAAGTAAACAGCAGCTCCCGCCATATCGTCTATAGTGCCCCATCTTTTCATGGGAATTCTTGCCATTAAGTCAGCTGATCTATTTTTGTCTTGGCGAAGAGCACTGGTTATATCAGTCACCACGTAGCCTGGAGCAATAGAATTTACATTTATCCCTTTATCCGCCAGTTCATTTGAAAGAGCTTTTGTTAGTTGCGCTATTCCACCTTTTGATGCTGTGTAACTGGGAACAAATAAGCCACCTTGGTAAGATAAAATTGATGCGGTAAAAATAATTTTCCCCCAGCCTCTTTCAACCATTTTTGAACTCAGTTCTCGCGCAAGAACAAACTGAGATGACAGATTAATTTCCATTATTCTATCCCAATGCTCATCGCTATGTTCACTAAGCTCTGTTCTAATTAAAGAACCGGCATTACTGAGGAGAATATTTGGTTCTAAATTATTTTTTTTAAGGTCCTTCAAAAAACTATGAGTATTTTCTCTTTTTGAAAAATCACAGTTAAAGCAATGAAATCTTTTGCCAATTGATTCAACATATTTTTCTATCTCACTTCCTTTTTTTAATGTCGAACTTACTCCAATTATATCAGCTCCCGCTTCGGCTAATCCTTTAGCAATTCCAAAACCTATACCTTTGCTGCAACCTGTTACTAAAGCAACTTTTCCATCCAACTTAAATTTTTCCATTATCGACATAAGTCTATTCTCCTGAATTCTGGCAATAGTCTAAATATTCCCTGAGCCTATTTTCACTCCTTATTATTTTAGTACAAAAATCTTTGATATTTCCAACTCTTTCTGAAAACTCCTTCATTCCAGCATTCAACCAACTTCTATCTACCTTTAAAAGCTCTTTAATGCCGATTTTCTNAACTTCACCCTCAACTTTCTGAGTAGGCTTGTATGTTTTATTTGAGAGCAANTAATCATCTATAATTGTGGTGTGTTCCACTCCGAAAAGAGTTAAAATTAAAGCTGAGGCAAATCCTGTTCTATCTTTCCCAGCAGTACAGTGAAACATTATAGTAGAGCCTTGGTTATCAAATAATATTTTGAAAAATTCTTCGAAGGTTCCAATATTTTCAGTTGTATATTTTCGATAAGCCTGTTGAAAAATTTTATCTATTTCTGTTTTTTTGGATCTATCGACTTCATTCAATCCTCTCAACAATTCCGTCACTTTGGGTTCAATCGGTAGGTGTACTCTTTTGCTGAAAANGCCTTTCGGAATCNNAGAAGGATTATTTTTCTCCTCCTGAACGCCTCTGAAATCTATNATAATCGGTTTATTAAGTGCCGCCATTTGATTTTTAACCTGCTCATTCCACTCCGTTGGAGCTGCACATCTTAAAAACAAACCCTTTTTAAGAGTTCTTTTTTCAGATGTTTCTTTACCCCCTAGGTCTCTTAAATTATTGATCCCCGTATCATTTGACATATTACCCACCAAAAAAAGTATTAATTTTGAACTAACATAANNTANAATAAAAAAAATTATTATGGAGGAATCATGACTGTAATTGCAACAAATACTGTAAGACCACATATAGGGAAAGCNAAATTACAANNNANNANNATGTNGGNAGTAACCAAAGCTTTCGGGGATATGGGAATTACCGCTCGGGTATCTAGAGTTGTT
>NZSE01000030.1 GCA_002703515.1 Paracoccaceae bacterium | reverse complement strand
ATTAGTAGGGAAAAAATGGTAAACTTTTCGATTTTTAGAAAAATATTTGGGAATTCAAATGAAAGGCTATTGAAAACAGCACAACCTTTCATTGAAAAAATTAATTCGTTTTCAAAAGAAATGAAAAATAGTTCTGATGATTTTCTCTCTGGAAAGACAGTTGAATTCCGACAGAGAATTGAAAATGGAGAAAATTTAGACTCGGTTTTACCTGAAGCCTTTGCAGTAGTTAGAGAGGTTTCTAAAAGAACAATCGGTTTGAGGCCATTTGATGTTCAATTAATAGGAGGTTATTTTCTTCATAAGGGTTACATTGCCGAAATGAAGACAGGAGAAGGAAAAACACTAACCGCGACGCTGCCTCTTTATCTCAATGCACTTAAAGGTGAGGGAGCTCATCTTGTAACGGTTAATGATTATTTAGCTAAGCGAGACGCAGAATGGATGGGTAATGTATTTTCCGCTCTTGAGCTAAGCGTTGGTGTAATAACTCCGGATATGGATGAGGTTGAGAAAATAAGTGCTTACAAGGCTGATGTTACATATGCAACTAACAATGAACTCGGCTTTGATTATTTGCGCGATAATATGAAATCTGATCTGTCAGAGATATGTCAAAGAGCCCCTTATTACGCTATTGTAGATGAGGTAGATAGTATATTAATTGATGAGGCAAGAACACCTTTAATCATTTCAGGTCCCACTAATGACAATTCAGAGTTATATACAAAAGTAAATTCACTGATTCCTAAACTGAATGTAAGTGACTTCGAGTTGGACGAAAAAACAAAGACGGCGAGTTTGACTGATACTGGAAATCAATCGATGGAAAACCTACTCAGAGAAGAACAAATGCTCAACACGACATCTAATTTATATGACCCTGAGAATACTGATCTAGTCCATCACGTCAATCAAGCTTTGATAGCTAATAAGCTATTTAAAAAAGAAAGTGACTATATAGTTAGAGATGGAGAGGTAATCTTAATCGATGAGTTTACTGGAAGAATGATGGCTGGAAGACGCCTATCAAATGGCTTACATCAAGCTATTGAGGCAAAAGAAAAATTAATCGTAAGACCTGAAAATACTACTCTCGCTTCGGTAACTTTTCAAAACTACTTTCGTCTTTATAAAAAATTGGCCGGAATGACTGGTACTGCAGTAACAGAAGCAGAAGAGTTTTCAGAGATCTATGGGCTAGGAGTTGTATCAATACCAACTAATATGCCAATTGCTCGATTAGATGAAGATGATCAAGTGTATAGATCCAAGGAAGAAAAATACGATGCTGTTATAAAAGAAATTAAGAAATCTCATGCAAAAGGACAGCCTATTTTGGTGGGAACAACATCAATTGATAAATCAGAAGAAATTTCAAAATTGCTTAAAAAAAACGATATTAAACATAATGTTCTCAACGCTAGATACCATGAGAAAGAAGCAGAGATAATTTCACTTGCTGGAACACCNAGAGCAGTTACCATAGCAACAAATATGGCAGGNAGGGGNACAGATATACAGCTTGGTGGAAATGTTGAAATGCTAGTGAAAACTAAAGTTGATAAAANTGATCNAAANTTTGAACATAAGAAAACTGAAATAATGAACCAAGTTCTTAAAGATAGAGAACAGGTAGTTNAAGCAGGAGGATTGTATGTCTTAGCTACGGANAGACATGAAAGTAGGAGAATAGATAATCAATTAAGAGGACGGTCTGGTAGGCAGGGCGACCCAGGAAAAACTACCTTTTTCTTAAGTCTGGATGACGATTTACTAAGGATATTCGGATCAGACAAACTGGATGGAATGTTNTCTAGGCTAGGCTTGAAAGATGGTGAAAGTATTGCACACCCATGGGTAAGTAAGGCGCTGGAGAGAGCGCAAGGAAAAGTAGAAGCTAGAAACTTTGATCTAAGGAAAAATATTCTTAAGTACGACGATGTAGTGAATGTTCAAAGAAAAGAGATATTTTCTCAACGGCGAAATATAATGGAAACAGCCGATGTTACAGATATGTTCGAAAACATATACATGGACGTCGTGGAGGATATCATTGTTGAGAGTATTCCTGAAGAGTCTTTTGTAGATCAATGGGATGTAGANGGNTTAGAGATAAAACTAAAAGAGCAATTTGACCTAACTATTAAATTGAGTGATTTTATTAAAAAAGATGGAATATTAGAAACTGAGATTAGGGATACCATACTGCAAGATGTTCAAAATAGTTTAAATCAAAAAAAGAATGAGGTAGGAGAACAAGCTTTTAAAGCTATTCAAAAACAGGTTTTACTTCAAGTTGTCGATCATTGTTGGTCAAGACATCTTGCNACGTTAGATCATTTGAGGTCAGTTATCGGTTTTAGAGGATACGCTCAAAGAGATCCTTTGAATGAATATAAACAAGAAGCATTTATACTTTTTGAGAACTTGTTAGAAAAAATAAAGAGAGAAACAATAAAAGTAGTTTTCTTCGCAAAATTTGTTTCTGATACAGATATGAAATCATTAGATAAAGATGAAGCCATTTCTGAAATTAAAACTATTGAAAATGGCTCAAATAAATATACCGAGTTTACTGGCAAAAAAGTTAGAAGAAATAGCCCCTGTCCATGTGGTTCTGGAAAAAAATTTAAACACTGTTGTGGCGCAATTTAGCACCATTAGGAAAAAAAGTATTATTGTAGGAATGAGTTAGCACCTCACAACCGTCTGCTTTAACAAATACTGTGTGCTCAAATTGAGCTGACAAGGACTTATCTCTTGTAACAGCCGTCCAGTTGTCACTAAGAATTTTTGTCTCGGGCCGACCAATGTTCACCATCGGTTCAATTGTAAAGCACATACCACTTTCAAGTTTGGGCCCAGAGTTATAGTTGCCGTAATGAAGGACATTTGGAGCTTGATGAAACTCGCTACCAATTCCGTGACCACAAAAATCTCTCACGACTGACATCTTATTTTTTTCTACAAATTTTTGTATGGTTGCACCAAGATCACCAAAGGTATTTCCAGGTTTAACACTCTTTATTGCCAATTCAAGAGCATCATATGTTATTTCGATTAATCTTTTCGATTTTACCCCGATCTCACCTACTATGAACATTCTGCTTGTATCCCCATACCATCCGTCAAGGATGCAAGTTACATCTATATTTAAAATATCACCATTTTTGAGCTTTTTACCACTAGGGATTCCATGACAAACTACATGGTTAAGAGAAATACAACAGGATTTTGGGTAGCCTCTATAACCTAATGTTGCTGGCACTGAATTATGTGACAACATAAACTCATGGCATTTTTTATCTAGTTCTTCAGTTGCTACTCCTGGTTCAACGTATTGACCAATCATATCGAGAGTTTTTGAGGCAATCTCACATGCTTTTTTTATGCCTATGTAGGCATCTTGATTATATATGTATATACCATCTTTATTCTTATGCATTTTTTTTGTTTTTATTCTTTTAATAGTCTATGATTATTAGCCAAATATTATTCAGTAAAGAGTAAATTTTATTTTTCATAATAAATATTCTAACAAAATGAAAACAGCTTCTATTATAATCATAGGAAATGAAATTCTTTCTGGCAGAACNCAAGATACAAATTCTAATTATTTAGCAAAAATGTTAGTAGAAAGAGGAATCTCATTACAGGAAATAAGNGTCATCCCNGATGATCACAGAATTATAGAAGATGTTGTTTATAAAGAAGCTTCTGCGAAAGATTACGTCTTTACTAGTGGCGGAATTGGACCGACCCATGATGATATAACCGCTGAATCTATTGCGAGTTGTTTTGGTGTTCCCTTGAGCATTAGGGAGGACGCTGTGGAACTACTAGCAAAAAATTACCAAAATGGGAAAAAAGACCTTAATGAGGCCAGGTTAAGAATGGCAAGAATACCTAAAGGTGCTAAACTTATTGAAAATAAAATTTCTGGTGCACCTGGCTTTATAATTAAAAATGTATTTGTGATGGCTGGAGTGCCAAAGATCTTCGAGGCAATGGTACAAGAAATAATCTTAGGCCTGGGATCGAAGAACCCAATCCTTTCTAAAACTTTAAAGATATTTAAAACAGAAAGTGAAATATCGGAAAGACTTCGNNATTATGCTGATAANTATAAAGAAATATCTATTGGATCATANCCTTTCAACAATTCANGAANNTTTGGAGTCGAAATAGTTATAAGGCATACTNACCCAANTCTACTAAATAAAGTTTTCAATGAAATTTTAATAGATTTNAATGAGCCANAGACCAATTAATTCCGTGTCCTCCTTCAACCTTCAGGGGTACGTNCANATCTAAATATGGTAGTGTTGCTTGTTCCATAATTTCAGAGGCTCTTTTTTGTATTTCATCAATAGTGTCATTACTAGTTTCAAATATTAGTTCGTCATGCACTTGCAGTAAAAGGTCAGCTTCTAGTTGAGAACTTTTCAGAAACTCATGTATTTTAATCATAGCTCTTTTAATTATATCTGAGGCACTACCTTGGATTGGAGCGTTTATAGCAGCCCTCTCTGCAAAGCCACCAAGTGGACCCTTAGTCCCTATGTTTGGTAAATGTATTTTTCTATTGAACAAGGTGGTTACAAAGCCAGATCTCTTTGCTGTTTCTATGGTGGTATNCATATAGTCTCTAATTTCAGGAAATTGTTTGAAATAATTATCTATGAATTCTTGTGCTTCAGTACGAGTAATTTTAAGATTTTTTGATAGNCCAAATGCAGAGATACCGTAAATTATTCCAAAATTTATCGCCTTTGCTTTCCTCCTGAGCGATGCATCTACGTCTTCAAGATTTACCTTAAATATTTGGGATGCGGTGCTTGAATGAATATCGATATTATTTTTAAACGCATTCTTTAGTCCTTTTACGTCTGCTATGTGAGCTAATAGCCTCAATTCTATTTGGTTATAATCAAGACTCAGTAGCTTAGCTCCTTCTTTGGCTATAAAAGCTTCTCTGATTTTCTTGCCTTCTGTATCTCGTATAGGTATATTTTGCAGATTTGGATCGGAGGATGATAGCCGACCTGTAGATGTGCCGGCGAGATTAAAAGAGGTGTGCACTCTGCCTGTTACATTATTTATATGCAGCATGAGNGAATCTGAATAAGTAGATTTCAATTTAGAAATCTTTCTCCATTCAAGTAAGTAAGATGCAATTTCAAATCCTCTCATTGATAAATCTTCCAATATATCTGCTCCCGTTTGAAACCCACCTGACTTATTTTTTTTTCCANCTGGTAANCTTAATTTTTCAAAAAGAATTTCGCCTAATTGTTTTGGTGACGCAATATTGAATTTGAACCCCACTATTGAGAATATTTTATTTTCCAAATCACTTAATTTCTTTTCAAANAATTGGGATAATATTTCCAACTGAGCNTTGTCAACCACAATTCCTTTTAGCTCTGCGTCAATTAAAACTGGTACCATCGGCTTATCAATATTTTGATAAACGCTATAAACTGATTTTTTAATTAGCTCTTTCTTGAAAATTTTCCAAGCTCGAAAAGTCATGTCTGCATCTTCAGCGGCATAATCTGCTGCCAATTTTATGGGCACATTTTTGAAGTTAAGCTCTTTCTTTCCTGATCCAATTAAATCTTTAAGCTTGATAGTTTCATGATTTAAAAAATCCTTGGCTATTGCGTCCAAGCTGTGTCTTTGTTGACCACCATTTATACAGTGTGACATTAACATGGTGTCATCAAAAGAGTTTACGTAACATTTATATTTGTCCAAAACCTTGATGTCGTATTTTATATTGTGACCGATTTTCAATATACTTTTATCGGCCAAAAGTGGCTGTAGTCTTCTCAAGACTATATNTATATCTAATTGTTTCTCTTCTAATTTTGTATGTTCNGATTGATCGGCCAGATGTGCTATNGGTATGTAGCACGCTTCACCTATCCCAATACAAAGGGAAATACCTACGATTTCAGCGGATAGAGTATCAAGAGAGGTGGTCTCAGTATCAATTGCAAAAAACTTTTGTTTCAATATTTTTTCGCACCACTTATTAAGATCATCTTCAGTTCTAATCACTTCATATTTTTCTGAAGTAATTAATTCTCTTTGGTCGTCTTTGGATGTCTTTGATGAATTCAATTCCTCTAATTGGGACGANATTCTTTTTGATAATGAATTCAGTTCCATTAGTTTTGTGAAAGCTAGTAATTTGTCNAGATTTAAAGTTCCTAGTTCAAGATCATGAAGATTGGTATTAATTTCGACTGTTTTCAGTAAGGTAACGAGCTTCTTAGACAAAATTATTTTATTGATGTTGTTGGAAATCAAATTCTTTATTCTGTCCTTATCTATTGCCTCATATTTCTCTACCAAGTTTTCTACAGTCTTAAATTCTGCAATCAAGCTAGAAGCAGTCTTTATGCCGACGCCGGGTACCCCTGGCACATTATCTACTTTATCACCAATAAGAGCTTGTACGTCTATAACCTTGTCGGGTGTAACGCCAAACTTTTCTTGTACCCTGTCAATATCAATGAAAATATTTCTTATCGGGTCGTACATTTTTATGTCGTCCGAAACAAGTTGCATTAAATCTTTGTCTGATGAAAAGATTGTTACAATGGCACCTTCCTCAGTTGCGTTCTTAGCCAGAGTTGCAATTATGTCATCAGCTTCATACCCCTTCTTGTCAATTGCTAAAAAACCAAATGCTTCGGTGGCGTCTCTTATTAACTGAAACTGTGGTACCAAGTCTTCGGGAGGAGGGGGTCTATTTGCTTTGTAATCTGGATAAATATTGGATCTAAACGTCTTATCTTTATGGTCAAATACGACTGCAATATGAGTGGCTTTAAATTCTTTAAGCTCATTTATTAATTTAAAGAGCATATTACAATAGCCTGAAACCGCTCCTGTGGGTGTTCCATCAGACTTTGTAAGAGGTGGAAGAGCATGGTAAGCTCTAAATATAAATCCTGAACCATCTACTAAAATAAGATGTTTCCCNGAGTTAAGATCATGCACAATCTAGTCCTTTGGTGGTTGATATGAAAACCTTCGCTCACAGTAAGGGCAGTCTATAAAATTCTCTGTCTCTTTTATTTTTAGCCANACCTTTGGGTGATTACTACCTTTGCTATCATCACCATTACATGATACAACNGTTTTATTCGTAATTATAACTTCTTTCGACATAAAAGAATAAATAACATATTTTATGTCTAATTCTACTATAAAAGTGATGAGTAAATATGATGAGAACAGAATTAACAGAGCTTGGTCTGGAGGTTNAAAATTTACNGAAGGTNTATANANGTTATGATNGAANTGAGCCAGTTGTNGCNCTNANAAATTTNANCTTACAAGTAAAAAAAGGANCNTTCTTTGGNCTTTTAGGACCGAATGGCGCGGGCAAGTCAACNCTGATAAATATNTTAGCNGGTCTAGTAATTAANACNTCTGGAANAGTAAANATAAGAAATATCGATCAGGATATNAATGTNAGAGAATTTAAGAGAAGTATTGGGGTAGTTCCACAAGAAACAAACTTTGATCCATTTTTAACACCCTACGAGAGTCTGGATATACAAGCAGGTCTTTACGGTGTAAGAAAGTCAGAAAGAAATATTAACCAGTTATTAAAAAGACTTGGTTTAGAAGGAAAGTCTAATGCCTATATGAGATCGCTTTCTGGTGGAATGAGAAGAAGGTTACTTATTGGTAAAGCCCTTGTTCATANACCAAAGGTAGTGATTTTGGATGAGCCCACAGCTGGTGTAGATATTGAGCTAAGAGAAATGCTGTGGGATTATATGAAGGATTTAAATGCCAATGGAACGACCATTATCTTAACAACACATTATCTAGAAGAAGCTGAGTCTCTTTGCGAGAAAATAGCAATCTTAAATAAGGGTGAATTAATTGCTTGTAATGACACAAGTGATTTGCTCGCAAGAGTGAATTTAAAAATTATAAATATTAAATATAGCAATTTAAATCTAAAGAAAATAGATCTTCCTGATAAAGCAAGTTTAAAGGAAAATAAAAATCAAAAATTATCCATATCTTATGACAGAAACGAAATAAAAACCGATCAACTACTTGATTGCTTAAGAACTCAGGGAATAGAAATAATAGATCTCTCAACAGAGGAAGCTGATTTAGCTGATGTTTTCAGACTATTAACAAAGAATAATTAGCAATTAATCCACAATAAAGTTTTTTAGGCTTTTTTCAATTCTAGGGCCATAAACTTTCAATACTTCGCCTGCTATTAAATTTCCAAAAGAGGCACAATCTTTTAGAGTAAAATTTTTTGAGAGGCCGTATAAGAAGCCTGCAGCAAAGTTATCTCCAGCTCCAGTCGTATCAATAACAGGNACCTCATTTGTAGAAATTTTTGTTATAGATGATTCATGAAATAAGTAAGCACCCTTTTCTGCACAGGTNCAGGCCAAACAGCTAATGTTTTTTGCAATTAAATTCTGAGCCATACGAATATCTTCAATTTGGTATAGTGATTTCAGTTCTTCCTCATTNCAAAACACTGTGTCTGCTGATGTATTCAAAAGGTTAATAAAATCAGATCTATGCCGATCTACACAAAAGCTATCAGAAAGCGTAATTGCAATTTTCGTTTCATTTTTTTTTGCAATTTCGATAGCTTTATAAAAAGCTTCTTTGCTTTTTTTTCCATCAAACCGATATCCTTCTANATACAGCCANTCACTTTGTGCTATCAGCTCTTCATCAATATCAATTTCAGTGAGAAATTCCGTTGCGCCAAGATAGGTATTCATTGTTCTTTCTTTATCTGGGGTGATCAAAACAATGCATTTTCCAGTTGCCTCGGAATTGTTCTTGTCTAGAAATTTTGTGTTATAAAATATTGAGTTGTCCAACACATCTTTTTTGAATAGCTTTCCTTTTGGGTCATTTGCTATCTTACCAATATAACCAGTATTTAAACCCAGTTTAGCTAGCGTTGAAATNGTATTTGCAGCAGANCCACCAGCAGTTTCCTTGATTGGCTGAATTAGTTTTAAAATGTAATTAGATCTTTCCCTAGATACTAGATTCATAGTACCTTTCGACATTGNTTCTTTGACAAGAAACTGATCAGATACCTCACACAATACGTCTAGCATTGCGTTCCCTATTGCTGTTACGCTGTATTTTTTTTTGTTTATCATTTCAACTTTTTTTAAAGTACGCTCAGAGTAAGTTATGTTTGCANTCGCTTTTGACTAACACTAACTGTAAACTTGCTTTAAACCTTTTTCCACTGATTTCATGGAAGTATCAAGTTGTTTNTCATAATCCTTACNAGACAGGCTTTCAGATAATTTTACTCGCACTTTTTCTATGCTCAAATCTATGGCACGTCTTTCTATTTCTTCAAATATTTTTCTCTCGCTAGATTTTACCTGACCTTCAGCCGAATTTAATTTATTTTTCATCAATTCTTCAATATATTTCTTTGCTTTATCTTCCTCTTCTACGGCTCTATCTTTAGTATTGGCGATCATCTTTTCAATTGTTTCGTTAGTTCTAATATGATCGGCTTCAATTGAAGAAAGAATGTTCTTCGCCTCTTCCAATATTTCACTTGCTCGCTGAATCTCATCTTGAATATCGNTGGACCTTTTATCTAAGAAAGCAGCGATAATAGAAGGAACCTTGAAATATATTAAAATACCTAAGAATAACAAAAAGGAAATTAAGACAACAAAATCTGTATTATCCAAGCTAAACATCTTTTTTGAGCCAGCAGCGTAACTTACTCTGAATGAAGCGACCAAAACCAGAAGTGTTAGTATTAACGATTTAAAGTTTAATTTAGTTTCTTTAAGCAATTTTTTTAATCCTGCTTTTCACTGGTGATCTTTTTTATTATTTCAGATGCTAATTCTTCCGATATCTTTTCAATCGCTGTCTCCGAACCATCTCTAAGCTCTTTCAATCTTAATTCTGCTTCATTTATCAGTTGAGAAGTCGCTATTTTACTATCTTCCAGCGCTGAGGCCATTTGTTCTTTGATATTAAGTCCACTGGTATTCATAATTTCATCGCATTGCGATTTAGCTTTTTGAAGTTCTTCTTCTATTTTTTTCTCTATCTCATTCACTCTTAGCCTAATTTCTTCAGCTTTTGCTATATTTCCGTCTATTATTTTTCTTCGATTTGCAAAAATATCTTCCATCCTTGGAATGATAAAGAATTTTACAATAGCAAATAAAACAACACAGAAAACGGCCAACCAAAATATTTGGTTGGGGAAGGTGGAGAAATCCAATTGTGGCATCCCCACCGCGCTATTGTCTGAAGTCGAGGCCATTAAGTATTAGTAATAAATTACATTGCATACATTAATAGTAAAGCTACCAGAAAGCTAAAAATCCCTAGAGCTTCTGCAAACGCAATACCTATAAACATTGTAGCTGTTTGACCGGAAGCTGCACTTGGGTTTCTTAAAGCTCCTGAAAGAAAGTTTCCTACTACATGTCCAACTCCTATAGCGGCTCCACCCATGCCGGTACAGGCGAGACCTGCGCCTATAAGCTTTCCCATTTCTACTAAGTTTCCATCAACCATAATATTGCTCCTTTATAAAATTATCAGTGACCTGGATGCAAAGCATCATTCAAGTAAACACAAGTTAATATAGTAAAGACATATGCCTGTATCACTACAACAAGCATCTCGAGTCCGTAAACTGCTGTAATTGCGAAAATAGGTGCAACTGCTCCCAATCCTAAGGCTCCAGCAAACCCTGCAAATACCTTTATGACTGCATGTCCAGCCATCATATTACCAGCAAGCCTTATAGAATGACTTACGGGTCTCACAAAATAGGATATAACTTCTATGATTAACAAAATTGGCCTCAAGGCTAGTGGGGCACTGCTTATCCAAAAGAGACTTAAAAACCCAAAACCATTCTTAATAAAACCGATTACNGTAACCGTAATAAAAACNGAGAGTGCAAGAAACCCTGTTATGGCAATATGGCTTGTATAGGTAAAACTGTACGGTAATAGGCCTAGCACGTTGCCAAACAAGATTAAAATAAATAGCGTAAATATATACGGAAAGTATCTCAAGCCTTCTTGACCTGCTATATCGATAATCATGTCCCTTATAAAAAAATACATAAGCTCAGCAACTGACTGCAGTCGCCCTGGGACCAACTGATGCTTTCGAGATCCATATATAAAGACAAAAGAAATGCATATGAGACTTATAAGCATCCATAAGGCTTGGTTTGTAAAGGAATACCATTCCAAGCTCTCTCCCGTCAAAATCGGATCTATAATAAATTGATCCATTGGATAGATATTAAAAGCTGATTGTTTTTCCATCTGTTTATGTTTTATTAATTGTTTGTTTCATTCATTTTTTTTGCTGTAGCTATCATCGTTTTTACCCCAGCCATAAAGCCCAAAAGAGAAAACACTATTAAAAATANAGGCTCGCTCCCTACGAGGTAATCAAGTGCCATTCCCAAACTTATACCTATAAGCATCCCTGTCACAAGTTCAATAACCATTCTCCAGCCATCATTTTTCACTTTCAATTGTTTTGGTCGACTTTTTTCTTTTTTAGACTTAAACTCCTCCAATTTTCTATCCAGATTACGCAAATTAACTTTTTTGGAGAATTCTTCCATTACAAATTTCTTAGTTATCTTAGATANAAGAACGTTATAAACACATAGTAGTCTAGTCAACCCTAATTTGAGGGCTACAAGCATTTTTTAAGTTGTCTATCAAATATTTTTTTATTAGACGCTGTTTTCCTTGCAACTTCTAATAAACCCTTTTTAGTTTTATATGCTCCTGTTTTAAACCCTGCTTGACCTTGGTGATAGGCGAGATATTGAAGATATGCATTATTTTTAGCTATTCCTAACGTCCTATTAGTCTTGTCTACATACCATCCGATAAAGTTTGTTGAGTGCATGAAATTGGATCTTCTGTGGTATCTATTTCCAGTGCTTTTTTTATATTCTTTCCACGTTCCATCCAGTGCTTGAGAGTATCCATATGCTGAAGAAATTCTACCTGAGGGGATTAATCCGAATACATACTTCCTTTGAGTACGAGCAGTTGGTCTAAAATTAGATTCAGTTTTTATAAACGCAAGTTGCATTCCTGGGCTGATCCCCCATTTTCTTTCGGTTTTCTTTAATGCAGATCTCCAACTTTTTTTTTGCTTTATTATTGAACATGCGTCCCCCTGATTTTTTGGAATACCTATACAGCCAGAGACGATGGCATAACTGATTAGTATAAAAATTAAAAAAGTTTTTTTTAACATAGAAAGTTATTGTATTTGGATCGCTAGTTAATTTAATATTGAGTTATCATAAGNCTTGTATCTTTTTTAAATTCGATTATTTAAATGTCAAAGGTTTTGATCTAGAGGGTAAAAAAGATGTTAAACAGAAATGCAAAATTTTCCATTGGTGAAGTAGTTAAACATCGAATCCATCCCTTTAGGGGAGTTATATTTGACGTAGANCCTACTTTTGANAATACAGAAGAATGGTGGAATTCTATCCCAGAAAATCACAGGCCTAAAAAAGATCAGCCTTTTTATCATTTGTTAGCTGAGAACGACTCAAGTTACTATATTGCTTACGTTTCGGAACAAAACTTACTCTATGATGATAGCGGAGAGCCCATNGGTCATCCCGAAGTAAAACAGATATTTGGTAGCTTGTCGGAGGGGCGATATCTTTTATCAGATATTATGCATTAAGGTGTAGCTAAAAACCTAACGCACATCCATCTTTCCTGGGATCTGATGCCCCAATCAAAACACCAGACGAGTCTATTCGGACTAATTGTGCTCCGCCTATAGGAATTGTTGCTTCTTCAATTTTATAGCCAATTTTACGAAGTTTCTCTTTTATTATTGAGGGATAGCCCTTCTCTAGACTCAATATACCATCAAAATAAAAGCTTCTTGGAAAGTTTAGAGATTCTTGGAGTCCCATTCCATAGTCTTTTATGTTACTCAGAATTCTCGCATGACCATTAGCTTGGTATTGTCCACCCATAACTCCAAAGGGCATTATGCTTCCATCTTTTTCTTTTACGATGGCAGGAATTATTGTGTGTAGAGGTCTTTTCCCGCCCAACAATTCATTTGGGTGATCTTTCTTTAACGTAAAGCCAGCGCCACGGTTGTGAAAAAGTAGACCATACTTTTTAGAGCATAAACCTGAACCAAATGCATGGAAAGTTGAGAAAATCAAAGATATTGCATTTCCTTCATTATCGGCTGCGCAGATTAAGACGGTATCCTTATTCCGAGTAAAGAAATTGGTCTCAAGTTCATTTCTTAATAATTTTCCTAAAGTAATCTCTTTTGACAATTCTTCCAAATATGAGTAATCCAAAAATATATTTTGTTTTATTTCTGAAAATTGTGGGTCTCCAATAAAGCTNTTTCTTGCTGAGTAAGCTATTTTAGCTATTTCAGCCTCNAGGTGAACTCTTTCAAAGGAATCAGCACTAAATTGTTCAATATTACAGAATTCCATTATTTTCTTCATCATTATAGCGGTTATGCCCTGGCCATTTGGGGGTAATTCGATTAATGTACTACCATCTTTTAAGGTTGCATGAATTGGATCAACATACTGGACTTTAACGTTTTCAAAATCAGCAAGCGTATGGACTCCACCCAACTCTTTTAAGGAGTTTACAAGGTCAACTGTAACATCTGACTCATAAAAACCCTTTGACCCTTGAGCTGCTATTTGCCTAAATACCTCTGCTTGCATTGGAGCTTTAAATAAAGAACCTGCTTTATATGCCTTTCCTGAATCTAGATAAAACTTTTCNGAAGCTCCAGTAAGCTTCTTTTTGTNTGTATACCAATCAAATGANACTCGGGGACTTACTACAACACCTTCTTCAGCATACCTTATTGGCTGTNTGCATAGTTCCTTTAAGCCTAAATTTCCAAATTTGTCTGCAATCTCTTCAAAAAGAGATACTGCGCCTGGGACAGTAACAGAGTGAGGACTGTCTAATGGGATTTCTTCTATGTTTTTTGATAGCAAAGTGTTACTAGACAAAGCCATCGGAGCTCCCCCAGATCCGTTCAGACCAATAATACCATCAGATTTTTTTGATTTAATTATTGCGAATGCATCCCCAAAAAGACCAGTAGATTGGGGTTCACATAAAACTCACATTAGTGCAGCAGTAATCGCCCCATCGATCGCATTCCCACCTTTGCTCATCGTGTCGATTCCTATTTTGGCAGCTAGAGGATGAGAAGTAGCAATCATGCCATTAGATGAAAAGACCTCGGAGCGTTCAGGTTTTTGAAANTCTCGCATATNATTTTTTCNTANACTATGTTAANTTTGAGCTCTTTATNTNTTANTACTCTCAGNGTNGACTTTAAATCNTTAGAACANTTAAGTATTCTNCCATCCATTGCCACTANCGAATANAGTNTTCCATATTTTGAGTTTTTTGGNGTCTTTTTNATACTAAAGAGNGCCCAATCAGAGTATTTTCNGTAAACAGAAAACACAGCAAAATCTTTTAAAAAAGATATGCTGTAATCCTTCCACAGACCTTGCGATACCATTACACCATATAGTTGTAAAATTTGATTGAGCTCTATTTTATCAAAACGTGCTTGTTTCATTTGCTTCTTGGTGGAGCCAAGGGGGATCGAACCCCTGACCTCTTGCATGCCATGCAAGCGCTCTCCCAGCTGAGCTATGGCCCCTTTTTCTTTTCGTTAAAGTTTAACACTAAAACAGATATTTTGAATTAGTTTTCTTCAACATCATTAGAAGGTACATCGGTAATTTCTTCCAATGGGACCGTATCCTGATCATCTTCCTCTAAAAGCTCATCATCTAATTCAGATGAATCATCTTCTTCATCTAATATGAGATCATCATCAATTGTTAGCAACTCATCTGACGAATCAANNTTTGGATCAGTTGGATTTTNTTCGCTTTTTNGAGTTGTNTTAATTTTCTCAGATNCGGACTTNTCTAGTGTAATTTCTTTACCAGTATATGGGCTTATCACAGGAATATTATTAAGATCATAAAAGCGTTTTCCAGTGTCAGGACAAATTCTTTTTGTCCCCCATTCTTCTTTTGCCATAACCCTATCTCCTAGCTGTTAGTTGCCTTGAATGTTGATAAATGTTTGTTAATTAATTTGCAAGCAATTAAAATGTGAGGTCTGAAATATCAAGAATGAATCGCACCTAACCCACAAGCTAAAGCTGCTTCCCGTACCGCNTCTGAAAAAGTTGGATGAGCGTGACAAGTTCTTGCTAAATCTTCGGTGCTTGCGCCAAATTCCATCGCAACGCATACTTCATGAACTAAATCGCCTGCNGCAGGTCCTATAATGTGTGCTCCTAATATTTTATCNCTATTAGAGTCNGCTATAATNTTTACAAAACCGTTATTNGAAAAAACCGTTTTCGCACGGCCATTACCCATGAAAGAAAATTTTCCAACCTTTATGCCTATACCCGCTTCTTTCAACTCATTTTCTGTTTTGCCAACAGCAGCAACTTCAGGATCAGTATAAACAACGCTTGGTATTACTTCAAAATTTACATGCCCAGCTTGTCCTGCAATTACCTCAGCTACTGCGATTCCTTCCTCCTCTGCTTTGTGAGCTAACATTGGTCCCGCAGTTACATCTCCTATAGCAAAAATATTTTTTGCTATTGTTCTCCAGTTGCTATCGGTTTCAATTTGCCCTTTAGGGTTCAGCTCTACGCCAATATTTTCGAGATTGAGACCTTTAGTTAANGGCTTTCTCCCGGTAGCAACTAAAACAACGTCTGCAGATAAATCACTGATTTCATCAGACTCTCTGGCCTGAAAAGTAACTTTCACTCCTTTTTTTTCTTTGGCTATCATTGAAACAGAGCAATTCAAGTGAAACTTAAAGCCCTGCTTTTGCAATATAGCTTTAAAGTTCTTTGATATATCATGGTCCATACCATTNAGAACNTTATCAAAGTATTCTAAAACTGTTACTTCCGTACCAAGACGACTATATATNGAGCCCATCTCCAAACCTATAACACCTGCTCCAACAATTATCATTTTTTTTGGGATTTCCTTTAACTCCAATGCNCCCGTAGAGGATAGTATGACCTTTTCGTCAAATTCAATGTCGTTGAGGTTAGTACTTTGAGATCCAGTTGCGATAACAAAGTATTCCGCCCTATAACTTTTATTATCAACACGAATAGTATTTNTATCCATGAAGCTGGCCCAACCCTTGATGAGGGTGATTTTATTTTTTTTAAATAGGTACTCTATCCCCTTAGTATTNTCTGCTATCATACTTTCCTTATAGCTAAGCATTTTATTCCAATTCACTACAGGTGGATCTACCTCTATTCCCATTTTAGAAAAATTTTCTATTGCATTGTGATAGTTGTGGGAAGCGTTTAACAGTGCTTTAGAAGGAATACACCCTACATTTAAGCAAGTGCCCCCAAGAGCCGAATTGCCTTCAACACAAGCAACTTTTATGCCGAGCTGGGCCAATTTTATTGCACAAACATATCCACCTGGCCCACTGCCAATAACTATCGCATCGAATTTTTCCATTTGAAATCCTTAATTTAAAATTTATAGATCAATCAATAATCGACGGGGATCTTCCAAGTTTTCTTTTACCCTGACTAAAAATGTAACAGCGCCCTTCCCATCTACAATACGATGGTCATAACTCAAAGCAAGATACATCATAGGCCTTATCTCAATTTTTCCATCAATAGCCATCGGCCTATCTTGAATTTTATGCATCCCAAGTATGCCTGACTCCGGAGAATTTAAGATGGGTGAGGACATTAGAGATCCATATATGCCACCGTTTGATATAGTGAAAGTTCCCCCTGTCATGTCGTCCATAGATAGCTTACCATCTCTTGCTCGTAAACCCATCTTATTAATTTCCTTTTCTATATCAGAGAAGCCCATGTTATCAGCATTTTTTAATACAGGTACGACTAAACCATTATCTGTGCCCACGGCCACGCCCATATTGACATAGTGCTTATAAATTATGTGGTCCTCATCTATCTGAGCATTCACCTCAGGTACTTCCTCTAGGGCTTTACAACAAGCTTTGACGAAAAATGACATAAACCCAAGCTTTACACCGTGCTTTGAGAAGAATTGATCTTTAAACTCACTTCTTATTTTNAGNATAGCTGTCATGTCAGCTTCATTGTANGTTGTCAACATCGCAGCTGTGTTTTGAGANTCCTTTAGCCTTCTAGCTATTGTTTGTCTCAATCGCGTCATTTTTACTTTTTCTTCTGATTGCATTGAAGTCGAAGCGTTTGGTAATGTATTTTNATTATTTGGCAAGTTTATAACATCTTCTTTCATGATCCGACCCCCTCTGCCAGATCCTTTCAAGGAGCTCGGTGAAATATTTTTCTCTTGCATTATCTTTTCTGCAGAAGGAGCGTTTTTTGGCTTTTCATGAATATTTTCTTCGGCAGTTTTAATATTTGACATTTCATTATTTTCTACAGCCGCTGCGCCTTCCTCTAATAAAGCTAGTACTGCATCTAACTCAACCGTCTCTCCTTCCTTAACTACAATTTTTGATACAACACCGTTAATAGTACTAGGTACTTCGATAGTGACTTTATCTGTTTCAAGTTCGCAGATCATTTCATCAACAGCTACTTTGTCGCCTGCCTTCTTGAACCAAGTGCCAACAGTTGCCTCTGTTACACTTTCACCTAATGTAGGAACTTTCAACTCTATCATTATAACCCCCTAATAACGTCTTAAACTTCTAAAGCTTGATCAATTAGTTTAACCTGCTGCTCAATGTGCTGCTTAGCTAAACCGGTCGCTGGTGATGCGGCAGACTGTCGTCCAGCATAATCTGCCCTACCAAAGCTATGGCCTGTATGACTTAAAATCATTTCCAGTATTGGTTCTACGAAAGACCATCCTCCCTGGTTCCGTGGCTCTTCTTGACACCAAGTGATTTTCGCATTTTTAAAACGCGATAATTCCTTGATCATTGTTTGAGAGGGAAAAGGATACAACTGTTCAAGTCTGAGTAGATACACCTCTTTTAGATTTCTTTTGTTTCTTTCGGTAAATAGTTCGTAATAAATTTTTCCCGAGCAAATAACTACTTTTTTAATTTTACTATCCTCGGAAAGTTTAAAATCACTAGATGTTTCCGCATCGTCATTGAGTATTCTATGGAAACTGGAGCCATTTGTGAAATCTTTCAACGAACTTACAGCTAGTTTATTTCTCAGTAATGACTTTGGTGTCATTATAACAAGTGGTTTTCGAAAATGCCTTAGCATTTGTCGTCTCAATATATGGAAATAGTTTGCCGGGGTAGAAACATTAGCCACTATCCAATTTTCCTCTGCACAAGCTTGAAGAAATCTTTCTAATCTAGCAGAAGAATGCTCTGGTCCCTGACCCTCATAACCGTGAGGAAGAAGCATTACAAGCCCAGACATTCTCAACCATTTTTTTTCTCCCGAGGATATAAATTGATCTATCATAATCTGCGCACCGTTTACAAAATCTCCAAACTGAGCTTCCCATAGCGTCAAGCAGTTTGGTTCCGCAAGAGAGTATCCATACTCATAACCCAAGACTGCGTACTCAGATAACATAGAGTCAATGACCTCAAATTGAGTTTTTTGACTTATATCCAACTTGCCACCTATTTTGGAAACACCAAACTCAACAGAATTTTGAGTAATATTGTAAAGTGGATAAAAGCGTTCTTCTGTTTCTTGATCTATTATTGCGGAGTGTCTCTGAGAAAAAGTTCCTCTTTTCGAGTCTTGCCCAGATAGTCTTACTGAAAAGCCCTCACTCAACAAAGAACCAAATGCAAGCGCTTCAGCTGTTGCCCAATCAATACCTTCACCCTTGTTCAAGGCATCCCTTTTATTTTCCATCATTCTTGCTACTGTTTTGTGTACCTTGAAATTATTTGGGATGGTTGTTAGTACCTTTGATATTTTTTTGAACATGTCTTTCTTTATTGACGTTTTTCCCCTCTCGTAGTTATCCGGCCGCTTTGTAAATCCGGACCATTTCCCATCAAGCCAGTCTGCTTTATTCGGTTTGTAGTTTTTTCCTGCCTCAAACTCGTCATTTAGAAAACTTTGAAAATTAGATTTTAGAGTTTTCAGTTCACCATCTTTTAGTATTCCTTCCGCCTCTAGCCTTCTGGAATATAATTCAAGAGCAGTCGGATGAGTTTTAATTTTTTTGTACATGGTAGGTTGAGTAAACATGGGTTCATCACCTTCATTATGCCCAAAACGCCGGTAGCAAAAAATATCAATCACAACATCCTTCTTAAATTTCTGCCTAAACTCTGTGGCTACCTTTGCGGCATGAACCACTGCTTCTGGATCATCTCCATTAACATGAAAAATTGGTGCTTCTACCATTAGTGCAATATCTGTAGGGTAGGGTGATGACCTCGAATAGAGAGGTGCGGTTGTAAAGCCAATTTGATTATTAACGACAATATGGATAGTTCCACCTGTACGATGTCCTTTTAGACCGGACAAGCCAAAGCATTCAGCAACTACGCCTTGACCTGCAAAAGCTGCGTCACCATGGAGTAANACAGGTAAAACTTTTTCTCTTTCTTTATCATTGAGCTGCTCTTGCTTTGCCCTTACTTTTCCTAACACGACCGGGTTAACGGCCTCTAAGTGAGAAGGATTTGCAGTTAAAGATAAATGTACTTTATTTCCATCAAACTCTCGGTCAGACGAAGCACCCAAATGATATTTTACATCGCCAGAGCCATCAACATCTTCTGGTTTATAGCTCCCTCCCTGGAACTCATTAAAAATCGCTTTAAACGGCTTGCTCATCACATTAGCAAGTATTGATAGTCTTCCCCTGTGGGGCATACCTATAACAATCTCTTGAACCCCTAAATTTCCTCCCCTCTTTATTATTTGTTCCATGGCAGGAATTAGCGACTCTCCTCCATCCAAACCAAACCTTTTTGTTCCCGTATATTTAACATGAAGAAATTTTTCAAAGCCTTCAGCNTCTATGAGCTTGTTTAATATAGCTTTTCGACCCTCTTCTGTGAATTGTATTTCTTTACCAAGTCCTTCAATCCGCTCTTTTAGCCAAGCTGACTGTTCTGGGTTCGAAATATGCATGTACTGAAGTGCAAAGGTTCCACAGTANGTTCTTTCAAGTAGAGAAATAATTTCTCTCATTGAAGCAACTTCCAACCCCAATACATTATCAATATATATTTCCCTATCCATATCCTCTTCAGAAAAACCATAATTTTTCGGATCCAGTTCTGGATGATATGACAGGCTATTGATTTCAAGAGGGTCAAGCTTTGCTTTCAAGTGGCCTCTTATTCTGAAAGCTCTAATAATCATAAGAGCTCTCAAACTATCTAACACTTTTTCTTTCAAGTTATCTGTGCTTGCAAAGAAATTAGATTTTTCTGAATACGCTAAAATTTTTTCTTCTAATATTTCATTAGATTGTGAACCCCAAAANCTATTCTCTTGTATTCCAAAATCNTGCTTTTGATCTAGNGGCCAATCACTNCTAGACCATGATGCTCTTTCGGCTGAAATATCACTTGTTTCAAAAAAAGATGACCACGATTGATCTACCGATTTAGGGTCCTTAAGGTACATACTTTGTAGATATTCTAGATAGGTAGAATTCCCTCCATTAAGGATGTCTTCCGGTTTTTTAGAGTTTTTAGGATCCATTTTATTCATCGGTATTTCCTACTTAATTTATTTACCAATATTACAGTACTCAAGGTCATTTTCTAATATCTTTGGCTATTTTTTTTGAATTGCCTCTTGTACTGCTTCTCCTAAAGTAGCTGGGCTCTCTGAAACGATAACTCCAGCTTTTTTCATTGCCTCTATTTTATCTTCAGCAGCTCCCATACCTCCCGCTACNATAGCTCCGGCATGTCCCATTCTTCTTCCCTTGGGAGCTGTTCTCCCGGCAATGAAACCTGCAATCGGTTTTGATCTTCCCTTTTTGCGCTCNTTAACTAAATATTCACAAGTTTCTTCCTCAGCGCTACCACCNATCTCTCCTATCATAATTATAGATTGTGTTTCATCATCACTTAAAAATTTATCAATTACATCGATGAATTCTGTGCCCTTAATAGGGTCACCTCCTATGCCAATACACGATGATTGCCCTAATCCAATTTTTGTCGTTTGATCGACAGCTTCATAAGTTAGTGTTCCAGATCGTGAAACAACACCTACTGTCCCCTTTTTATGAATATGCCCCGGCATTATCCCAATCTTGCATTGCTCAGGCGTTATTACGCCTGGGCAATTTGGTCCTATTAGAANGGATTTTGATCGTGATAAAACTGCTTTCACTCTCATCATGTCTAAAATAGGTATACCTTCTGTTATGCAAACTATTAGATCGATCTNGGCATCAATCGCTTCAAGTATTGCATCTGCTGCAAAGGGTGGTGGTACATAGATTGCGCTCGCATTGGCTCCNGTAGCTNTCTTTGCTTCCTCCACAGAATTAAAAATGGGAAGATCTAGGTGTGTTCCTCCACCTTTTCCAGGGGTAACACCCCCTACCATTTTCGTTCCGTATTTTATAGCTTGCTCCGTATGAAAGGAACCTTGACTTCCTGTAAGACCTTGGCAAATAACTTTAGTATCTGAATTTATATAAATACTCATATCTAGCTCACTTTANCTGCGCAACTATTTTGGCNGCGGCATCATTTAAATTGTCTGCAGTGATTACGTTCAAGCCACTTTGCTCTATAATCTTTTTACCTTCTACGACATTTGTTCCTTCAAGTCTTACTACTAATGGAACTTTTAACCCAACCTCTTTGGTGGCTTGAACCACTCCTTCTGCAATCACATCGCAACGCATTATTCCTCCGAAAATATTGACTAATATTCCCTTAACATTTTTATCTGATGTGATTATCTTGAAAGCTTCCGTAACCTTTTCCTTTGTTGCTCCTCCACCGACATCCAGAAAGTTTGCTGGTTCAGAACCATTTAGTTTTATTATATCCATAGTAGCCATGGCTAATCCAGCACCATTAACCATGCACCCAATCTCTCCATCTAAAGATATATAATTTAGGTCAAACTTAGATGCTTCTAACTCTTTTGGATCTTCCTCAGTAATATCCCTTAAAGTTTCTAAATCCTTGTTTTTGAAAAGAGCATTGCTATCGAAGCTCATCTTACAATCGAGACAAATTAAGGAATTATCTTTGGTCTGAATTAAAGGATTAATCTCAATCATGTCACAATTTTTCTCGATAAAAAGATTGTAGAGGTTTTTTGCCATTTTAACACATTGCTTAAAAGCAGTATCCTTTAAGCCCAATGCAAAAGCTATTTTCCTTCCATGGTGATCAGAAAACCCTTCTGTGGGATCAACAATAATTGTTACAATGTCAGCAGGGTTTTCCTCNGCTACNTTTTCNATATCCATNCCACCTTTTTTNGAGCATACAAANGACACAGAACTNGAAGACCGATNAANCAATAAAGCTAGGTAAAATTCTTTAACTATNCTACAGCCTANCTCAACATAGACTNTGTTGACAGTCTTACCACTTTCTCCTGTCTGTTTCGTTANTAGTGTTTTGCCCAACATTTTATGGGCTTGCTCAAAGGCATCATTTACATTTTTTGAAATTCTGACACCCCCACCATCTCCGGCATCATTTTCTTTAAATTTTCCCTTTCCGCGCCCACCAGCATGAATCTGTGCCTTCACTGCAAAGACAGAATCTTTGCCTGCTTTTTCGGAAAGTGCTTCAAGGGAAACTGAGTTACTTTGTAAATCTAAGACTATTCCAGGCTGAACTGGAACATCGAATTGACTTAGCAATGATTTTCCCTGAAATTCATGTATATTCATTTCATTTTCCCCCCTTATTTACGATCTATTTTTTTCCTAGCGACGGATCAATTTTCATACACGCCTCAATTAGACCTTTGACCGAGTCAACAGAATTGGAAAATTCCATTTGCTCTTCCTTAGAAAGTGATATCTCAATTACCCTTTCTATTCCTTGACCCCCTATCACAACTGGTACCCCAACATATAAACCATCAAGATTATATTTTCCTTCAACGAACGCTGCACAAGGAAGCAATCTTTTTGAATCATATAGGTATGATTCAGCCATCTGTATCGCAGAGGAAGCAGGGGCGTAATAAGCTGATCCAGTTTTTAACAAGCCTACTATCTCTGCTCCTCCATCTCTTGTTCTTTGTACAATTTTGTCCAGACCCTCTTGAGACAAAAGTCCCATTTCCACTATATCGGGCAGAGGAATACCTCCAACAGTTGAATATCTTACAAGTGGGACCATAGTATCTCCGTGCCCTCCCAAAACAAACGCCGATATGTCTTGAACTGATACGCCCGTGGCTTCGGAAATAAAATATCTAAATCTAGAGCTATCAAGTACGCCTGCCATTCCAACAACTTTTTCATGAGGAAGCCCAGAGAATTCTTTTAGCGCCCAAACCATTGCATCCAGAGGATTAGTAATACAAATGACAAATGCATTAGGGGCGTGGGTAGAGATTCCCTCAGCCACTGATTTCATCACCTTTAAATTTATTCCAAGCAGGTCATCTCTGCTCATTCCTGGTTTTCTAGGTACTCCAGCCGTTACTATGCATACGTCAGATCCAGCTATATCGCTATAGTCGTTTGTTCCCTTGAGTTGCATGTTAAATGATTCTACTGGTCCGCTTTCAGCTAGATCTAAAGATTTTCCTTGAGGAGTTCCCTCTGCAATATCAAATATAACAACATCACCGAGGTTCTTTAAAGCAATTAAATGGGCTAAGGTACCTCCAATTTGCCCGGCTCCAATTAATGATATTTTTGCTTTTGCCATATGGTTTGTGCCTTTCAGTTTCTAGCGCGATTATCCTTGATCTATTGGAAAGTAGTTGCGAAATATTTGTAGATAAAGCTTGAGTCAAAAAGTAAAATAAATTTTTATGAATTTCAAACTTATTTATTGAAATATTATATTATATATAATTGGGATATTTGAGAGGACCTAAAGTTATGTCAGAATTTTATCCACATAGATCCGCTTTATATATGCCTGGATCTAACGAGAGAGCTCTTGAAAAGGCTAAGTCTCTTTCGGCAGACCTTTTCATATTCGATATGGAGGATGCTGTATCGCCTGATAATAAGGAACGAGCAAGGGATTTAATATTAAATGTTTTATCAAATGAAAAAGCTGGCTATCGGGGAAAAAAGATTCTTACTAGAATAAATTCAATGGATACAGTCTGGGCGAATATGGATTTGGAGTGTCTTCAAAATAGTGGGACAGATGGTATTCTGTTCCCAAAGGTTTCAGACGTGACTGACATGTTTTTAATTCAGAAAAGACTCGGAGAGTTAAATTTTAAAAAGGCACCTGAGATTTGGATTATGGCTGAAACCCCAAAATGCGTATTGAACTTGGGTAAGATTTTGGAAGAGTTTTCAAATATTGGTGGAATAGTTGTGGGAACTAATGACCTCGCCAAGGAGCTCGTTCTCCCCAAACAGACTAGTAGAGCAGGCCTGTTGTATGCTCTAGGTTCAATTATTTTAACAGCAAAGGCATACAACGTTATTACCTTGGATGGAGTGTTTAATAGTATATCTGATCAAGAAGGTTTGCTAGCTGAGGCAAGTGAAGGAAAAAACATGGGTTATGACGGAAAAACACTAATTCACCCAAACCAAATCGAGGCTGCAAATAAAGTTTTTTCTCCCTCAGCGAAAGAAATTGAGCTAGCGAATAAAATAATTGAGGCCTATGAAAAAGCAAAGGAAGAAAAAAGTGGCGTAACAACTGTCGACGGTGTTCTAGTTGAAGAATTACACGTAAAGCAGTCTCTCGCATTAATAAGTAAATTGAAAATGATCCAGAGTATGAGTTGAATTTGNGCGATTTTGATACNANTTTAGGCCGTTTTTTTGAAGATTATGCTGTTGGAGATATTATAAACCATGCAACTCCTAGGACTTTGACAGAAGCTGATGCNTCTCTTTATACATCTATCTACCCTACAAGATTTGCCCTCCAATCTTCAAAAGAGTTTGCAAAAAGCTGCGGATTACAAGATAGNCCTCTCGATGATTTAATTGTGTTCCATACTGTTTTTGGAAAAACGGTGCCAGATATATCTATCAACGCAGTTGCTAATCTTGGATATGCTGAAGGTAGATTTTTTAGTACTGTGTTTTCAGGAGATACTTTATCTGTATTATCTGAGGTCATTGGTCTAAAGCAAAACTCAANTGGTAAAACAGGAATAGTTTATGTGAAGACAAAAGGACAAAACTCATCTGGAGAAACGATTTTAGAATACAAGAGATGGGTCATGGTAAAGAAGAGGTTTGTTGGTGTCCAAGACATGCCTTCGAATTTACCNTCTTTGAAGACTTCATTAGATGGAAGCGAGCTAAATATTCCTGAGAAGCTTGATTTTACAAAATATGATACTGATGCCGCAGGATCAAAAAAAAGCTTCAATGATTATCAAGTTGGTGAACTGATTGATCACATAGATGGCAATACCATATGTGAAGCGGATCATCTTTTTGCGACACGACTATGGCAAAATAATTCGAGAGTGCATTTTGATATCAATGCTCGTGAGGATAAAAAGAGGCTAATTTATGGAGGCCACATAATATCGTTGGTTAGAGCATTAAGTTTTAATGGGCTGGAAAATGCTCAAATGATAGTTGGGATAAACGGCGGTACTCATGCCAATCCAGCATTTGCTGAGGACACTATATATTGCTGGTCTGAAGTTTTGGATAAGATAGATCTAAACGAGCGGAACATAGCAGCTTTAAGACTTAGAAGTGTGGGGACAAAGGAAAAAAACCACAATATGAAAGTAAAGAATGATGACGGGAGATACTTGCCAAACGTAGTTTTAGATTTCGATTACTGGGTATTAGTTCCCAAAGAATTATAACTGGGTAGCCGACTTGCACAAAAAATTTTTAGATATATATTTAAGCCAACGGATAGTCAGGATTAAAAAACATGGATAACAGGCCCCTATCTCCTCACTTAACGGTGTATAAACCGCAGATCACGTCTGTGTTATCAATTTTTCACCGTATTACCGGTGCTGGCCTAGCAGTCTCAACAGTATTAGTCGTATTCTGGCTGGCATCATTAGCCATGGGTGAGGCTACTTTCAAAGGTTTTAACAATTTTCTGAATAATCCATTGATTATCGTAGTTCTAGTTTCCTCACTTTGGGCGCTTTGGTATCATTTTTGTACGGGGCTACGCCATCTCTATTGGGATATGGGTTATGGGTACGAGTTAAAGTCTGTGACGATCAGCGGATGGGCGGCGGTGGTTTGCTCATTTCTCTTTACATTTCTAACACTTTTATTTTTCATCAGTTGAATGTCGGACGGGATTAAACATTGGAAATATTCTAGGATAAGTTCCGTAATACTTATCCCACTTACAATCTGGTTTGTTGCCTTTTTCAGTAAAAATTTTGATATGCCTTTCGAACATGTAGCTAGTTCAATGTCTACGCCCTTTAATTCTTTAATGATGTTGGTTTTTCTTACAGCGACAATTTTTCACCTTCAACAGGGTTTACAAGTGATAATTGAAGACTATGCTTATCGGAAGCTTTTGATTAATTTAAACATAATTTTCAACAGCGCACTCTATATTGTTAGTGTCTGTAGTTTAGGAAAATTGGTGTTGTTAGGTGTTTTATGAAGTCATATGAAATAACAGATCATGTTTACGACGTAGTAGTGGTTGGAGCAGGGGGTGCTGGTTTGAGAGCAACTCTCGGAATGGCTGAACAAGGCCTAAAAACTGCATGTATTACGAAATTATTTCCCACTAGAAGTCACACAGTTGCTGCACAAGGAGGGATTGCAGCATCACTATCGAATATGGGGCCCGATCATTGGCATTGGCATATGTATGACACTGTAAAAGGCTCAGATTGGCTAGGAGACAGTGATGCGATGGAATATCTTGCAAAAGAGGCGCCAAAAGCAGTTTATGAACTAGAACATTATGGAGTGCCATTTTCTAGAACAGAAGAAGGAAAAATTTACCAAAGACCTTTTGGCGGTCACACTACAGAGTTTGGCGAGGGACCCCCTGTGCAACGCACTTGTGCTGCAGCCGATCGTACAGGTCATGCAATACTACACACTCTTTACGGGCAATCATTAAAGAACAATGCTGAGTTTTTCATAGAATATTTCGCTATTGATTTAATAATGACAGAGGACGGTATTTGTCAGGGAATTATAGCATGGAAGTTGGATGATGGAACACTTCATAGATTTAATGCTAAGATGGTAGTACTAGCAACTGGGGGTTATGGTAGAGCATACTTTTCAGCAACATCTGCCCACTCCTGTACTGGTGATGGTAATGGTATGGTTGCAAGACAGGGATTGCCACTTCAAGATATGGAATTTGTACAATTTCATCCAACCGGGATTTATGGAGTTGGATGTTTAATCTCTGAGGGAGTTAGAGGAGAAGGAGGTTTTCTTCTAAACTCAAAAGGGGAAAGGTTTATGGAGAGATATGCTCCAAGCGCTAAAGATCTAGCCTCAAGAGATGTAGTTAGCAGATCTATCGCTGTAGAGATTAATGAGGGCAGAGGCGTTGGTAAAGAAAAAGACCATGTTCATTTGCACCTGGACCATTTAGATCAAAAAGTAATAGAAGAAAGATTGCCAGGCATAGCAGAGTCAGCAAAAACTTTTTCAGGAGTTGACGTTACAAAAGAACCAATACCAGTTGTTCCAA
>NZSE01000029.1 GCA_002703515.1 Paracoccaceae bacterium | reverse complement strand
CCATTCAAAGGAGCGTTTTCAAATAATTTTGATACTTGTATGATTGAGTTTTTTTTTGCATCTAACAAACTGGAAAATTTACCTGTAAAAGAAATACCCTGTTTACTATCTTTTTTAATTACCAAGCTGTCGAATATATCTGTGAAAATCACTATGCTATCGAGAACNTGGTANCCATCTNCNCGAANNCCNGTAACATGAAGAGCAAGATTNATCTTNGCANNTCCCTTTNCNTCAANAGTAATNTCTTTNACNANTCANAANCTTCTTTATCTTNANCTTTAGNCCAAANNCNAATTTNTCTTNNGTNTTTTTTTGNTCNACAGGTTCNGGNTCNANTGNAAGTGATTTTTTCCATTGAAATTTNGCTTCNCTTTTTCGNCCNANCATCCANANTACNTCACCNAAATGATCNTTTACTATTGGNTCNGTTGATTCAAGCTCCATTGCCCTTTCNAGANATANCAANGCTTTTTCAAAATNNCCNNTTTTGTAATNTGCCCANCCTAGAGAGTCAATAATATGATAGCTATNTGGAGCTTTCTCAGCAGCCAATAAAATCATTCTCATTGCTTGATCNAGCTTTTCTTTNCTTTCTAGCAAGCTATAGCCCATATANTTCAATATTTGNGGCTGATCGGGGCTTAGTTCAAGAGCACTTATAAAATCTTCTTCTGCTAAATCCCAATTTTTTGATCNTTCAAATGANATGCCTCGCAAGAACAAAATCGGCCATANAGCCTCAGTATATTGCTCTATTTTTGCTGCTTCTATTGCCCCAGTNTAGGAATTTATAGCTTCTTTATAAAGGCGCTGAGATCTCTGTAGGCTTCCATAAGTCTTCAATAACCTTGAATTCTTAATACCACTATCGATAAATTTCTCTATATACTCTAATGCTANCTCATCACTACTAAGCTGCTCNATAGCATATGTTTTTTCTACAATGCTATCCATATAGAACAAATCATCTTTTGGGAAATTATCTAAGATTTCTTTTGATAGCTCATAGTTCTCAGTGTCGAAAAGAACAGTGGCTGCTTTAAATTTTAAGAACGAACTAGTAGGATCTGCATAATTTGCTAGTGATAGGTANAATGGTTTATTAATACTATTTTTCCCTTCAAGTTGTACAGATTGGGACCATCTAAAAAAAACTTCGGCTATCTGCTTATAGGGACTAATTCTAAGTGACTTGGTAGCCTTACTNNCAGACAACTCATCTNTGAGCGCGAGTATATAATACGAATTATCACTAGCCNAACGAAGTTTCTTAAGCACGCTCTGAAAAACTTTATCATCTTTATTTTTTTTAAAAAATTCCAGCAATGCCAAAGCAGACTCAGAATCAAAGAGAAAATCACTAAAGTCGATACTCTCATAAAGGGTTTTCGCTTGCTCGTACTCATTGAAATATACATATGCCAATAGTTGATTATAGTTAATAATCTGCATTTGCACTTCATTGTTAATACTTAGCGAATTGATTAATCTGAAGGCCTTGTCTTTTTCATTATTAATAATCAAAATCCAGAATTCAGAAACGTTTTGAAAAATGGATGGGAAAAAATNTTTATACTGTTCAAACGCTGCGAGTATTTTGCCTTTTTCCCTATTTTTTATCGTCTCGGCAAAGATAATTAAATTAGCTATGGGATAGTTTAATTCAAGGTCATCGACTTTGCGTGATATCGCTGTTGCAACCTCAAAGTTGCCAGCCAATGCAGAGTAGATAATGCTTCTTTTAATAATTTCTCTTTCGGTTTCTCCTCGAGAGATCAAATCAACATAATAGTAGGAGGCATTCTTAAAATCCCCCTCTTTTTCAGCGAACTGGCCCGCTATATAAGAGCCCGAGTTAGCGAGAACTACGTTAAGCGAAAAATGCAATGATAGTAAAAAAACTATAGTTAAATTTTTAAGCTGNACCATTCCCTTAAGCCTACATATTTGGATAATTTGGTCCATCTCCTCCTTGAGGTGTCTTCCAGGTAATATTTTCACTAGGATCCTTAATATCGCATGTTTTGCAGTGCACACAATTTTGTGAATTTATTTGAAATGTGAAAGAATTCTTCCGCTTTTCAAGGACTTCATAAACTCCTGCTGGACAATATCTCTGAGCTGGTTCAGCAAAAAGAGGAAGATTCTTTTTAATTGGGGTACTTTTGTTTTTCAAATAAAGGTGGCAAGGCTGGTTTTCCTCATGGTTTGTTCCAGAAAAACTCACGTTTGTAAGTCTATCAAAACTAATCTTTCCATCAGGCTTTGGATACTGAATTTCACTGAAGTTTTTGGCAGGCTTAGTACTCTTTGCATCACTTTTACCATGTTTCATAGTTCCCAATATATTAATTCCGAAGATATTAGCTATCCACATATCTATTCCACCAACTATCAGTGATGCTAACAAACCGAAGCGAGACCAAATAGGCTTAACATTTCTCACAGGTTTTAAGTCGGCACCGACCTTTCCATTCTTTATGGCCGCGTCATATTCACTTAGTTC
Source organism: Paracoccaceae bacterium (assembly GCA_002703515.1). Lineage (GTDB taxonomy): Bacteria > Pseudomonadota > Alphaproteobacteria > Rhodobacterales > Rhodobacteraceae > CACIJG01. The sequence continues at coordinate 15,908 of NZSE01000029.1, read as the reverse complement.
AGTGTTTTTCAAGCCTTCTTTTATTGCTTTACATGTTATTTCCGCTGCTGAAATCCCAGACATCATTGCATTATGATTTCCTTTAATTCTTGGTACATTCACAAGACCACCAGAACATCCTATCAATAAGCCTCCCGGAAAAGAGAGTTTAGGAATCGATTGGTACCCACCTTCTGTAATTGCTCTGGCGCCATAGGATACTCTTTTCCCTCCCTTTAGCATTTTCTCTATCATGGGATGGTGTTTAAATTTTTGAAACTCCATNTAAGGAAAAACGTAGGGGTTTTCATAATTTAAGTGTACAACAAAGCCTAAATAAATTTGATTGCCTTCAGCATGATAACAGAAAGACCCGCCTCCTGCATTACTATCTAAAGGCCATCCCATAGAATGTATTACTTTTCCCTCTTTATGGTGTTTTGGATCAATCTCCCAAATCTCCTTCATCCCAAGTCCATATTTTTGTGGCTGGCTTTGAGAATCTAATTTATATTTTTCGATTAAAATCTTTGTTAATGATCCTCTTACACCTTCACCAAGCAAAACATACTTTCCTAAAACTTCCATACCAGGTTCATAAGCGTCCGTTTCCTTTCCCTCTTTATCTCGCCCAAATTCTCCAGCAATAACTCCGGTTACTTCTCCTGTTTCTCCAAACACTAAGTCGCTACAAGCCATTCCAGGAAAAATATCAACCCCCAAACTTTCTGCTTTTGCTGCGAGCCAACGGCAGACGTTTCCCATAGAAACGATATAGTTCCCATGATTATTCATTAGTGGGGGTAGAAAAATATTTGGAATCTTAACTTGTCCAGCAGGACCCAAAAGGAAGAAGTTATCTTCTTTTACTTTTGTGCGAATAGGAATATCTGTTTCCTTCCAGTTTGGAATCAACATATCAATTCCTGCAGTGTCCAAAACTGCTCCGGATAAAATATGAGATCCTATCTCTGATCCTTTCTCTAACAAAACGACACTTAGTTCAGGGTCTATTTGCTTTGCCTTNATAGCCGCAGATAGGCCGGCNGGCCCNCCCCCAACAATGACTATGTCATATTCAATTTTTTCNCTCATTAATGTACCCCCGGCTTCGCATCTCNTGTTTTGATANTATTCAACTATCTAACATATAGTTTTTTCTTAATAAAGGTGTAAAAAAACAAATAAAAATGTTATATTTTTTTTTTAGTGTGAAGAAAAAATATGGAAAAAATTCCTTTAACAAAAGCTGGATACGGGAGACTTGAGGAAGAGCTGCGAAAACTTAAAGCAGATGACCGACCCAATATCATAAAAGCCATTTCGGAGGCCCGAGAATTAGGCGACTTATCCGAAAATGCTGAGTANCATTCAGCAAGAGAAAAACAATCATTCATNGAGGGTAGAATAAAAGAGTTGGAAGCTATTGTATCACTAGCAGAAGTAATTGACGTTTCAAAGCTTAGTGGACCAATAAAATTTGGGGCAAAAACAACCCTCTTTCTAGAAGAAATTGAAAAGGAAATTACTTATCAGATTGTNGGTGAGGCTGAGGCTGACATTGAGAAAGGACTTCTTAACATTAATTCACCTCTTGCTAAAGCTTTGATAGGCAAAGAAGAGGGTGATGAGGTGGAAGTCAATACCCCAGGAGGAACTAAACACTACGAAATTATCAAAATTGAATACGAATAGTTNAATTAATTATGACTTTAACGTTGCACTAACTTTGTTGCATACTTCGCCAATGATTTCCGCACACATTTTTTCTATTTCGGCGTCATTAAGAGTTTTCTGAGAAGGCTGAAACCTAACCCTTATTGATAGTGACTTTTTCTTCTCCGTTTTTTCACTTTCACCCTGAAAGACATCCACAATATTTATTGAGTCAATCAAAGGATTTTTCAACGAAACAATAGTCCTCTTGACTGCTCCATATTCAGTTTTTTCATCAACTAAAAAGGAAAAGTCTCTTTCAAATGGCTGTAGGCTACTTAAAACAAGAGCATCTCTGGTAATCTTTCTTTTCTTCGGGAAAGGTANATTGTCTAGAAAGAGAGTGAAACAATTTATACGCTCTCTAATAGAGTATTTTTTAGAAATAAGTGGATTAATTTCACCGAAAATCGCTATCAANTTATTCCCTAGCAACACNCTAGCTGACCTTTTTGGATGAAGAAACTCTGGTACATCTCTTTCAAGTTTAAGGTTTTCTAATTTTAAATTCAAATAACCCATTAATTTATAAAGATCTCTTTTAATNTCGAAAATATCATAGGGTCTTGTCTCGTTGTAAAGCTTGGTGTTACTTNTACTGCCCAAAAGTATTGCAGANATTTGGTAAGTTTCNTCCCCGACTTGATTGCTTTCAAAGCAATAGCCTTGTTCAAATATTGCAAGATTTTTTGTACCCTTTGCCTGGTTTTTCTCTACTATTTTCANCAATCCTGGTAAAAGGGATTGTCGCATATGTGTCATTTCNCTGCTAATAGGATTTATTAACGTAATTTCATTTGTGGTTTTGTTACTAAATCTTTTGACAGAATTTTTGTCAATAAAACTGTATGACAAGCATTCCATATATCCTAAAGAAGCACAAACTCTTCTAGCCAAGTTTTGCCTGCTCTGGCTGTCTGTTAAAAGAGGTTTTAAAACCCCCTCCTTTCTNCCCATCGGAATGCTAGGCAAATTCGCTAATGAATTTATTCTTGCAATTTCTTCTATGATGTCCACCTCTCCATGAACATCAGGTCTCCATGNTGGAACAAGTATTTCAAAATTGTGACCGACAGACTTGACCGAAAAACCNAGAGAACTNAGAATNTGAATTTGTCTGTCTNTATTTACCTCTATTCCAATCANTTCATTAACNTTTTTAGGGTTGAATATAATTTTTTTCTTAAAGGCTAGTTCCGTTCCAGCAATGATAAGATCAGATGCCTGCCCTCCACATAAATCTAAAATCATCTTTGTTGCGATATGCGCCCCTNCTAGTGTGAAACTAGGATCAACGCCCCTTTCAAATCGATACCTTGCNTCTGAATTTATTTGAAGTTTCCTGCCTGTTGATGCTATTGACTTTGGGTNGAAATAAGCAGCTTCCAGTACTACGTTTTGCGTTTCATTTGAAACGCCACTTTTCATACCTCCTATAATACCTCCAAGAGATACAATTTCCTTTTCATCAGTTATAACAATCATTCCTTCATCTAGCTCATAGATTTTGTCATCAAGAGCATGAAACTTTTCTCCTTTATAAGATTTTCTGACTGTTAAACCACCGACCAGTTTATCAGCGTCAAAGACGTGCAATGGTCTTCCCCTATCAAATGTTAAATAGTTTGTAATGTCAACCAGANCTGATATTGGATTTAATCCAATGCTTATTAGACGTTGCTTCAGCCAAAGGGGAGATTCCTTGTTTTGTATTCCACGAAAGTATCTGCCAACAAAATGAGTGCATCCTTTTGAAGCTACCTCATTGTCAAGCTTTATCGTGAAATGTGACTTAAAACTTCCTTCAAGTTTAGGTGTCTTAGTGACACGTAAATTGCCAACACCACTAGCTGATAAATCTCTTGCAATCCCATAAATACCCAGAGCATCTGGTCTATTTGGTGTAATTGCGACTTCAAAAACTGTTTTTTCATCTCCTACCAGTTCAGAAAATAGAGTCCCAACTTCTGTCTCAGAGGGTAATTCTAAAATTCCATCATGCTCATCTGAAATCTCTAATTCCCTTTCGGAACACATCATTCCTTCACTTTTTACATCTCTAATCTTTGACAGTTTTAAATTAATATTTAATCCNGGTATAAAATCNCCTGGTTTNGCAACCACCACTTTCATGCCCTTGCTAACATTAGGCGCACCGCACACGATATTCAGTATTCCTGTGTTTGACTTAACCTCACATACCTTTAATTTGTCAGCATTTGGGTGTTTATCAACTTTCAATACCTCTCCAACCGATAACTGCCCCAAACGCTTTCTAGGATTTATCAGGCTTTCTACCTCTAACCCAGTGTCTGTAAGAACATCGCCGACCTCATCAGCAGACAAATCCGTTTCCAGGTAATCCTTTAGCCATGAAAAAGAAAACTTCATGTTCATCCTTTCACTCTATTGTTTATCCGCTAAGCTTGTCATAAAGATTGGAAGTTTTTTCTACTGCAAATCCATAATGCTTTAGCCATCTCATATCATTTTCAAAGAATGATCTGAGATCTGGCATCCCATACTTCAGCATTGCAAGTCTATCTATACCCATTCCAAAAGCAAATCCCTGAAATTTATTGCTATCTACTTTCGCAGCTTCCAAGACATTGGGATGTACCATTCCACTACCCAATATTTCCATCCAATCATCACCCTTACCAACAACTAATGAGTTTTCGACCCAAGAGCATCGGATGTCTACTTCTGCCGAGGGTTCTGTGAAAGGAAAGTGGCTGGCACGGAACCTTAAATCTATGCTCTCTAGCTCAAAAAAAGCTTTACAAAACTCAATCAAGACCCACTTTAAGTTTGACATAGAGATGTCTTCACCAACAACTAAACCTTCAATCTGATGAAACATTGGGGTATGGGTGAGATCATAGTCCGATCTATAGACACGTCCTGGAGCAATAATTCTGCAAGGCGCTCCATGATTTTCCATAAACCTTACTTGTACTGGACTTGTGTGCGTTCTTAGTACATTGGGAGAAATACTGTCATTACCATTATCATCCCCAGGATTGATATAAAAAGTATCAAATTCCTGCCGTGCTGGATGATCAGGGGGAATATTTAATGAATCAAAATTATACCAATCACTTTCAATCTGAGGTCCCTCAGCTACTGAAAATCCGAGGTCTGAAAAAATTGATACTATTTCTTCCGTAACTCTGCTGACTGGGTGTATTAAGCCCGTATTTATCTCTCTAGAGTCTTGTGTAATATCCAACCACTCAGAGTCCATTCTGTTTTCAATCTCTCTATTTACTAGGACTTCTCTTTTTTCTTTTATGGCCTCTTCTAAAGTCTGCTTGAGTTTATTGTATTGTGGCGACTTTAATTTTCTCTCCTCATCATTCATCTGTCCAAGTGATCTTAATAGGTGCGTAACCTCACCCTTTTTGCCAAGCAAGCCTACTCTAGCCTGTTCTAGTTCTTCAACCGATTGAGCTGCTTCTATCGTATCTAAAAAATTTATATTTTCTGCTTCGATTTTCATAGATAGATCGTAGGCTGTGAGAAAAATAAAATATACCGAACAAAATCGGTCATGTTGTTACTAATTCAGTGCGCTTTGCGCTTGCGACACTATCTGTCCGAAAGCTTTTGGATCATGTACCGCAATATCTGCTAGAACTTTTCTATCAAGATCGATTCCGGCTTTATCAAGCCCATGGATAAACTTTGAGTAATTAAGTTTTGCATCTATCTGCCTTACGGCTGCATTCAGCCTTTGAATCCAAAGCGCTCTAAACACTCTTTTTCTAACCTTTCGATCTCTAGTTGCATATTGCATGGCTCTGTCCACAGCCTGTTTTGCTGTCCTGAAGTTTCTACTCCTAGCTCCATAGTAGCCCTTTGCCGCTTTTACTACCTTTCGGTGCCGTGCGTGCGTTACAACTCCTGATTTAACTCTAGTCAACTACTAATCCTCCTACCTTGAATAAGGCATGTAAGACTTCACTATGTTCTCGTCTGCTTTGCACAATGTCGTTGTGCCTCTCGCATTTCGTATAAACTTGCTCGATCTTTTAATCATCCCATGTCTCTTACCCGCCTGTGCAGATTTCACGCGACCAGATGCGGTCACTTTAAACCGCTTTTTTGCACCGGATTTCGTTTTCATCTTAGGCATGTTTTTGACTCATTATTGTAATTCAAAAGTGTTTATAAGGATATTCTGAATACTATACAAGTATTTCTTTGTATTTTTCTTAAAAATTGTCAAAGTTTTCGTCAGCAGACACGACCCTTAATATGTTAGTTGATCCCGGGGTATTAAATGGCACTCCCGCAATAACTATTATCAAATCTTTTCCGGACGCAAATTCAAACAGTTTTGCTGCCTTAACAGCATTCATTACTGCCCTTTTAAATCTATCAACCGGTGTTGTAACCACACAATGCAAGCCCCAAAACAAGGTCAGTTTCCTGGCTGTTTCAGTGTATGGTGTCAGTGCAATTATTGGCGCGCGTGGTCTTTCTCTAGATGCAAGTTCAGCTGTAGTTCCACCATGAGTAAAACAACAAATCACTTTTACCTTAATGTTATCTGCCACCTCCCTTGCTGCAACAGTTATTGCGTTAGAAACACCTTCTTTTAAATTTGTTCTGGAGTTCTCCAAATTTTCAAAATACAGCGGGTCTTTTTCGATTTCAATTGCGATTTTATCTACCGCTTGTATAACTTTTTCTGGATGCGCACCAATAGCAGTTTCAGCAGACAACATTACAGCNTCGACACCATCATATATTGCCTGTGCGACATCCGATACTTCAGCCCGAGTCGGTGTAGTTGAGTGAATCATGCTTTCCATCATTTGGGTTGCTACAATAACAGGTTTCCCCATTTGACGTGACTTCAATACAAGTCTTTTTTGAATAGGTGGGACCGCTTCGACTGGTAATTCAACGCCAAGATCTCCACGTGCAACCATTATTCCATCAGAAGAATTAATTATTTCGTCAAACACCTCTACAGCAGCTGGTTTCTCAATTTTTGCAATAATCCCAGCCCTTCCATTCAACAACTTTTTNACATCATCAACATCTTTAGCTCTCTGCACAAAAGATAAGCCAATCCANTCAACTCCTAAAGCACAAACAAACTCTAAGTCTTNCNTATCTTTTTCAGTTAAGGGGGCAAGATCTAAAATACTNTCAGGACAATTAACCCCTTTTTTATCTGAAATAATACCGTCGTTTAATACGATACACTCAATGTTCATTTCAGATGCTTTTCTTACCTCCAAAGCAACTTTACCATCATCGATCAGGAGCTTATCTCCCTTTCTTACGGACATAAATATCTGGGGGTGCGGTAAGCAAGCTCGTTGATTATTTCCTGGAGTTTTAGCTAGATCAAAACAAAATTTTTGCCCAGCCTCCAATCTCACCTTTGAACCCTCAAATTCACCACATCTTAGCTTAGGTCCTTGTAGATCAGCCAAAATACATATTGGCCTCGAAAACTCATTCTCCAAATCTCTCAAGATCTTGTGTCTCTTTTCTACAGCTGGATGATCCCCGTGGGACATATTTAATCTGAAAATATCTGCTCCAGCTAAAAACATTTTTTTAATCTCTGATTTTGTGTCAGANNCTGGGCCTAGTGTTGCCACTATTTTAACCTTACGGTTTCGATGAAGTTGCTTTTCCATTTTTATGCTCGATAATAAGNATTTTACAGTAGAATAGAGAAATATAAGAAATAGAAAACTTTTTTTTAATTTTATGAGAAAGATAGATGAATACTAAAAATATAGAGAAAATTGAAAGCCAAACTTTCAGAAGATTGATCTCTCATTTACAGAGCAGAACTGATGTTCAAAATATCGAGATAATGAACTTAGCAGGATTTTGTAGGAATTGTTTGTACAAGTGGATGCATGAGGCGGCCAGCGATTCAAATGAAGATTTGTCAATCGAGGAAGCTCAGAAACATGTCTACGGTATGCCTTACGAGGACTGGAAAAAAAAATTTCAGAAGTAACTTGAATAAGANTTGTTTATGAAAGTTTTGACTTAATCTGTTCTAAATATATCTCCTGGATTTCTTTAACTTTATCTCCAACTGATCCGTTCCCAACGGGTCTTCCATCAATTTCAATGACCGGGATCACGAAACCAGTAGCTGAGGTAAGAAAAACTTCTTGTGCGTCCATTACNTCGTCAACGTGGATTTTTTGCTCTTTAATCTGGATGTTTTTTGTTTTGCAAAACTCTATTACAGTAGATCTGGTAATACCCCCCAGAATAAAATTTGACAAACTTGGCGTATAAATATGGTCATCTTTTATGATAAAAGCATTACTTGATGAGCCTTCATTGATAAAGCCGTCTTGAACCAGCAAGCTATCATCTAAACCTTTTTGTACAGCAGAAGATTTTGCTATTGACTGCGCAAGAAGTTGAGTGGTCTTAATATCTCTCCTCTTCCACCTATCGTCAGGTACCGTAATTATTTTTATACCTGCTTTGGTTGCTGGATTATTTAAAATTGACTTTTCTTGTGTAAACATTACCACGGTAGGTAGAAATGACTTGTTTCCAAAATTAAAATCTCTTTCACCAAAGCCTCTGGTAATTTGAATATAACAAAGCCCTTCTTTAAGTTCATTTTGATTTATTAATTTTTTTTGGATTTTATAAAANTCTTCCTCATTAAAATTATTTACAATGTCCAAATGATCCAAAGATCTNACAAGTCTTGCAAAATGCTCTTGCCAATCTACCAATTTACCTTCAATAACAGCTGTTACTTCATANACAGAGTCTGAAAANAAAAATCCCCTATCAAATACTGAAATGCTAGCTTCTTTTTTTAAAAAGAATTCTCCGTTCACATATACTTTTGTATTATCCTTTTCTAGCAATGTGAGCTCTTAATCCTATCAGGTTTTACATTTACCTTGGAAGACGTAATCGGAAGGTTGGGTTANCTTAGATGGCGTATATCTCTTGTACTCATACTTAGTAATATACTCATTACTTTCCATCATCACTAATAAACCCTGCGCAAAAAATTGGTCTAGTTTATAAATGTCTACTAAACCTCGCAAATGCGGAACAACAGTTGTTTCAACCTCTAGAATATTCTCATCAAAAAAAGAAATTGGATATTTTTTTCCATCAAATTTTATGAAGAAATGGACTCTTTCTTTGTTTCGTCCTGACAGATTTGTCCTTTTATAGTTCTTTATCGATTTTACTAAATAATCGTCCATTTTGCACACCTCATCTATTACTCTAATCCGATTTCAAAAAATTAGAAACTATTTCTAAAAATTTTGAAGGTTGTTCAACATGAATCCAGTGCCCAGCTTTAGTCACAGGAACCAACTCACTTATTGGGAAATTTTCTTTAATTGTATCNCTATGCTCTGCCACACCATACTCGGATAAATCACCATATAAGAATAGAGAATTTGTATTAGAGATACTATTTATGAAGGGAAACTCACTAATTGCGGTAACATTAGATAGTAGCGATGTCAGATTAACACGCCAATNAAAGTTTTTNCTATCGTCTAGCTTTAAGTTCTGCATAAGGAAAGATCTAAAACTTTTGTCTTCAAAATATTCAGAAAGTTTTAAGTCGATTTCAGATCTAGATTTGAAACCGCTAAGGTCAAGCTCGGACAAAACTTTTAAGTAATTTTCAAAANTAGGTGGATAAGTTATTGGAGCTATGTCAACTACAATTAATTTAGAAACATGACCTTGATAAACTTTGTCGAAAACCATTGCAGCCTTGCCACCCATTGAATGTCCTATTAAATAGCTGTTTTTTATACCATGGGCTTCAAAAAACTTTTTTATATCCTCTGCTAAATCGAAATAAGTATGCTTGTCATTCCATTCCGATTCCCCATGGTTTCTTTGATCAACAAGCCATACGTTAAAACCAAGATCAGAAAGAGATTTTCCAAAACCAAACCAATTCCTTTTTGATCCTAACAGCCCATGCAAAATAACAACATTTGTCGCATCACTTTCTCCAAATCGATGAAATGCTAATCGCATGTGATTTTACCAAATTGAGCGATATATATCGTACGCGTCTTTCTCAGTAACCTCTCTTGGGTTATTTACTAGCAATCTTGTCTGCTTCATTGCGTCTTTGGCCATTGACTCACAAGCATCCTCAGGAATTGAAACATCGCGTAATTTTTGGGGAAGGCCCAAGTCTTTCGATAAAGTGCTCAGATTTTCTATAAATAGCGATGCATTTGTTTGGTTATTATTTCCTATTTCTTCATTNGGAAAAAGAAAAGGGAAAAGCTCAGCATATTTTTTTGCTGCCCANGCGTCTGCCGCGTTAAATCTTAGTACTCCAGGGAGAACAAGCGCATTCGATAGTCCATGTGTTATATGGAAACTACCCCCAAGTGGATAAGCTAAAGCATGAACAGCGGCNACTGGAGAGTTTGCAAAAGCCATTCCAGCTAACATTGATCCAAGTAACATTTTTCCTCTAGCGTTTAAATTTTTTGGCTCTAATACAGATAGTTTGATAGAACTCCCCAAGAGAACCAATGCCTCTTTTGCAAGAATTCCAGACATAGGATTGTTGTTTTTATTTTTTGAGGCATATGCCTCAATAGCATGTACCATAGCATCAATACCCGTGGCTGCAGTAGTAGCNGCNGGCAATCCTAACGTTAGAACAGGATCTAATACCGCAAAATCTGGAAGNATAATAGGCGAAGAAACTCCTCTTTTTTCATCACCATCTACAGTGATAATTGAAACAGGNGTTACCTCGGAACCTGTTCCTGCAGTCGTGGGAATTAAACACAGAGGTAACCGTGGGCCGATGGCATTNGCTACACCCCATGCGCTTTCTAAGTCCTCTCCTGACCCTAACACTAGCGCTGATAGTTTTGCCACATCCATAGAAGAGCCTCCTCCAAATCCAAGCACCCCAGTACACGCTATTTCTTTTCCAAACTTAATCGCTTTTTCCAGTGTTTGTAATGAAGGATCCGCCTCTACATCATCAAATATATTCACTTTAGCACCATGCTTCTCAAGGTTTCTTAATAAGTCTTCATAAAGTCCTAAATCAGATAATCCTTTATCAGTTACAAGAAGAATTCTATTTCCCATCAATTTTGCATATGAGCCAGCATCTTTCGCTACGTTTGGGCCATAAATAATTCTAGGAGTAGTATTAAAATTAAATGAGGTGATTTCTTCAATCATGGTAAACCTTTCTAATCTTGTTTAATAATATTTTACACAACATAAAATCTGTGTTCTAAGTTTGAATAGATAGATAAACACTGTCAATCATAGAAATTTCTGGAAGGAAAGGACACCACATATGTCACAAAAAAAAAGAGTAGTTCTGGCTTTCTCTGGTGGACTTGATACCTCAGTTATATTGAAATGGCTACANACTGATTTGGACTATGAAGTAGTGTGTTTTACGGCAGACCTTGGGCAGGGCGAAGAACTNGAGGCCGCTCGTGATAAAGCACTCTTGCTTGGGATTAAACCAGAACATATTTTTATTGAGGATCTTACTGAAGAATTTGTCAAAGATTTTGTTTTCCCAATGTTTAGATGCAATACCGTTTACGAAGGTCAATACTTGTTAGGAACATCTATAGCAAGGCCACTGATTTCAAAGAGATTAATAGAGATTGCTGATACTGTAGGTGCTGACGCAATAAGTCATGGAGCTACTGGAAAAGGAAATGACCAGGTTCGCTTTGAATTAGCAGCATACTCTCTTAATCCAGATATAAAGATAATCGCTCCCTGGAGACAATGGAATCTCACTAGTAGAACAAAATTAATAGATTTTGCCGAGAAACATCAAATCCCTATAGCAGCGAATAAAGTAGGTGAACCCCCTTTCTCAGTAGATGCTAATTTATTACATACATCATCAGAAGGTTTNATACTTGAAGACCCNGCAGATGAAGCGCCAGAGTATGTTTTNCAAAGGACAAATAATCCAGAAACGGCNCCTGATAGTCCCGACTATTTAAGCATTAGCTTTTATAATGGAGATCCAATAAAGATAGATGGCAAAGACTACTCACCTGCAAATTTACTTAAAAAACTAAATGAATTCGGTAAACTTCATGGGATAGGACGGCTAGACTTAGTTGAGAATAGGTTCGTAGGCATGAAATCAAGAGGGGTTTATGAAACACCCGGAGGAACTATTCTTTTACAAGCTCACAGAGCAATTGAGAGTCTGACCCTCGATAGTGGGTCTGCGCATCTTAAAGATGAAATAATGCCAAAATATGCTGAGTTGATTTATAATGGTCTTTGGTTTACCCCTGAAAGAGACCTCTTACAGACATTAATTGATAAAAGTCAGCATAATGTCGAGGGAACAGTAAGGCTTAAGCTATATAAGGGAACTGTATACATTGTAAGTAGATCATCATCAAAAAGCTTATATTCAAAGCAACTTGTAACTTTCGAAGATGATGAGGGTTACTACAACCAAAGTGATGCTGAGGGATTTATAAAGCTGAACGCCCTTCGTTTACGCGAATTAGCACGAAGAGATAAAAAAGATTAATAAAAACTTCCGATGTTATTTCTTATTATTATCTGCAGTGCCAAGATTGCTATAAAAACAATTAAAGGAGCGAAATCAATAGCACCAGTATAGGGCATCCGACGCCTAATCGGACCATATAAAGGCTCTAAAATTTGATTTATGCCACGCCAAATCTGGTTGATGAGTGGTTGGTGTATATTAAGAATATTGAAGTTTATGAGCCAGCTCAGTACAATCTGAGCTATAATGATATACTTCAACACATTAAGTAGCATATACAAAATTTGGAGCACCGAGACCAAGATAACCTCCTGTGAAAGTTATATTACATTGTAAAGATAGTTAATAATAAATAAAATAAAAGAACAAAAAATGAATAACAGGCCATAAATGAAAAATAAATTAAAGGTTTACTCATGGATGCTTTTCGATTGGGCTTGCCAACCAATACATACGTTGATTGCCACTTTTATATTNGGNCCTTATTTTGTTCAAGCNGTTGTAGAAGATCCAGTTGAAGGTCAGGCACTNATNGGNATGGCNGTTACAGTTTCTGGAGTAGTTGTNGCTNTCTTNTCACCAATTTTAGGCGCGGTAGCTGATCAAACTCAGAAAAGGAAGCCCTGGATCCTTATGTTTTCTATTTTCTTTATCATCTCCACTTTTTCGTTATGGTACGCAGAACCAAACCTTGAAAATACCTTTTGGGTATTATTGGCTTATACAGTCGGTTTTATCGCAGCCGACTTTTCAACAGTTTTCACTAACGCAATGATGCCTAGTCTTGAAAAACCAGAGAATCTTGGCAAGCTGTCAGGAGCAGGCTGGGGCCTAGGTTATCTAGGTGGCTTAGTTTCNCTAGTAATTATGTTGGCCTTATTCGTTGAACAAGACAACGGTCTCACATTACTGGGAAACAATCCAGCACTCGGTTTAGACCCTAGTGAAAGAGAGGGAACGAGAATTGTAGGACCATTGACAGCTCTTTGGTATGTTGTCTTTATGATCCCATTTTTTGTATTTGTTCCTGACGTAAAAATGGTGANACCATCACAACTGAATGTAACAAAAGCAATTAGAAATCTATATTCAAATATTATGAACTTAAGAAATCAACCGTCTTTAGGTTGGTTTTTAGTAGCCTCAATGTTCTATAGGGATGCTATGAATGGAATTTTTTTCTTTGGTGGCATTTATGCTGCAGGTGTGCTTGAGATGAGCACCGTGCAACTGGGTATTTTTGGAATTTTGGCAGCAGCAACTGGCACAATTGGCGCATATTGGGGTGGGGCTTTAGACAGTAAGTATGGATCTAAATTTTGTATCAGTATCATGCTTGGAGGGCTCCTTATCGTAACACTGGTGATATTCGGTTTNAGTAGAACTGCATTTTACGGATTTCCATTNGANCCAAAATCAAATACACCTGATATTATTTTTTATATAGCGGGAGGCTTACTTGGGTTTGTTAGTGGACCAATACAATCTGCTTCACGAACATTACTCATTTTCTTGGTTGAGGAAAAACAAATTACTGAAAGCTTTGGACTCTATGCTCTCGTAGGTAGAGCAACTGCATTTTTAGCTCCAGCCCTTATTACTTGGTTTACTTTGGCAAGTGGCTCGCAGCAAATTGGCTTAGTACCAATTATTATTTTACTATTTGTCGGGTGGTATTTACTTCGTTTTGTAAATGTTAAAAACTCCAAGTTATGAAACATACCTTTGTCATTCTGNTAATTTTTTTTGGAATAATACCAACGCTTAACGCTGATGTTAAGACATGGAAACTAGAACAAGTTGGTTTTTTGAATATAGATAGAAATGAAAAAAATTATGGCGGATTCTCTGGCCTCTTAATACAGAATGAGGGTTCTGAAGCTTTCCTTATCACCGATAAGTCATTTTTTTTTATTCTAAAGTTGCATCGCAACGAAGACGACATTTTAAACGGTTACTCGGTGATAAGGAAAGGCAGAATTCTCTCTAGCAAAGGNGACCATTTAAATGGTCGAAATACGGATAGCGAGTCAATTGCTATGGACAAAAACAATAACTATTATATTTCATTTGAATCAAATCACCGAATAATGATGCANAGAACAATTGAGGGGAAAGGCGTCTTTGTTCCTAAACACCCACTATTNAAAAATCTGTNTGTTAATAAAGGTATAGAGGCCCTAGCAATTGATAATGACAATCGATTAATGGCCATACCAGAAAAACCTCCTTTAGGTATCTCCGATATTCCAATATTCAGATTAGAAAATAACAAATGGGAAATTGTTAAATATTTTAAAATGAAGGAGAATTTTCTAGTAACTGATGCAGAGATTTTACCTCAGGGCCTTTTATTGCTTCTTGAACGTAAATTCTCATGGACCCAAGGTTTCAAAACGAGATTCAGATTAATTTCTTTAGATAAATTTGACAATAGAGAGCCTATTACAGTTTTTACTTCGACATCTAATCAATTTGACAATTTGGAAGGTTTAGCTTTATGGAAAGACAGAGAAGGTNAAATGCGTTTATTAACGGTATCTGATGACAACTTTCATCCCCTGCAGCGAAGTGAAATTAGAGAATTTTTTTTAAAATATGAATAAATATAAAAGGAACCATTATGGAGAATAAAGAACTAGAGAATTTAATCGAGACTTCCTGGAACAGTAGAGACGAAATAAATGAAAGAACAGTTGGTAAAATTAAAGAAGCTGTAGAACAAACTTTAAATCTATTAGGNGATGGTAGTTTGAGAGTAGCAGAAAAAACNNCCTCCGGTGAGTGGGTAGTAAATCAATGGACAAAAAAAGCAGTTNTATTAAGTTTTAGNCTNAGAGAGATGGAATTGCAAAAGGGTGGNCCACAAGACTCAACCTGGTGGGACAAAGTGGATAGCAAATTTAAAGGCTGGGGTGAAACAGAGTGGAGACAGAGAAATTTTCGAGCCGTTCCAAACACTGTTGTAAGAGCATCAGCTTTCATTGGAGAAAACGTTGTTTTAATGCCTTCATTTGTAAATCTAGGNGCTTATGTTGATAGTGGAACAATGGTCGACACCTGGGCAACAGTTGGGTCCTGTGCGCAGATAGGAAAAAATGTACATCTCTCAGGTGGAGTTGGGATAGGGGGTGTATTAGAGCCAATGCAAGCATCTCCAACAATTATTGAAGATAATTGCTTCATTGGAGCAAGGTCAGAAATTGTAGAAGGTTGTATTGTGCGAGAGGGGGCAGTTGTGGGCATGGGTGTTTTCATTGGAAAATCTACAAAAATATATAATAGAGAAACTGGTGAAACAACTTATGGGGAAATACCTCCTTATTCGGTGGTAGTATCGGGATCTATTCCATCCAAAGGGGGTGTTAACCTCTATTGTGCAGTGATAGTTAAACAGGTAGACGAAAAAACAAGAAGTAAAACTTCAATAAATGATTTATTACGAGACTAAGCATGATCGAAGTAAAGGACGATCCAGTTTTACTAACAAAGAAACTTATAGGTTTTAAGTCAATTACTCCAGACGATGACGGGTCTATAGATTATATCGCTTCTATCGTTGAACAATTGGGATTTAAGTCGAATATTTTCACAACTCAAGGTGTTAAGAACCTTTTTGCGCGATGGTCTCCAAAAACCGGTTTCAAAAGAACCCTTGCTTTTAATGGTCATGTAGATG
>NZSE01000028.1 GCA_002703515.1 Paracoccaceae bacterium | reverse complement strand
TATAACTCCAGACGATACCCCAACCTGTGCTGCCCTCAAAAGTCTATCTCCTATTGTAAAACCATTCGCCATAACTTGAATGATTTTTCCTTTCTCAATACTTGGGTGAGGACCTTCAAACATTGCTTGATGCAATTTGGGATCAAATTTTTCACCCTCTTCTGGAGCCAGTTCTTCGATTTCGTGGTTTGAAAAAGTATTTAACAATTCTTTTTTTGTAAGCTCTATTCCCTCAAGAAAGGCATTTTGACTTTGCCTCATTTCATCATCAATACTTTCTAGCGCTCGATTGAGGTTATCAAGAACAGATAATAAATCCCTAGCTAACTTTGTACCGCCATATATCTCTGCGTCTTTTTTTTCTTTAAAAAATCTTTTCCTTATATTCTCAGTCTCTGCGAGAGCTCTCATCATTTTATCTGAAAGANTTTTATTCTCCTCTTTCAGTTCCTCTAATGTTTTTTCTTCNTCTTCGTNTTGTGAATTAGATTCCTCTAACTCGTTTCNTTNATNGTCTGCTAACGCTTCTTTTTCCTCTTTCTCTTCTACTTCTTCATGTCGCTCTGTATCCATCTCTCTATCTTCTTTACCCATTTTTTTGACCTTTCCATTCTACGGTGCATTCTTNAATGATAAAGAGCNCCCGTATAATCTCNATAATTATCCNTTTAGTTTTTGATAATAGTAAAAAATTTGCATCTATTCGTATAAGANATATATGTATGAATTAAAACAATTTAAAGCCATATAAATAAAAAATCACCCTCGATAATATTATTTTCTAATTTTAAACTTGCTTTATTCAAGTGAATAATTTTTTATGTGTTCATAAGCAAAACAGCATACTGGTAAAAAAAATGGGCACCTTAAATGAAGAGATGAGAGAAGTTTCAATATCTTTTGATTTATTAACAAACACAGAAAACTCTTGTCTTA
This sequence comes from Paracoccaceae bacterium, assembly GCA_002703515.1. Classification (GTDB taxonomy): domain Bacteria; phylum Pseudomonadota; class Alphaproteobacteria; order Rhodobacterales; family Rhodobacteraceae; genus CACIJG01. The sequence continues at coordinate 10,091 of NZSE01000028.1, read as the reverse complement.
TTAAGTTTGGCAACACTGTCGTGATTTGTAAAGCAACTATCGAGGAAACAGTCCCTCCATTCTTGCGAAAGAGTGGGCTTGGTTGGGTAACAGCAGAATATGGAATGTTGCCAGGCTCTACGAATGAAAGAATGAGGAGGGAGGCAAAACAGATTGCCCAAAGTGGTCGCACACAGGAAATACAAAGATTAATCGGAAGAAGTTTAAGAGTGGCGGTAGACAGGGTAGCNCTTGGCGAAAGACAAATAATTGTAGATTGTGATGTTATTCAAGCCGATGGCGGGACAAGATGTGCTTCAATCTGTGGNGGTTGGGTCGCATTGAAGCTTGCAACCAATAGCCTAATAAGATCTGGACAAATTAAATTTGATCCAATTGTTCGGCACGTAGCAGCCATATCTTGTGGTGTTATTGATGGAGAACCAAANTTAGACCTTAACTATAAGGAAGATAGTTCAGCTGAGACAGACGCTAACTTTGTTATGGATGATAAAGGTAAGTTGATTGAAATCCAATGTTCTGCTGAAAAAGAACCNTTTTCCAAGGAACAATTCGAAAAAATGTATTCTATGGCAGCGAAGGGGATAGGAAATATAGTAAAAATACAGAAATCAGCTTTGGATGAATAGAAAATTCGAAGAGAAAAATTTGGTGTTGGCTACTCACAATTTTGGAAAAATTGAGGAGTTTAAGCATTTATTTGGCGAAGTAGACTTTAATATTACAGACATAGGTCANTATTCCTGGACTCCACCCATAGAAAATGGAAANTCATTTTTGGAAAATTCTTTAATTAAAGCAAGAGAAGCAACAAAGTTGACTGGTTTGGTTAGTCTGGCTGATGACAGTGGTCTGTGTGTTGACCTATTANAAGGTGCTCCAGGTATCTACTCTGCTGATTGGGCTATTATGAATGATGGATCAAGAGATTTTAAGTTTGCAACCAATAGACTNATAAACGAGATNGAAAAGAAAAACTATGTTAAACCCATAACGGCTTATTTTGTTTGTTCCTTGGTTTTACATTGGCCAGATAATTATTTTGAGAAATTTGAGGGGAAAATATTTGGTGAAATAGATTGGCCAGGAAGAGGAACAAAAGGGCACGGCTATGATCCAATTTTTCAACCAATCGGATATAAGGAGACGTTTGGTGAGATGGATAGATGGAAGAAAAATAAAATTAGTCATAGGGGTTTAGCTGTGGATAAATTACTGGATACTTGTTTTTGAGCGTTTCAAAATCTTCACTAGCCCTATACATACATTGGCCATTTTGTAAAATAAAGTGCCCCTACTGTGATTTTAATTCATANCGGAAAGAAAATGTTAATCAATCTCATTGGATTAAAGCATATTTGAAAGGATTGGAGTTGTGGTCATCTAGATTGGGTGAAAGGAAAATAACCTCTATTTTTTTTGGTGGNGGAACTCCNAGCTTACTCGATCCAACTCATTTAGAACTACTATTGAAAAAAATTGATGACCTGTGGGGGATTAACAGTGATTGCGAGATTACTATAGAGGCCAACCCCAATAGTGTTTCCTCTAAAAAATTTAAAGGACTANACGACATAGGTATAAATAGGGTATCCGTAGGTNTACAAGCTCTCAATAACATTGATTTGAAAAATTTAGGGCGTGACCATAACAAAAACNAAGCTATTAAAGCAATTGAAATAGTTAAAAAATGGTTCAAGAATTATAACCTAGACTTTATATATGGCAGGCAATTTCAAAGTACTAATCAGTGGGAGGATGAGCTTACGCAAATAATATTTCTAGAANCGCCTCATCTATCTCTCTATCAGCTTACTATAGAAGAAAACACTACTTTCCATAAACTATATAATAACGATTTGTTAAAGGGTTTACCCACAAACGAAATGGCATCTGAAATGTTTGATGTTACTANANNNTTATGTGAAAAAGGTGGNTATAAGCAATACGAAACCTCTAATTTTGCAAAAAAAAATTTTAAGTGTAAGCATAATCTTTCGTACTGGAAGTATGATGATTATATTGGGTTAGGGCCTGGCGCTCATGGTCGTGTAAAAATATTAGGAAAGAAGTACGCAACAGAAGAAGAAAAAAATCCTGACATTTGGTTTAAGAAAACAGTTTCCTTTAAATCAGAAACACCAAAACTTTCCCTGCTAAACGATAGAATTGCGTTTGAAGAAAAATTAATTATGAACCTCAGAATTTTTGAAGAAATACCCATATTTATTTTTGACCGAAAAAAAATTGATCCAGTTGTAATAGAACTGGTTGAAAATAATTTAATTAAGATTNACAAAAATAAGATAATTGTAAAAGAAGGCGGTAAAAAGATGTTGGATTACATTTCTAGATGTCTAGTAGATTGTTATTGAAAAATCATGTCTTCATTATTTTTGCACAAAATATATCTAGTTGCTCTAGGTCTTTATATTTTATTATTATGTTACCCCCTCCAGTATCCTCGTTGTGTTCTATTGCAGTTTTTAAACCTAAGGCCATTTTAAGATCTTCTTCTAAACTCAAAGTATCAACATCTTTTTTAATTAGTGATTTCTTTTTTATTTTATCATCACTATTGGCTACTCCCTTTTTTACTATATTCTCTATATCCCTGACAGATAAATGCTCTTCTATTATTTTTTTTGCCAAAATGTCAGAGTTTTTTATGCCCACAAGAGCTCTAGCGTGCCCACTTGTTAACTTACCTTCTTTTAAGAATGTAATTATACTCTCTGGAAGTGTGAGAAGTCTTAAGGAATTAGCAACATAGCTCCTTGATTTACCTAGTGATGCAGAAACCTTTTCTTGAGTGTACCCAAAATCTCTGATTAATTGGTCAAATGAATTGGCCTCTTCTATTGGATTAAGGTCTACCCTCTGAATNTTTTCAATAATAGATATCTTAACGACTTCTTCATCGGTTAACTCTTTAACCAGGACTGGAACTTCATGAATCTTAGCAATTTGTGCAGCTCTCCAGCGCCTTTCACCAGCTACAATTTCATAAAAATCATTAGTCTTTCTTACAAGAATCGGTTGTATTATTCCCGTTTCTTTTATTGAGGAGGCTAAGCTGTTTAATTCATCACTTGAAAAAGTTTTTCGAGGTTGATTCTGGTTTGGGAAAAGTTGTTCTATTGGAAGAAAATTCGAACCGTTAGTTACAATGTCAACATTGTTTTCATCATTACTTCTTTCGACTATTTCCTCAAAACTGTCAACATCTAGAAAAGATGACAGTCCTCTACCTAAACCTTTTTTTCGTTCATTTTTTGAACTCATTTTATCTTCTTTCAAAGTGATCTTCTCTCTTTAAAAATTCTGCCGCTAGTTTTTGATAGGCAATAGCGCCAGAACATTTATGATCATATATTAGAGCTGGCATTGAAAAAGATGGGGCTTCACTAATCCGAACATTTCGCGGTATAACTGTGTCATAAACTAACTCGCCAAGGTTTCCCCTTACGTCTTCCTCAATTTGTTCGGATAATTTGTTTCTCTTGTCAAACATAGTCAAAACAATTCCNTGAATTTTCAAGGCTTTATTAATTTTCGACCTTATATCCCTTACCGTTAATAGCAATTGACTTAACCCTTCGAGCGCAAAAAACTCTGCCTGCAAAGGAACTAGTACAGAATTTGATGCAACCATTGAGTTTATAGTCAAGAGATTTAGAGACGGAGGACAATCAATTAAAATATAATCAAATTCAGACTTCTCTTTTGCAAACAAATCACGGAGTTTTACGACTCTTCCCGTTTCTTCAAAAAGATCAACGTCAATAGATGATAAGTCAGTCGAAGCAGGAGCGATAGAAAGAGATGGTATATTAGTTTTTTTTACCACATCTTTTAAAGTAGCTTTGCCAGTAAGCAAATCATAGGTAGATTTTTCTCTTTCGTCTTTTGGAATACCTAGACCAGTTGATGCATTTCCTTGAGCATCTAAATCTACAATCAANACTTTATTGTTAACAGCTGCTANTGCTGTAGATAGGTTAATAGCCGTTGTTGTTTTACCCACACCACCTTTTTGATTGGCAATAGATATTATGGNAGGATTAGAGATTTTATTCCCCTTTATTTTTTAAAATGTTTTTCACTCTGATTATCTTTCCAGAGGGATTNCTTAAGCTANCAAAAACATCATAATCAAAAAACCAATAATTTAAAGTTTTATCTAATTCAAACCTATAGTTTTCTCCCTTTAAAAANAAACAAATGCCACTAGCTTTTCTATGAACATGTGCTATTTGAATTAAATTATTAAGCTCTGAAAAAGCTCTTGCTGTTAAAATGTCCGCCCTTAAGGGATCTATAGTTCCGATATCATCATTGATAACCTTGACTTTCAAATCAAGCTTTCGAATTACCTCATTTAAAAAAAAGACTTTCTTTGTGCTTTTTTCCACCAAAATCAGCTCANANTCTATTTTCCTGTCTCTCAACAACAAGGCAACAACCAACCCAGGAAACCCAGCTCCAGAGCCTACATCAACCCACCTTTTTCTCGANGCATCTACGTGTTTAATGATTTGACCTGAATCTAAAAAATGACGGTTCCAAATATCAGTAAATGTATTTTTTGAAATAAGATTTATTTTACTGTTCCATTTAGACAGCATAGATTCATATTCACACAAACTGTCTATTGTTTCACGTGAAACATTTAGGCTTTTCATAAAAAGGTTTTTCTTCAAGCTGTCTTCTTATAAGAATTAATTTTCGATATTAACAACATTAGCCCACTTGGCGTCATCCCATCAATCTTACTGGCTTCATGAATGTGTTGTGGGTTTGCTTGGCTCAATTTGATTTTTAACTCTGATGATAGCCCTTCTATTTTTTTAAAATCCATGTTTTTTGGGATAACAGTGTTTATATTCTTTTGTAGTCTATCTACATCGCTTTTTTGTCTTTGAATATAGTAGTTGTATTTAGCATCTGCTCGCACAAACTCTCTAACATCCAAATCAAAATTAAAAAAATCTTTCCACAATTTTTGTAAAGTTTCATCTAATATCCCGTTAAGCGCTAGAACATCATGAAAAGATCTCTTTTTCCCATCTTTTTTTTGATTTATCCCCAATTCCTCTAATTTCCTATTAGAAATTAGCNTTGTTTTTGTTTTTTCTGTAAACCTATTTATAGTATCTCTTTTTTCACTCACCAACCTCATTCTATCATCCGATACAATGTTAATTTTGTGGCCTTTCTCAGTAAGTCTTATATCTGCGTTGTCGCACCTCAGGCTAAGTCTGAATTCAGCTCTAGATGTAAACATTCTGTAAGGCTCTATAACACCCCTGGTTACCAAATCATCAATCATTACACCTATGTAAGCTTCAGATCTATCTAGAACAAAGGGTTCTTTTTGAATTGCATAATGATAAGCATTTATTCCAGCNACCAAACCTTGTGCTGCTGCTTCCTCATAGCCAGTTGTGCCATTAACTTGTCCAGCNAGAAAAAGTCCTTTGGTGTTTTTAACCTCTAAGGAAGATTTTAGATCTTTGGGNTTTACAAAGTCATACTCAACAGCATATCCAAACCTTTTTATTTTNACATTTTCCAAACCTTTTATAGACTTAATATACCTTTCTTGAATGTCTTTAGGTAAGGATGTCGAAATACCGTTCGGATAAACCGTGTCATCATTTAANCCCTCTGGTTCCAAAAAAACCTGGTGCTCGTCTCTATCTGAAAATCTTACAACTTTGTCTTCAATAGATGGACAATACCTCGGTCCATTCGAAGTTATAGATCCATTGAATATTGCAGATCTTTCAATGTTTTCACGTATAATTTCATGAGTGTTATTNTTTGTATAAGTTATTCCACAACTAATTTGCCTTTGAAAAGGCTTTTTATGCAGAAATGAAAGAAGTGTTGGTTTGTCGTCTGGTTTCTGTGTTTCCACTATACTCCAATTTATTGTTTTTGATGATAGTCTTGCGGGGGTTCCGGTTTTTAACCTTCCGGTGTTAAGCCCTATTCCCTTTATTTTCTCCGCTANCTTCAAAGATGCAAAATCTCCTGCTCGACCTGCTTTNATTTTTTCTTCNCCAATTCTAATAACACCGTTTAAAAATGTNCCTGTTGTTAGTATGGCGCTTTTTGNTCCTANCTTTGTACCNTCTACCAGCTCCACTCCTTTTACCGTGCCTTTTTCAATTAAAATATCAATAACTTCACTCTCNATAATTTTTATATTTTTCTCAAAAAATAAAATGTCTTGAACAGCTTTTTTATAAAGACTTCTATCAGATTGAGTTCGGGGGCCTTGAACAGCTGGTCCTTTAGACCTATTTAACAAGCGAAATTGAATTCCTGAGTAATCCGCAGCAATGCCCATAAGACCACCTAGCGCATCTATTTCACGTACTAGGTGACCCTTNCCAAGTCCCCCTATAGCTGGATTGCATGACATTACTCCTATTTGGTCACTTTTTTTTGTAACAAGAGCCACCATCCCACCAGCCCTAGCTACTGCATACGCTGCTTCTGAGCCAGCATGCCCACCACCTATAACAATCACATCAAAAAAATGTTTCACGTGAAACTTACTTTCCTATACAAAAACTTTTGAATATAATACCCAAAACTTCCTCGGTGTCTATTCTTCCAGTTAACTGTTCAATTAATTTAAGCCCATATCTTGCTTTTTCAGCTACCANCTCAACATCTAATCCACNCTTAATATCAAGCTCCAAGCCTAAAAAAACATCTAGCAAATCNCTAATTTTTGATTGCTGACGATATGTGGAAATTGATCCGCTATTAAAATAAAATTTTGGAAGCTTTTTTTCGATTAAACTAATGGCTTCCTTTACACCTAANCCTGTTTTTCCTGATATACCACTAAATCTTGTTTTGTTTCCTCGGTCAGCCTTTGCCTTAAAAACAAGATCCTCATCAAAAATTTTTATNCCCATGTTNTTCAAATCTGTCTCTCTGTTTATCAAAAATATCTTNAAANCAACAGACTTTAACCGCTTTTTTATTGTTGCTATTCCCTTNTTCTCTATTGTATCTTTTGTTTCTCTAAGTCCTGCGGTATCTAAAAANGTTACAAAAATACCATTAATTAGNACTTTGGATTCTATTATATCCCTTGTGGTTCCAGCTATTCTAGAAGTCAGGGACACTTCTCTTTTTGAGAGNTGGTTAATCAAAGTTGATTTCCCAACATTTGGAGGACCGATTATAGCAATGTCTAGACCCTCTTTTATCGATTTAATACTCTGAAAACTCTCTTTTTCCTTTTTNAGATTTTCTATCAGGTCAACTATCATGTTTAANACAGGTACTTCGCCCAAGTCCTGATCTGTAAAATCAATACCTGCTTCTAAAAAAGCCAAAATAGACATAACTTTGGATCTCCAACCTTCAATTTTCTTTGAAACCACNCCGTCTAAAGAGCCAAAGGATATTTNNCTCTGAGCCTCAGTCTCTGCTTTTAACAGGTCAGCTAGCCCCTCCACTTGAATTAGATCCATCTTGTTATTGTAAAATGCCTGCTGTGTAAACTCTCCTTCTTCTGCTGGTCTTAGATTAAGAGCAGATCCACATTTTATTAAAACTGAAGTCATTTTTTCAATGACTGCAATACTTCCATGGCAATGAATCTCTACAGTCTTCTCACCAGTAAAGCTTTCATTTTTTTCAAAGGTGATAACTAAACACTTATCAACTACATCACCCTCCCAAAAAATTTTTTTTAAAGTGGCATATCGACTTTTTNGATTTTTGCNAGTGGTTAGCATCTCTAGNACAGAGAAAGCGTNAGGCCCTGANATTCTNAATACGGAGATNGCAGAAAGNCCTGGTACNGTAGAAAGCGCAAANATCGTGTCTTTCATAAATNTCTCANGTGTTCATAGAATCGAAAAAATCGCTGTTTGTTTTTGTTTGTTTTAGCTTTTCTAAAAGAAATTCAACAGCATCAGTTGTTCCCATTGGATTTAGTATTCTTCTTAAAACGAATATCTTTGTTAATTCCTTTTTATCTATTAGTAAGTCTTCTTTTCGTGTACCTGATTTTAAAATATCTATTGCAGGGAACACTCTTTTATCTGCAATTTTCCGATCTAGAACGAGCTCAGAGTTACCAGTTCCTTTAAATTCTTCAAAAATTACCTCATCCATACGACTACCAGTGTCAATTAATGCAGTAGCGATTATAGTCAATGAACCACCCTCTTCTATATTTCTTGCAGCTCCAAAGAACCTTTTTGGTCTCTGTAATGCATTTGCATCAACCCCACCAGTCAAAACTTTTCCAGACGACGGTACAACGGTATTATATGCTCTTCCTAGCCTTGTAATTGAGTCTAGCAATATCACCACATCTCTTTTGTGTTCCACTAATCTTTTAGCTTTCTCTATTACCATTTCAGCAACCGCAACGTGCCTCGTTGCTGGCTCATCAAAAGTTGACGAAATAACTTCTCCTTTTACCGATCTTTGCATATCTGTTACTTCTTCTGGTCTTTCATCCACAAGTAAAACTATCAAAAAACACTCTGGATGATTTTTTTCTATAGAATGAGCTATATTTTGTAGTATTACTGTTTTTCCGGTCCTAGGGGGGGCAACTATCAGCGATCTTTGGCCCTTTCCTATTGGGGCCACCAAATCTATTACGCGTGCAGATTTGTCTTTTATTTCAGAATCGTTCAGTTCGAGGCCTATTCTTTCATCTGGATAGAGTGGCGTAAGATTATCAAAATGAATTTTGTGCTTCGCTCTTTCCATTTCAAAAAAATTTATTTTAGTAACCTTTACTAATCCAAAGTACCTTTCTCCATCCTTTGGTGCTCTTATAACCCCTTCTACAGTGTCTCCTGTTCTCAATGAAAACTTTTTTATTTTACTAGGACTCACATAGATATCATCTGGTCCAGGCAAGTAGTTCGCATCTGTCGATCTAAGAAAACCAAACCCATCCTGTAATACCTCTAAGACACCATCACCAGATATTTCCACTCCATCTTCGGCCATATCTTTTAATATTGAAAACATCATATCGCCTTTTCTCATTGAAGAAGCGTTTTCTATCTCGAGTTTTTCGGCGAGCTTTAATAAGTCACTTGGGCTTTGATTTTTGAGTTCTGCTAAAGACAGCTGCTTTGTATTATCTATATCTACCATAAATTTAAGGAATTTTATTAAGAGAAAATCTTGTCAAAAAAGAGTAGATGTTTTTTTTTTATTGTCAACGTTTTATATGTCGTTAGTAAACTGAAACTAAAACTCTAGTCCTTTTATATAATCTACCACTAATTCCACATTATCTACACTGGCATCTGGTGTAATACCGTGGCCAAGGTTGAAAATATAAGGATGTTTTTTAAAATCTTGAGTAACTTTTTTCAGCTCTTGCATTAATATTTCCTTTTTCTGCGTTAGAAAAATAGGATCTAAATTTCCCTGTATAACCTTTTTAGGTTGAATATTACTTGCAATCCATTTTCGATCCAAAAACTGATCAACAGCTAAAACATCAAAACAGTCTTCGTCACAAAAACTACTATATATTGTGTTAACTGATCTTGGGAACACAATAAATGGTGTTTTTGGGAATTTCTTTTTTACCTCAATTACTATTTTTTTTATCGGTTGTAATGAATAACGCAAGATCATATCAGCGTTTAAAGCCCCTGCCCAACTATCAAAGATTTTTATAACATCAGCACCCGCTTTTATTTGCATTATCAAATATTCTATAGTTGCCTCAGTTAATAGTTTAATGATTTCCTCAAACTCTTTATTGTTCTCTATAAGAAACCTTTTTGCTGTTAAAGATCCCTGCTCTCCCTTTCCATTTATCAAGTATGTTGCAAGTGTCCATGGAGCCCCAGCAAAACCTATTAAAGGAACATTCGTGGGTAATTCTTTTTTAAGCTTTCTTACAGTTTCATAAACAGGAAAAAGTTTTTCATGTATACTGGGTATATTATTAATTTTCTCTATCTCTTTTTTTTCCTTCACAGGCTCTATTAAGGGACCCTGGCCTTCTACAAATTGAACATTAACGCCAAGAGCGTCTAAAATTAATAAAATATCGGCGAATAAAATTGCGGCGT
>NZSE01000027.1 GCA_002703515.1 Paracoccaceae bacterium | reverse complement strand
CTTTGGCAACCCTCATTGCACATTTTTTGTTGATGACTTGAGTAAAATAGATGTTCAAAATAAAGGTCCCACTGTTGAGAATAATGTGTTGTTTCCCGAAAAAACAAACGTTCAATTCGTAAAAATCTTAGATAGAACTCATATCAAATTAAAGGTATGGGAGCGTGGGTCAGGTATCACATTAGCATCTGGATCTTCATCTTGTGCAGCAGTTGATGCTGGCATCAGAAGAGAACTACTTGACAATAGAGTGAAGGTAGAGCTCGATGGGGGCGTCGTTGAAGTAGAGAAAAAAGTGACAGGTATGTGGTTGACTGGGCCGACTAAGCATGTATTTTCTGGCATCTACAATTTGATTCGAAACTAAGAAGCAATGAAATTTAAAACTCTTGGATGCCGGCTAAATACGTTTGAGACTGAAACAATAAAGTCAATAACAGAAAAATTAGATTTTAAAAATCTTACTTTCGTTAACACCTGTTCAGTTACAAAAGAAGCTGCAAGAAATAGCAGAAAATATGTTCGTCAGCTAAAAAAATCCTCTCCACACAATACTGTTATTGTTTCAGGATGCGATGCGCATATTGAAAAAGAGGCCTACATGAAGATGCCTGAAGTTGATGTGGTTATTGGAAATAATGCCAAACTCGATGAATCAATTTGGGGTGAAATTAAAAAAAGTGGGAGGTCAGGTTTTTTTGGGGAATCAGCCAGCGGGCTTAAACAAGATAAGACAAAAATACTTCCCAATTTCACAAAAAGATCTAGAGCCTATTTAGAAATTCAAAATGGATGCGACCACTCGTGTACCTTTTGTATAATTCCTCAAGGCAGAGGTCTTTCAAAATCTGTTCCTATGNANACTATTTTAGAAAAAATACGTAATCTCGTTAATAAAGGTTTTAAAGAAATAGTTTTAACAGGTGTTGACATTACGTGNTGGGGATCAGATGTCGTTGGAAATGATAAGCTTGGTGATTTAGTAATAAAGATCTTGAATGAAATACCTACATTACCACGATTNAGACTTTCATCGTTAGATGTTAGCGAAATGGATGATAGGCTCNTACAGGTTTTCAAAAGCAATAAACGGATGATGCCGCACCTGCACCTTTCTCTTCAATCTGGGAACAATCTGATACTTAAAAGNATGAAAAGAAGGCATTCTAGAGAACAAGCANTTGATTTATGCAGAAATTTAAAGGCCGCTAGACCAGAATTGACGTTCGGNGCAGATTTGATTGCTGGCTTCCCCACGGANAATGACACAATGTTTTTAGATACCGTAAAACTTATAGATGAGTGCGATATTAGCTGGCTTCATATTTTTCCATATTCTGAACGTCCTAATACTCCAGCTAGTCGTATGCCACAAGTTGAGAAAAGTGAAATATTAAAACGCTCAAAAACTTTAAGAGAGCTCGCTCAACGAAAAAAAATTCAGCATTTCACTAAATTAAAAAATAAACCTCTATCAGTTCTAATGGAATCTGACTTCAGAGGGCGTGCAGAAGATTTTTCTGAAATTACAACAAGTGTTCCCCTCCAACCAGGAAAAATTTATCAGCTTAAGGCTGAAAATTATAACAATGACTGCCTTATCGTTAATAATTAAAGTGATAGGCAAAGATATTTTAATTCCAAGTATTCATCAATTCCATGATGTGATCCCTCACGACCAAGTCCAGACTGCTTTACTCCACCAAAGGGGGCTACTTCCGTTGAAATCAATCCAGTATTTATACCCACCATACCGTATTCAAGAGCCTCTGCTACTTTCCATACACGTTTAAGGTCTGACGCGTAAAAATACGAAGCTAGTCCAAATATAGTATTATTTGCCTGCTCTATGACATCATCTTCATCCTTAAAGCGGAATAAAGGTGCAACCGGACCAAAAGTCTCTTCTTCAGAAATCAGCATGGACTTATCAACATTAGTTAGCACTGTAGGCTCAAAAAAAGTTCCACCGATACTATGTCTTTTTCCTCCACACTGGACTGTAGCACCCTTTTTCAAGGCATCTTCGATGTGCTCCTCAACTTTGTTTAGAGCGTCATTCGTAATTAATGGGCCTAGCGTGCTTGATGTAGAAAAGCCGTCTCCTACAATCATCTTTGAAACAGCTACTTCCAGTTTTTTTGCGAATAGATCATACACTCCCTCCTGGACATAGATTCGATTTGCACACACACAAGTCTGACCATTATTTCTGAATTTGGAAATTATTGCTCCTTCAACTGCCTTATCAATATCAGCATCGTCAAATACAATAAAAGGGGCATTACCACCCAACTCCATCGACATCTTTAGAACTTGGTCTGCGCCTTGTTTAAGCAGTTTTTTGCCAACTTCTGTTGATCCCGTAAATGTAAGTTTTCGAATTTTATTATTGGAGCATAGCTCTTTACCAATTTCGACTGGATCAGATGTGGTGAGAACAGAGAATACTCCCTTCGGAATTCCTGCTTCTTCTGCCAGATCACAAAGTGCTAATGCAGACAATGGAGTGTCTTCAGGCGCTTTTGCTACAAAACAGCAACCAGCGGCAAGTGCTGGACCTAACTTTCTTGTAATCATTGCGTTAGGAAAGTTCCAGGGAGTTATTGCAGCGACCACGCCTACTGGCTGCTTTAATACTATTATCCTTTTGTCTTCTTGGTGTCCGGGGATGGTTTCTCCATAGACTCTCTTTCCTTCTTCTGCAAACCATTCAATAAAACTTGCTCCATAGGCAATTTCTCCCTTTGCTTCTGCTAATGGCTTTCCCATCTCAGCGGTAAGGATTGCGGCTAGATCGTCCGCATTTTCTAACATTAGTTTGCAGAACTTATTAAGAATTATGCTTCTTTCTTTTGCGGTCTTTTTACTCCAATGGGGGAAAGCTTCATGTGCAGCATCAATCGCAATTCTTGCATCATCTACATCTAAATCTGGAACGTGAATTATTACGTTCCCGCTAGAGGGATTGATTACCTCAAAACTTTTTCCACTTTTAGCCTCTACCCAATTACCATTGATATATGCCTTGTTTTTGAGAAGATTTTTATTTTTGAGCATAACACTGAGATTCGTTTGATCTAACATTTTTGCGATTCCATTTTGAAATTGTCCTTATTATTTATATAACCATTAAGTGATACAGCATTACAAGTCCCTAGTTTGTCTTATAGCTTCTGATAAAACCATCACGCAACTAACTACAACATTTAAGGAACGTCCTTTTCCCGGCATTTCAATAGTCACCGCGTCATCTACCGTTTCGTGAACATATTCAGGAACTCCAGCACTTTCTCTACCTAGCAACAATCTATCATTTTTCCGAAACCTAAAATCCAAGTAATTTCTTTTACTTTTCGTTGTAAGAAGGATTACTCTTGAACTTGGATCTTCTGATTGTTGGTCCTTAAATGACTGATAGTCTATAAAGGTTTTGAAATTCGCGTGTCTAATATAGTCCATGGCGGTCCTTTTAAATTTTTTTTCAGAAAAAGGAAATCCGCAAGGCTCAATTATATCCACAGGGACGTCCAGACAAGCTGATATCCTCAAAAGCGCTCCTAAATTTTGAGGTATGTCTGGTTGAAAAACGCAAATTCTCATCTTTTCAATATACACTAAATTACTAAATTATACTGCGTCTTATAGTCCAATAGACAAACTGTTGAAAAATAATAAATTACGTTATATAAGCTCAACATAAAAATTATGTTCACAACGGAAATTCGATGGAAGACAATAACGACAACAAAAAGAGCAATAGGCGCGATTTTTTATATATTTCAACTGCTGCCGTTGGAGCGGTTACAGTTGGAGCTGCGACATGGCCTTTAATAAACCAAATGAACCCTTCTGCCGACGTAGCGGCATTATCATCTATAGAAGTCGATCTCAATGATTTAGAACCTGGGTCACAGTTAACTGTAAAATGGCTTGGAAAGCCAGTTTTCATCAGAAGGCGAACGGAAGAAGAAATTTCCGCTGCACGAGAGGTAAATTTAGAAGACTTACCTGATAAAAGCGCACAAAATGCTAACCTTAAGGAAGGTGATGCTTCTGATAAATTTAGGACACTTGACGAAAAAGGTGAATGGCTTGTTATGATGGGCGTGTGCACACACCTAGGATGCGTCCCACTTGGTGATGCAGGAGATTTTGGAGGATGGTTTTGTCCCTGTCACGGATCTCACTACGATACGGCGGGAAGGATTAGAAGAGGGCCAGCTCCCACAAATTTACCNATTCCTGTTGCGTCATTGTCCAACGATGGAATATTGAAGTTAGGTTAAGAGAAAGAGGAAAAAATGGGCGGTATACCACACGATAAATACGAACCAAAAAAAGGATTTGAAACTTGGTTAGATAAGAGACTTCCTATCGGAAGACTGATTTATGACACGCTTATGATACCAACACCAAAAAATTTAAACTGGATGTGGATATGGGGTATCGTGCTGACTTTTTGTCTAGTACTCCAAATAATAACGGGCATTATTTTGGTAATGCACTACACACCTCATGTAGACCATGCTTTTGATAGCGTGGAGCATATTATGCGTGATGTAAATGGTGGCTGGGCAATAAGATATGTTCATGCAAATGGCGCTTCGTTGTTTTTTATAGCTGTCTACATGCATATCTTTCGAGGTCTCTATTATGGATCTTACAAAGAGCCAAGAGAAGTAACATGGATTATAGGTATGCTGATATATCTTGCCATGATGGCAACCGCCTTTATGGGTTACGTATTACCATGGGGTCAAATGTCNTTCTGGGGAGCCACCGTTATTACAGGNTTGTTTGGNGCGATTCCATTCGTTGGAGAATCACTGCAAACGTGGTTACTAGGAGGTCCAGCGGTAGATAACGCTACACTTACTCGATTTTTCAGCCTTCATTACTTACTNCCGTTTGTTATACTTGGGCTAGTNGTGACACACATATGGGCTTTCCACACCACGGGAAATAANAATCCTACNGGCGTCGAGGTCAGACGNGGTTCAAAGGAAGAAGCCGAGAAAGACACNCTGCCATTCTTCCCATATTTTGTAATTAAAGATTTAGTTGCTTTGGCAATTATTCTGGCGATTTTCGCAGCGATAGTAGGTTTCATCCCAAATTACCTTGGACATCCAGATAATTACATAGAGGCCGATCCACTAGTCACACCTGCGCACATAGTGCCGGAATGGTATTTTCTACCATTCTACGCTATTCTACGCGCTTTTACAGCAGATGTATGGGTGGTTCAATTCGCCTCTTTTATAACGGGAGGAATAATAGACGCAAAATTCTTCGGCGTATTAGCTATGTTTGGAGCTATTGCAGTTATGGGACTTGCTCCCTGGCTTGATACGTCTTCAGTGCGTTCCGGCAGGTATAGACCACAATTCAAATGGTGGTTTGCTCTACTAGTTTTAGACTTTTTTGTTCTGACATGGGTAGGCGCAAAACCTGCAGAACAACCCTATTCTACCATTTCACTTATTGCGTCCAGCTATTGGTTTGCATACTTTTTGATAATCCTCCCACTATTAGGGATTACCGAAACACCTGATAAGCAACCAAAAACCATCGAAGAGGACTGGAACAATAAGAATAAGAAAGCTGAAACGAAGGAGAGTTCTCCCAGCGGAGGTATATATGAACCGGCAGAGTAATAGTTTCCATGGCAAGGCAGTTTGCGCTTTTGTCTTAATAACCCAGCTCATCTTTTGCAGCTATGCCTATTCAGCGGGCCCAGTTGGAAAAATAGATAATGTTGATTTTTCATTCGAGGGAGTTTTTGGAACATATGANAAAAAGCAATTACAAAGAGGTCTTCAAGTTTTTACAGAAGTGTGCGCTGGCTGTCACGGATTAACCCATGTTGCATATCGTAATCTTGGGGACAAAGGAGGTCCCGAGTTACCACCTGAACAGGTAAAGGCATATGCTGCACAATTTGAAATTTATGATGCGGATATAGATGATGAAAGAACCGCAATACCTTCTGATTATTTTAGCGGTTCAATGGTAGANAATGCACCNAATCTCAGTCTCATGGCAAAAGCAAGAGTGGGCGGCGCAGAATATATAGTGGCCCTTTTGAAAGGTTATAACGAAGAAGAAAAAGAACAAGCAGGGTCAGTTTTATATGGNAACAAGTTATACCCAGGCGGATGGATAGCTATGTCCCAACCTCTCTATGGCGATGACGTTGAATATATGGATGGAACGGAAGCTACACTCCAACAAGAGGCGGAAGATGTAGCTGCATTTTTAATGTGGGCAGCAGAGCCTAANTTAAACGTNAGAAAGGAAATGGGCTTTAGAGCNGTGCTTCTTCTTCTNGTNCTTTCTGTGCTTCTTTANTTAACCAACAAAAAGCTTTGGGCTCCATATAAGAACAAAAAAGTTTAATTTAGTAGGCAGTAGGATCTTTTCATTTATTATAGATGCAATTAATTGCATCAAATCTAAATAGAAAGGTTGTTGTAAATGTCGATTAATTCCTTTGGTCATTTATTTAGAGTAGCTACCTGGGGCGAAAGNCATGGCGACGCTATTGGGGCTACTGTTGACGGATGCCCTCCAGGAATAAAACTTAGCGAAGCCGATATACAGCCTTGGTTAGACAGAAGACGACCCGGGCAAAGCAAGTACACTACTCAAAGAAAAGAGTTGGATGAAGTACAGATACTGTCTGGTACNTTTGAGGGAATAACTACAGGCACTCCNATTCAACTATTGATCAAAAACCAAGACCATAGATCAAAAGATTATAGTGAAATTTCAAATACATTTAGGCCAGGACACGCTGATCTTACATATCATCTCAAATATGGATTAAGAGACTATAGAGGAGGTGGNAGATCTTCAGCTAGAGAAACGGCTTCTAGGGTCGCAGCCGGGGGTGTTGCTAGAAAAATTTTAGCTTCTTTGGTTCCAGAGTTAGAAATAACAGGTTATCTAGTACGCATTGGAAAAATGGAAATTGATAGAAAAAACTTTTCTGCAAAAGCTATCGAAGAAAATGATTTTTGGTGCCCCGATAGCGCTATNGTCCCTCATTGGGAAAAATATATAAAGAATTTAAGGAAGAGTGGTAATTCCGTTGGTGCGATGATAGAAATTGTTGTNANGGGTGTGCCTGCTGGATTAGGGGCTCCTCTATATGCAAAGATGGATGCCGATCTTGCTAGCGGTTTGATGTCTATAAATGCTGTAAAGGGTGTTGAAATAGGAATTGGCATGCGAGCTGCTGAAATTGAAGGAATAGAAAATGCAGATGAGATTTTTTTAGAAGAAGACAAAATCTTGTTNACATCCAATAATGCAGGGGGAGTTTTGGGTGGAATAACCTCTGGTCAAGATATTATCACAAGGTTTGCCGTAAAACCTACTTCATCAATTTTGAGTGAAAAGAAGTCTATCTCTAAGGAAGGATCACCNACTACAGTTTCAACAAAGGGGCGGCATGATCCTTGCGTTGGGATAAGGGCAGTTCCTGTAGGAGAGGCTATGGTAGCATGTATTATTTTGGATCATTTTTTGCTCCATAGAGGACAAGTAGGAAAGACCTCGGGAAAAATAGGCTAAACGATTACACTCTTTTTAGGTGGACAAAAATTTCTTGGTTTCCTTTTTTTCCCGTTATTTGTGCGTTTTTGCTCTTAACGAAATTTAAGCTCGAATCATCTAAACTAATCAAGAATTCACTCAACATTTTTTGCGTATTAACTTCCTTTCTTACCAAACCGTTTTTTGAAATATTTTTCTTTCCGACTTCAAATTGAGGTTTATATAACAGAACAANATGTCCTCCTTTTTTGGTAACAACTTCAATATCCTCAATAATTTTGAATAAAGAAATGAATGAAACATCTACAACTACTAAATCAAAAAAATCTTTAAACATAGCCGATATATCCCTGATATCAGTTTGTTCGAATACTGATATTCGAGGAATTTTTCTTAAGCTTGAGTGAAGCTGATGTGTCCCTACATCAACTGCCATTATCTTTGCTGCTCCCTCCTGTAACAAAACATGGGTAAAGCCCCCAGTTGAAGATCCAACATCCATGACAGTTTTACCCTCAACCTCTATCTCAAAGCTTTTTAGCGCATCAAATAATTTTTTTCCACCGCGACTCACCCATTGACGCCGTTCAACTATTGAGACTTTTGATCCTTTTTTTATTTCTTTTGCTGGCTTTTTACAAATTTCTTCATTTAGTAAAACCGAGCCCTCCCTTATAAGTTCCTGCGCACTATTCCTTGACCCAGCTAAACCTAATTCCAGAATATATTGATCTAGTCTCATTTTCATTTATCTAAAAGAACTTCATATGCTATCTTATAATTTGCATTATTATTTAAAGAGTTAAAAATATTTTAGAAATATGATTGTAGGTCAGCAGCAAAAAGATCAAGCAGAAAATTGGTTCAAAGATTTAAGAGATAAAATCTGCGAAGAATTTGAAAAATTGGAAACAGACCACTTAAAACTGGTCCCTGGCAATGATATGGCTCCAAAGAAATTTGAAAAAAAGAGCACTTTCAGAGACACTGGCAACCAGGGAGATGGCGGAGGGGGCGTCATGGCAACGCTTAAAAATGGTCGAATATTTGAAAAAGTAGGTGTTAATGTATCTGCTGTATATGGAACCCTAGCACCAGAAGCACAAAAGAGCATTACAGCGAGAAAAGCTATTCCAGAACTNAAAAATGATCCGAGATTTTGGGCTTCTGGAATTAGCCTTGTTGCTCACATGAGAAATCCCCTTACACCTGCAATTCACCTCAACACAAGAATGTTTTGGACACCTCATGCGTGGTGGTTTGGAGGAGGCACCGACTTAAATCCATCAATCCAAAATGACGAGGACACTATTTTCTTTCATCAAACCCTAAAGAGTAGGTGTGATATGCATAATAAAAATTATTATAAAAAATTTAAGGAATGGGCTGATGAATACTTCTTCATACCACATAGAAAAGTCGCTCGAGGGGTAGGAGGAATATTTTTTGATGATCTGTGCACAGGCAACTGGGAAAAAGATTTTGCATTCACCAGAGATGTTGGGGAAGCATTTCTTGAAGCTTACATACCGATAGTAAAAAAACATTATTTAAAAGAGTGGACANAAGAAGACAAGAAAATCCAAGAACAAAAGAGAGGTCTGTATGCTGAGTTTAACTTAGTTTACGATAGAGGCACAAAGTTTGGCTTACAAACAGGGCACAATATAGANGCTGTTTTGATGAGCTTACCTCCAACGGCTAAGTGGGCTTAGTTTATTAAACCTAGCAATTTTCCTTTAGACGCTTTGAACCCAGATCTTATCCAGAAATCCTCCATTAAATCTATGTTTTCTTTAGTCGCATTTAGATCTTTTGTTAAAGTTTGAACATCTGAAAATTTTATTGGAAAAGTTCTTTTCGATGCTTTTTTAATTCTCTGTATGTCCTTAGTCTTTATACTGATCCCGTTTTTTACTGCTTTTATTATAAGAAAATCTAAGCTTGATTTTTCACCCACTTTATATCCTAGGTAATCAGAGTTATGTTCAAAATCTATTAGAGCACTCATATCCTTAAAACATTTTTTTTCTCTTTTTGACATTAATGGATATGGGTTTTGAATTTCGAGAGCCAATAGTCTCCTAACTAAATCTGGCTTTAATTCAAACCTCCTCTCAAGTCTTTCTATTTTAAGAAGTGACTTTTGAGAATAAACTCCCAAGAATTTTTCATATAGACCCGCTGCATTCATAAGACCCAAAGCATAAGAGGGAGAAACTGCCAAAAGTATTTTTCTAATTTCAATAGCTACCCTCTCATCGCTCAATTCATTTAGGCCATGTAAATGTTTTTTTATTATCGGTAAATAATTTGAACCTATATTTTTATTTTTTAAATCTAAAACTGCAACAAAACGAAAAAATCTTAAAATTCTCAAGTAATCTTCTGTTATTCTTTTTTCGGGATCACCTATAAATTTTAATTTTTTTTTATTTAAATCTTTTAAATTTCCTAAGGGATCAATTATTTCTCCATTGTAGGAACAATAGAAAGCATTAATTGTAAAATCGCGTCGCTTTGCGTCTTCTTCAATATTTTCAATATGCNCTACNTCAGCTGACCTACCGAAGGTCTGAATATCTTTCCTNAATGACGTTATTTGCAGGCTTCTTTTCTGNGNTCTAATTGTCAACGAGCCATACTTTAGCGCTCTATCGTTAANCTTTATTTGNTTTATATCAAATATTTGTTTCAATTGTTCAACTCTTAATGGAGTAGTTAGATCAATATCACTTAATTCCTTATGTTGAAGTAATAAATCTCTCACTGCTCCTCCGACAATGTAACANTCCTTTCCTGATGAATTGAGTAGACGCATAATATCTTTTACGTCTGAGCCAAAAATCTTTGCTATATTCACTTTTNCCATCTGAGGTTTCTACCTTGAAAAGATTTCCGAAAAATTATAGAGGATTCTGGCGGTAGCACCCCAAATATAATACGGCCCGTAAGGAACGGCTAAATATGATCTTTTTTCATTATTCCAATTCACGATGTGCTTGGAGTAGCTCCTCTTATTAAGCAAAAGCTCAAGGGGTACTTTAAAAACCTCTGATACTTCAGCTGAACTATTTATATGATTTTCATATCCAGTTACAATTCCGATGAATGGAAATATTCTAAAACCAGTTACTGTTTCATGTGACGGCAAAGCCCCTAATAGACATACATTTAAGGCGCTTAAACCGATTTCTTCATTAGCTTCTCGCAGAGCTGTTGTATCGAGACTTTTATCTTCTTCCTCAAACTTACCTCCCGGAAAAGAAATTTGGCCCGAATGATTTTTCATGTTCATTGAACGACGTGTAAGAATTACCTGCCACATGCAGTTCTCATACTGTAGTGGGACAAGTACTGAAGCGGGGTATAAATTTACATTTTTTTTATTTTTCTTAGCGCTAAGGTCAAAAGTAGTATCAGTTTTTCTTGCAAAGTTTCTGTGATAGTGAGTTGGATGAACCACACTTCTTATTTTTTCACTCACCTCTTCTTTCTGCGAAAAATCAATCTTCATGGTGACTGAGAATTTCTTGAATTGAAAATTGAAATTTTTTTCCACAAAACTGACAGTTTGCAGAAATATTTTTCTGATTATCAGTCATTTCATCGAGCTGATTTTTTGGATATTTGGCTAAAGTGAAAAGTAGCTTGTTTCTCTTACAAGAGCACCCAAATTTTAGCTTTGTCTCTTTAAATACGGTTAAAGTACTAGTTTGAAAAATATTGTCTAAAAATTGATACTGATCAAACACTTCACGCTTTAAATGATCTTTTGTTTGTTCTATTATTTTTTCCTTTAATGTTTTCCAGTCGTTATCGTCAATAGATTTATTATCATGTCCCTCTGGCAATTCTTGCAGCATGAACCCAGAAGCACTCCAATTCCTTCCATTTTTTGCACCGTGCTTTTTAGCAATATTAAGGTCAAAAAAAGTTTTAATTTGTTCTGACTGGAAAAAATAATTTTCTGCTGACTTACTTAAACTACTGTCGATTATTGGCGTTATNCCCTGATAAGGCTCCATATTGTTTCCTTGGTCAATAGTAATTGCNAATAATCCTGAGTTAAGATTTAGACANGAAGCGTCTTTATCATAATCTGCGTATGCTCTAATATTAGCAGGCTTTCCTTCTAGCTTTGGAGCGTAATAATCTGTTGCCAGTAATTTTATAGAACCATTACCTCTTATCTGTAAAGAAAGCCTCCATCGTATTTTTATCATTTCTCCTATTAAAACAGTTAGAAGAAGTGCTTCGATTAATTGTCTACAGATCTCTTCAGGAAAATTATGGTTTTTAATTGTATCTGAAATTAATTTCTCTAAGCGCGCAAAACGACCTCTAATATTTTTATCGTCGATCTGAAAAGGTAAAATTGAGTCTACAAACTTATTTTTCATATAATTTATTTTTAATTTAGTAATTGTAGATGTCTATGTAACATTAAATATGAAAACAACAAAATTTCGGAAGAAAGTATTGAGATTATTTGGTGAAAAAGTTGATCGCAAAGTAAAATATCAAAGGAGAGTTGGAGCTTATGGTATTATCGTCCACAATAACGAACTTCTTCTAACTGAACAGATTACTTCAGAAAATAATATTGAAGTTCAGTTACCCGGTGGAGGTTCTAATGAGGGTGAGTCTCTTATACAGACCCTATATCGAGAGGTATTAGAGGAAACAGGTTGGGGCATTAAAGTACTTAAAAAAAATGGGGTATTCCAACGTTTCACATACATGCCTGAATATAAGATTTGGGCTCACAAAATCTGCCATGTTTACAAATGCGTCGCAACTATTAAAAAGACAAAAATACTAGAGAAAAATCATCGTTCGGTATTTATGAACAAAAAAAGAGCTATGGACGCGCTCTTGGATACGGGATTCAAATATTTTGTTAAAACCTTTAACTAATTTTTTAGAAGCTTCCTAAGAAGCTCATTTGTTGGCCAGCTGTCTGCTGGAAGACCTAATTCTAGCTGCACCAACCTTACAGATTGCCTAGTCTTTGCACCTAAAATCCCGTCTACCTTCCCGACATCATATCCTTTAGATCTGAGAATATTTTGCAGTTTTATCATTGACTCAATATTTAAAATTTCGGAAGGGTTAGCGTGCGTATACTTTTTTGCCCCCGCAAGCCTTTTTGCTAAGTGAGCAGCTGTTACAGTGTAGATGAAACTGTTATTCCATTTTAAATAAACTTCAAAATTTTTAAATGCCAAAAATGCAGGCCCTTTTCTTCCCTGAGGCAATAAAAGCGTTGCATATAGGTTTTCATCTACTTGCTCTTTCTCTGCTCTTATCTTTACTCCTAAGTCTCTCCAATCTTTTAGAGACCTTTCCCTTCCAAATCCTGCTAATTCCCAGTAAAACTCTTTAGGTAATATCACTTCCTCTAACCAAGGAACTCCTTTAACCCAACCCATATGATTTATTAAATTGGCAGCTGTTAAAATAGCATCTTCAGGTGTCTCCTTTAAAGAAATCTGGCCGTCCTTATTACCATCAATACCAAATTCCAAAATATCCTTAGGTAGCATCTGAACTTGTCCTATTTCTCCTGCCCAAGCTCCTGTTGTACTATAATCAATATCACCACGCTGAATCAATTGCATTGCTGCGATAAACTCTGGTTGAAAAAGCTCTGGCCTTCTACAATCGAATGCCAAAGAGGCCAAAGAGTTAAGTGTATTAAAATCTCCTTGAACGGCTCCAAAATCAGTTTCCATGGCCCAAAAAGCTGTGATTACCTCTTTCGGCACTCCGTATAGAGTGAAGGCTTTATCAAAAACATATTGGTGCTTAGTGAATTTTTTTTTCCCGTTTACCAATCTATAGTCATTTATTGCTCTTTTAGAAAAACCAAGAAAACTCAATTTGAAACTTCTTTGTTTTCTATCGAGCTCNATAATGGTCGGATTAAATTTTGTATGTCTAATGGTTTTTTTTAATACTTCGCTACTAACTCCAACTTCAGTTGCATACCTCTCTGCCTTTTTTAAAAAAGTATTAAAATTGCCTCCACAATTAGTAAAGGTTTGACCTAAAAGGATCGATGGCAACCAGAAAATAAGTAAAAAAGGTGCAGTTTTAAATGCCAGTTTCATAAGATGGATTACCTCAAGTTCAACACATCTAACATATCATAGAGACCAGGTTCGGGCTCTTTTTCTTTTGACCATAACGCTGCTTTNATAGCTCCATTTACAAAAATATCTCTAGAGAATGCTTCATGTTTAATAGATATTCGTTCCGTGCCAGACGTGAAAGAAACCTCNTGTTCTCCCACAATACCNCCACCTCTCAGAGANGCAAAACCGATTGTACCGTCTTCTCGACTTTCCGATATACCATCACGCGCCGCTACTCTTAATTCTTGCAGTTTTTTACCTTTACCTCTTGCCACAGCTTCACCCAGCATAAGAGCTGTGCCAGATGGCGCATCAACTTTATGCCGGTGATGCATTTCCAAAATTTCTACATCAAAATCTAAATCTAATGAAGCTGAAATCCTCTCTACCAAGCAAGTTAGTATGTTTATTCCTAAGCTCATATTTCCAGCTTTAATTACGATAACTTTTTTTGCATGCTCAAAAATCATATTTTCCTGTGCTGCGTCAAAACCGGTTGTACCAATTATATGTGCTGTGTTGACTTGTGCACAAATTTTGAGACACTCCAAGGAGTTATCTGGTGTAGTAAAGTCAATCACTGCATCAGCACCCTTTAAGGCCAAATTTAAATCATCTGTTATTAAAACATTATTCTCTNTGCTTAACAGCTTTTCACCNCAATCTTCACCTATCCAATCATGCCCTTTATGTTCNACAACATAGTGTAAGGATATAGTAGGNGNTTCAGCAATTCTTCTAATTATTTGAGANCCCATNCGCCCTGTAGCACCCAAAACGCTTACCTTAAAATGATTTTTCATATTTTCCTCAACAAATAATTGAATAATCTCAAATTTAATTTTACTAGTAAATATAGCCAAATCNTAGCNCTGGATGAATTTAACATGCAAAAAAGGAAAAATAAAGGCAGGTCAGGACAAGANGCTTCTCAAAGACAACTGAGAGTTTCAGAGTTGATAAAAAGAAACATCTCCAAGATACTGATAGACTCTGATTTTTACGATGAACATAAAAACAACTATTCAGCTTCTGTAAGCGAGGTGCGTTGCACNACTGATCTTAAGATAGCAACAGTATATGTTCTGCCCTTGGATCAAATAGGTTCGCAGGAACTAATTGTCTTTTTAAATAAAAACAAAAATGCTATTAGGCATGCTCTTGGTAAAGAGTTGTCTTTAAAATACCTACCAGATTTGAGGTTTAAAGAAGACTTACTTATTAAGCAAATAGAAAAGACTAACCAGATTTTCAAAACTATTAAAGAAGGCTAGGCTAAATTGCAAAAAAACGTTTTCCATGGATGGCTTTTAGTTAACAAACCAGCTGGAGTTACCTCCGCAGATGTCGTAAGAGCGTTAAAAAAAAAATTTAANCCAACAAAAATTGGCCACGCTGGAACATTGGATCCCGACGCGACAGGATTGATGCCTTTAGCCCTAGGCGAAGCTACAAAGACGATTCCATATCTTCAAAANTTAAAAAAGAAATATCAAGCTGTTTTTCTGTTTGGATTGAAAACNGACACAGATGATGTTTCTGGAAAAACNCTCAGAAATTCATTCTATNTACCAAAAAAAAATGAAGTTTTGGAAGGTCTNAAATATTATTCGGAGGTAATGTTTCAAATTCCTCCCAAGGTTTCTGCTGTAAAGGTAAAGGGAAAACGCGCTTACAAGCGCTTTAAAGCCAATGAAGATTTTCGAATTGAAGCGAGAAACATAAGCATATACGAACTTTCACTAATTTCGCATAACGCTGCAGGGTTATCCTTAGTCCAAATCGAATGTGGTAAGGGTGGATATGTTAGAAGCATAGCAAGAGATTGTGGAGATTTTCTAGGGTGTTTTGGATGCGTAAAAAGTTTGAGTCGCGTTGAGTATGGNCCTTTTAAAATTGAAGAAGCAATAGATCTGTCTGATTTATTAGATCAATCAACAGATGATTTAGGCTTATGTATTAAGCCTATTGAGATTGGTATACCAAACCTTAAAATTTTTGAATGTAGTCTAGATGATTTAAAGNATNTAGAAAATGGTCGACCAATAATANNTCCAGTAACACTCGCTTTGGCAGAGGGNGAGGAGCTNTTTGCTANGTATAANGATAGGGTAGCAGGANTNNTGTTCAAGGAGGGTNAGTTTTTAAAGGTTAGGAGAAAATNTAATACTTAAANCCTTTTTGAAACATAAATNTCCNCNATNGATAAGTATTAATCATTTTTTTCTTTATTTTTTTTTAAAATCACNCTAATAACAANNGATCGTATAAAAGCCTAACTGGACGACATCCTGGTAGGAAACAAACAATGGAGAAAAAAGATGTCGATTACTCAAGA
>NZSE01000026.1 GCA_002703515.1 Paracoccaceae bacterium | reverse complement strand
GACTCCAATGGTGTAACTGAAGTTTCAAAACTACCTTCAAGGGAAGAAGTGCTGTCTAGTATTAGCGCTCTCCTCACAGCACCAGGAGGTAATTTGGCGGCGAGTTTGACTGGCCCAGCTTCGGCAATCGCAGGCGTTTTAGAAAATATTGGGGGAGACTAGTATAGTTTTCTCTTTAACTTTAAACTTTTAGGAATGGGTGAATAATAATGGCTGATTTAAAGAAACTAGCAGAAGATATCTCCAAGTTGTCCCTCGTGGACGCTGTTGAATTAAAAAACTTATTGAAGGATGAATATGGAATTGAACCGGCTGCTGGAGGTGCGGTGATGGTAGCNGGNGCCGCAGCTGGTGGTGGAGCTGGTGGAGCTGACGCAGCTTCTGGCGGNGATGAAAAAAGTGAATTTAACGTTATTTTAAAAGCAGCGGGCGATAAAAAGATCAACGTTATTAAAGAAGTTAGAACTATAACGGGATTAGGATTGAAAGAGGCCAAAGACCTTGTCGAAGCTGGTGGAAAAGCTGTCAAAGAAGGCGTGTCAAAAGATGAGGCAGAGGATATCAAAAAGAAACTCGAGGAGGCAGGAGCTGAAGTGGAGCTATCGTAAGGGTAATACCCAAGATTTAATCTTCACGTACCTATTACAAATACTTAATCTCTTTTCGGGAGTGCTTTGGGAGAGCACATGAATTGGAAGAGCTTTTGAAATTCAATGATCTGATTTCCCAATCAGATTAGTAAGACAAATATCAGAGGTTCCCATGAGCAATGATGTACTAACAAAAGGCCGGATAAGAAAATATTTTGGTAAGATTAGGGAGGTCGCAGAAATGCCCAACCTGATAGAAGTCCAAAAATCGTCATACGATTTGTTTTTAAGATCTGGAGAAGGACCTGAGCNCGTAAAAGGAGAAGGGATAAGAGGCGCTTTTGAGTCAATCTTTCCAGTCACCGACTTNAACGAAACAGCTACTTTGGAATTTGTCTCATATGAGTTGGAAAAACCAAANTATGACCTTGAGGAATGTCATCAGAGAGATCTAACTTATGGAGCTCCTCTTAAAGTAAAGTTACGCCTAATAGTTTTTGAAATCGATGAGCANAGTCAGGCAAAATCGGTNAAGGGTATAAAAGANCAGGATGTTTACATGGGTGACATTCCCTTAATGACCCCTAACGGAACATTTCTTGTTAATGGGACTGAGCGAGTTGTTGTCTCGCAGATGCATAGATCACCTGGAGTTTTCTTNGACAACGATAAAGGNAAAACACACTCTTCAGGGAAAATACTTTTCACAAGTAGAATAATTCCTTACCGAGGTTCTTGGCTTGATTTTGAGTTTGATGCCAAGGACTTAGTTTTTGTAAGAATAGATCGAAGAAGAAAGATACCTGTATCCACCCTTCTCTANGCGTTGGGCCTGAGNCAAGAAGATATTTGCGATACCTATTATCAAGAAGTGAAGTACTGTGTAAGTGGAGACAATAAATGGTCGATNCCCTTTTATCCATCTCGGTTTAGAGGAATTAAGCCCATATTTGACTTGGTTGACGCCGATACTGGCGAAGTGATTGCAGAAGCTGGAAAAAAGATTACCCCTAGATTTGTTAAAGAGATTGAGGAATCNAANTCCGTTAAGAAAATCTTAGTGCCATTTGATTCAATAATTGGTCGTTTCGCGTCGCATGATATCGTCAATGAANAAACNGGNGAGATTTGGTTGGAAGCAGGTGAAGAAATAACTTGCGATTTTGATCAGAAAAGTGGGTCTATAACTGGTGGAAATCTGAAAACGCTTTTTGATAACGGGGTGACTGAAATATCTACATTAGATATAGATCATGTAAATGTCGGCCCGTATATAAGAAACACAATGGTTTCCGATAAGAATTTTAATCGTGAAATGGCTCTTGAGGACATCTACAAAGTGATGAGACCAGGTGAGCCGCCTACAATAGAGGCGGCTGCTGATCTGTTTGAGTCGCTGTTTTTTGACGAAGAGAGATATGATCTTTCTGCCGTAGGGAGAGTAAAGTTAAACATGCGTCTTGATCTTGACGCGCCAGACACAATGCGGACTCTCAGAAAGGAAGACATTGTTGCTGTAATAGCAGCGCTAGTGGAATTGAAGGACGGCAAAGGTGAAATCGATGATATTGATCACTTAGGAAACAGGAGAGTAAGATCTGTTGGTGAGCTTATGGAGAATCAGTACCGTGTTGGCTTGCTAAGAATGGAAAGAGCTATACGTGAACGGATGTCTTCGGTGGAAATTGATACGGTTATGCCTCAAGATCTTATTAATGCCAAGCCAGCAGCTGCAGCTGTAAAGGAATTTTTCGGCTCTAGCCAATTGTCACAATTTATGGATCAAACCAATCCACTCTCTGAGGTAACTCACAAAAGACGTCTTTCTGCGCTTGGTCCTGGAGGTCTAACAAGGGATAGGGCCGGTTTTGAGGTAAGGGATGTTCATCCAACTCACTACGGAAGAGTATGCCCCATTGAAACCCCAGAAGGTCCGAATATAGGCCTAATCAATTCTTTAGCTTCGTTTGCAAAAGTTAACAAATATGGCTTTATTGAGACCCCATATAGGCGTGTTAATGGTGGGAAAGTTACTGATGAAGTAGTCTACATGTCTGCAACAGAGGAGATGAAGTATACTATTGCACAGGCTAATGCAAAGCTAACTAAAGACGACTCCTTTGAGAATGAGTTGGTTTCAACCCGCCGGTTTGGGGATTACATGCTCTATCCGTCCGAGTCAGTTGATTATATTGATGTTTCGCCCAAGCAGTTAGTGTCAGTGGCAGCCTCATTGATACCATTTTTGGAAAACGATGATGCTAATAGGGCGTTGATGGGATCAAACATGCAAAGACAAGCTGTGCCGTTGTTAACTGCAGAAGCACCATTTGTTGGCACTGGGATGGAGTCGGTTGTTGCGAAAGACTCTGGGGCTGCAATTGTTGCAAAACGCTCAGGTGTAATTGATCAGGTCGATGCGACAAGGATTGTGGTTAGGGTGACTGATGAAGTAGAGGTCGGTGATCATGGTGTTGATATTTACCGGTTGAGAAAGTTCCAAAGATCGAATCAGAATACTTGTATCAACCAGCGGCCTTTAGTAAAGAAGGGTGACACTGTCTTTAGAGGAGAGGTTATAGCAGATGGTCCCTCTACTGATATGGGTGANCTCGCATTAGGAAAAAACGTGTTGGTCGCATTTATGCCTTGGAACGGGTATAACTATGAAGACTCCATTTTGATTTCTGAAAGGCTNGTTAAGGATGATGTGTTCACTTCTGTACATATTGAAGAGTTTGAATTGGCAGCCAGGGATACTAAGCTAGGTCCAGAAGAGATCACCAGAGATATACCCAATGTGGGTGAAGAATCTCTAAGAAATTTGGATGAAGCTGGGATCGTATATATTGGAGCAGAGGTAGGACCAGGCGACATACTTGTTGGAAAGATTACACCAAAGGGCGAAAGCCCGATGACTCCTGAAGAAAAACTTCTTAGAGCCATATTTGGTGAGAAAGCTTCAGATGTGAGAGATACATCCCTCAGGATGGGACCGGGAGACCACGGAACTGTAGTTGAGGTTAGAGTTTTCAATCGCCATGGGATAGAAAAAGACGAGCGAGCATTGCAGAATGAGCGACACGAGATCGAGCGACTAAGTCGAGACAGAGACGACGGGCTAGAGATATTGGAGAGAAATATTTATTCAAGATTGAAGGATCTTTTGGTTGGAAAGAAAATAAACGATGGACCGAAAGGTTCCGTAAAGGGATCAAGTATTAATCAAGATATGCTGGACGATTTATCNAGAGGGCTTTGGTGGAAGTTTTCTTTAGAGTCTGAAAGCGATGCTAAAAAAATGGAGGCGTTGCACGATCAATTTGAGAAGCAAAAAAAGATTGCAAATGANTCAT
Organism: Paracoccaceae bacterium; assembly: GCA_002703515.1. Taxonomy (GTDB): domain Bacteria; phylum Pseudomonadota; class Alphaproteobacteria; order Rhodobacterales; family Rhodobacteraceae; genus CACIJG01. The sequence continues at coordinate 7,523 of NZSE01000026.1, read as the reverse complement.
ATCAAGACAAGGTCGAAAAGGTTAGGAGAGGTGATGATTTGCCTCCTGGTGTAATGAAAATGGTAAAGGTCTTTGTTGCTGTCAAGCGAAAGCTGCAACCCGGTGATAAGATGGCAGGAAGGCATGGTAACAAGGGGGTGATATCAAAAGTTGTACCTGAAGAGGATATGCCCTTTTTGGAGGATGGGACAACAGTAGATCTGGTTTTAAATCCACTAGGAGTACCAAGTAGAATGAATGTTGGACAAATCCTGGAGACCCATATGGGATGGGCGGCNAAAACTTTGGGAGAGTCTGTAAACAACGCGATCTCGGAGTTTAAAAAAAGCAACGATGCAAAAATCTTAGAGAACGCATTGCAAAATGCGTATGGAATTGATGAATTTGAGAAACATATCAAGGGCTTGTCTTCGGATAACATGTTCACAGTTGCCAATAATGTTAAGTCTGGTGTTCCCATTGCAACGCCAGTTTTTGATGGAGCAAAAGAAAGTGATGTTACAGAGGCGCTCAAGAGGGCNGGTTTAGACGAAAGTGCTCAATCAATTCTGTTCGATGGAAGAACAGGAGAGCAATTTGCAAGGCCAGTAACTGTAGGAGTAAAATATATTCTTAAATTGCATCATTTAGTAGATGAAAAAATACATGCGAGATCTACTGGTCCATATAGTTTAGTTACCCAACAGCCATTAGGTGGCAAAGCACAGTTTGGAGGTCAGCGCTTTGGAGAAATGGAAGTTTGGGCTTTAGAAGCTTATGGGGCAGCGTACTCGCTTCAAGAGATGTTAACAGTTAAGTCCGATGATGTAGCTGGTAGAACAAAAGTTTATGAAAGCATTGTTAAAGGGGAAGACAATTTCGAAGCAGGGATTCCAGAATCATTTAACGTTCTGGTGAAAGAGATTCGATCTTTGGGCCTTAACATAGAACTTCTGGATGATGAAATCAATTAATTGCTTGCGAGCTGCAAACTTAAACATTTTATAGGATGTAAAAATGAATAAAGAAATAACCAATCCATTTGGCAAACCACAAGCGCTTAAGACATTCGATGAAATACGAATTTCTATAGCCTCACCTGAAAGAATATTAAGTTGGTCGTTTGGTGAAATAAAAAAGCCTGAAACTATAAATTACCGCACATTTAAACCTGAAAGAGACGGTCTATTTTGTTCAAGAATATTTGGGCCGGTCAAAGATTATGAATGTCTTTGCGGTAAATATAAAAGGATGAAATATAGAGGGGTTACATGTGAAAAGTGCGGAGTTGAAGTCACTTTGCAAAAGGTTAGGCGGGAAAGGATGGGTCATATTGAACTTGCTTCCCCTGTAGCACATATTTGGTTTCTAAAATCTCTACCGTCAAGAATCGGATTGATGTTGGACATGACTTTAAGAGATCTAGAAAGAATATTGTACTTTGAGCAATATGTAGTTATCGAGCCTGGTTTGACCGATCTAAAGGCAGGGCAACTGCTTTCTGAAGAAGAATATCTAGATGCTCAAGATCAGTACGGCTTGGACGCCTTTCAAGCCGGCATTGGAGCAGAGGCAATTAGAGAAATGCTTAAGGCGATAGATGTTGAATCTGAGGCTGAAAAGCTCAGAGAAGAGCTTAAAGAGGCAACTGGTGAACTTAAGCCGAAGAAGATCATAAAGAGACTTAAGCTCATTGAAAATTTCAGAGAAAGCACTAATAAACCAGAATGGATGATTATGACGGTAATACCCGTCATTCCACCTGAGCTGAGACCTTTGGTCCCTTTGGATGGTGGAAGGTTTGCAACTTCAGACCTAAATGACCTTTATAGAAGGGTTATCAATCGGAATAACAGACTTAAACGTTTGATGGAATTAAAGGCTCCCGATATTATAATAAGGAATGAAAAAAGGATGCTTCAAGAATCAGTTGATGCACTTTTCGATAATGGGCGACGCGGGCGAGTAATAACAGGAGGAAACAAAAGACCCTTAAAGTCGCTTTCAGATATGCTAAAGGGCAAGCAAGGCCGTTTCAGGCAGAATCTTTTGGGGAAGCGAGTCGACTTTTCGGGGCGCTCGGTAATTGTGACAGGTCCAGGACTTAAGCTTCATCAGTGTGGACTGCCAAAAAAAATGGCTCTCGAGCTTTTTAAACCTTTCATTTATTCTAAACTAGAGGCTCGTGGTCTTTCCTCTACAGTAAAGCAAGCAAAAAAGATGGTGGAAAGAGAAAGACCGGAGGTCTGGGATATTTTGGAAGAAGTAATTAGAGAGCACCCAGTTCTTTTAAATCGTGCTCCTACCCTCCACAGGCTTGGAATACAAGCATTTGAACCGGTCTTAATAGAAGGAAAGGCTATAAATCTGCATCCACTTGTGTGTTCTGCTTTCAATGCTGACTTTGACGGTGATCAAATGGCCGTCCATGTTCCCTTAAGTTTAGAAGCACAGCTGGAGGCTCGCGTTTTAATGATGTCAACGAATAACGTCCTTTCTCCAGCCAACGGTAAACCAATTATAGTGCCCTCTCAAGACATGGTTCTTGGATTATATTATATTTCTCTTATGAGGGAGGGGCAACCTGGTGAAGGAATGATCTTTTCGTCTGTTGACGAGGTTGAGCATGCCCTTGAGGCTGGGGCGGTCAACTTGCATACAAGGATTACAGCTAAAGTTGAACAAATAGACAGTGAAGGAGCTTCTTATTTTAAAAGGTTTGAAACCACGCCTGGTCGACTAAGACTGGGCGCATTATTACCTAAAAATCATAAAGCTCCGTTCGAAGTAGTAAACCGACTGTTGAGAAAGAAAGAGGTTGGTGAGGTTATAGATACTGTGTACAGGCACTGTGGTCAAAAGGAATCGGTAATATTTTGCGACCAAATAATGCAACTTGGTTTCCATGAAGCATTCAAGGCGGGAATATCTTTTGGTAAAGACGACATGGTAATTCCAGCCTCAAAGTGGAATTTTGTAAATGAGACAAGGGAACAAGTGAAAGACTTCGAAAGACAATACATGGACGGACTTATAACACAAGGTGAAAAATATAATAAAGTAGTTGACGCTTGGTCTAAATGTTCAGATTTGGTTGCGGATGCGATGATGGAGGATATTTCGTCCACCAAGAAAAATAAGGATGGATCTGAATTAGANCCTAACTCGGTCTATATGATGGCACACTCTGGTGCCAGAGGATCACCAGCGCAAATGAAGCAACTAGGTGGAATGCGTGGTCTTATGGCAAAGCCATCGGGAGCCATTATTGAGACACCAATNATAGCAAACTTCAAAGAGGGTTTATCAGTTTTAGAGTATTTTAATTCCACACATGGAGCNAGAAAGGGACTTGCTGATACTGCATTGAAAACAGCTAATTCAGGGTATTTGACGCGACGGTTAGTTGATGTAGCTCAAGATTGTATTGTTAGAATTGATGATTGTGGGACTAAAACATCGATTAAATGCGAAGCAGCGATAAGTGATGGTGAAGTGGTGGCGACTCTATCAGAACGTATTCTAGGCAGAATTTCAGCAGAGGATATTAAACATCCGTCTGATGACAGTCTATTATGTGGCAAGGGCACTATGATAGACGAACGCGTTGCAGATTTGATTGAGAAAGCTGATATCTCGACNGTGCAAATACGTTCACCTCTTACGTGTGAAGCCGAAGATGGGATATGCGCCACTTGCTATGGAAGAGACTTAGCAAGGGGGACCCCAGTTAATCCAGGTGAGGCTGTTGGGATCATAGCTGCGCAATCAATTGGCGAGCCAGGAACCCAGCTTACCATGAGAACCTTCCATATAGGAGGAATAGCACAAGGTGGCTCACAGTCATTTTTACAGTCCAATCATAATGGGGTAATTGAATTTAGAAATGCAAATATTCTTTCAAATGGGCAAGGTGATGCAATTGTGACCAGTCGCAGTATGGAGCTTTTAATTAATAACGACAAAGGTGTTACCCTTAGCTCTCACAAGCTTTCATATGGAACTAAACTTTACGTGAAAGATAAACAAAAAGTATCTGCGGGTGAGAAACTATTTGAGTGGGACCCTTACACGCTACCAATAATTGCCGAAAAAGGAGGTATAGTAAAGTTTGCTGATTTGATCCCAGGNGTTTCAGTNAGGGAAGATGTAGATGATGCTACGGGAATATCACAAAAAATAGTATCAGACTGGAGATCTTCTTCTAAAGGTAGTTCTCTGCAGCCGGAGATTATAATTGTCGACAAAGCGTCTGGTGAACCAGTTAAGCTCGAAAATGGTAACGCAGCTGTTCATCCTATGTCAGTTGATGCNATTATGTCNGTTGAAGACGGATCTGANATCCAGCCNGGGGATGTGTTAGCGAGAATTCCNAGAGAGGGTGCTAAGACGAAGGATATTACTGGTGGTTTGCCTAGGGTTGCAGAGCTATTTGAAGCTCGTAGACCAAAAGATCATGCCATAATCGCAGAGAAAGACGGATATGTAAGGTTTGGAAAAGACTACAAAAACAAAAGAATCATTGCCGTCATACCCGATGGAAATGAGGATGAAGCAGTCGAATATACAGTCCCAAAGGGAAAGCACATACCNGTACAAGAAGGAGATTTCATAAAGAAGGGAGAATACATTATGGAAGGTAACCCTGCTCCTCATGATATCTTAACAATAATGGGTGTAGAGGCTCTGGCCGAGTATATGATCAATGAAGTACAGGATGTCTATAGACTGCAAGGCGTTAAAATAAATGATAAGCACATAGAGGTAATCGTTAGGCAAATGCTTCAAAAATGGGAGATTACAGATAGTGGGGGAACTATATTGCTCAAAGGCGAGCAGGTAGANAAGGCTGAGTTTTTAGAAGCAAATGAAAAAGCCTTAGAGCANGGGCTACAACCAGCAAAGGGTGGGCCAGTTTTACTAGGAATAACTAAAGCNAGCCTGCAGACAAGGAGCTTTATTTCCGCTGCTTCTTTTCAGGAAACAACTAGAGTGTTAACAGAAGCATCAACCCAAGGTAAAAAAGATAAACTGATAGGTCTTAAAGAGAANGTTATAGTTGGGAGGNTGATCCCTGCGGGAACGGGTGGGACAGCTAGAGAAATTAGAAAGGTTGCTGCCATGCGTGACTTCCAAATCCTGAGTGAGCGGTCAAAGGCNGAAAATATTGAAAAAGACGTTGAGATTGCTGATGAAGATGTGTAAAAAACGTAAATTTGAAGATATAAAAGNCACACAANTTAAGTTTAGTAGTATTTGGTGTTGACAGCCATGAATTAAGTTTATAAATTCGCGCAAATTCGTTGAATCTGTAGTTAAAAATTCAAAAATTTAAAAAGGCACGATTAAACATTAGTTAATCCTCTGCGTGTGNAGAAGGGTCTNAGGAGACCCGTTTGAAGGAAGGTTAAGGGCAAAAAATGCCGACTATACAACAGTTGATAAGAAAACCAAGAAAGCCTAGAACATATAGGCAAAAGTCGATGCATCTACAAGCTTGTCCTCAAAAAAGAGGTGTTTGTACTAGAGTTTATACCACCACTCCCAAAAAACCTAACTCTGCTATGCGAAAGGTGGCAAAGGTGAGACTGACCAACGGATATGAGGTTATTTCCTACATTCCGGGAGAAGCACACAATTTGCAAGAGCATTCGGTAGTATTGATAAGAGGTGGAAGAGTAAAAGACCTACCTGGAGTACGCTATCACGTTCTAAGAGGAGTGCTAGACACTCAGGGAGTAAAGGATAGAAAACAGCGTAGATCCAAGTATGGCGCAAAGAAACCAAAATAAGTGAAATAGTAGAATGTCCCGTAGAAGAAGAGCCGAAAAAAGAGAAATATTACCCGATCCCAAATTTAAGGATTTAGTAGTGTCCAAATTTATGAATAACCTAATGCTAGATGGGAAAAAGTCGGTTTCAGAGAAAATTGTTTATGGAGCATTTGACGAAATAGAGAATAAAACGAAAAGACCTCCGTTAGATGTATTCCATGAAGCCCTCGACAACATAAAGCCTTCTGTAGAGGTTAGATCTCGTAGGGTAGGTGGAGCAACCTATCAAGTGCCTGTAGAGGTTAGGCCTCAGCGTCGGGAGGCGCTAGCTATTCGCTGGTTAATTAAGGCATCCAGGGATAGAAATGAAAAGACGATGAAAGATAGGTTGGCATCCGAGTTGATAGACGCAGTGAATACTCGTGGATCTGCGGTAAAAAAGAAAGAAGATACACACAAAATGGCAGAGGCCAACAAGGCTTTCAGTCATTACAGGTGGTAATGGAAGAGAAGAAAGATGGCTCGAGAATACACTTTAAATCTTTACAGAAATTTTGGCATAATGGCTCACATAGATGCAGGAAAGACAACATGCACCGAAAGAATACTATATTATACAGGGAAGTCCCATAAGATAGGAGAAGTTCATGACGGAGCTGCAACCATGGATTGGATGGAGCAGGAGCAGGAAAGAGGCATCACAATTACTTCAGCAGCAACCACAACATTTTGGGAGAGAACCGAAGATGGTGAGAATGCATTGTCGCCAAAGCATCGATTTAACATAATCGATACACCAGGACACGTTGATTTTACAATTGAAGTAGAAAGGTCGCTCGCTGTTTTGGATGGAGCCGTTTGTGTTCTAGATGCTAACGCTGGTGTAGAACCTCAGACCGAGACTGTTTGGAGACAAGCGGACAGATACAAAGTTCCGCGAATCGTATTCGTCAACAAGATGGATAAAATTGGAGCTGACTATTTTCAGTGTGTAAAGATGATAAAAGACCGGACGGGAGCAATTCCATGTCCGATACAATTACCCATAGGATCAGAATCTAACCTCGAAGGAGTTATTGATCTTGTTACTATGAAGGAATGGACTTGGGCTGGAGAAGATCTTGGAGCGAGTTGGACATGCCAAGAAATTAGATCTGACCTGCTCGAAGTTGCTGAAAAGTACAGAGCAGAGATGATTGAAATCGCTGTAGAAATGGATGATGAAGTAATGGAAAAATATCTTGAAGGAGAGGAACCAGATGAACCGACTTTGAGAGATTTATTAAGAAAAGGTACACTCAGCATGGCATTTGTGCCAGTCCTGTGTGGATCTGCATTTAAAAACAAGGGGGTACAGCCTTTACTCAACGCAGTTATTGACTATTTGCCAGGTCCCTTGGATGTCCCTGCATATATGGGATTTAAGCCAGGAGACGAAAGCGAAAAAAGAGACATAGAAAGATCAGCAGATGATAATCAACCGTTCTCCGGACTAGCGTTTAAGATAATGAATGACCCGTTCGTCGGATCTCTAACTTTTACCCGCATATATTCTGGAGTTATAAAAAAAGGAGACAGTTTTTTAAACTCCACTAAAGGTAAGAAAGAACGAGTCGGTCGGATGATGATGATGCACTCTAATAATAGAGAGGAAATTGATGAAGCGTTTGCAGGTGATATTGTTGCCTTAGCTGGAATGAAAGAAACTACCACAGGTGATACCTTATGTGACCCCGTTAAACCTGTAGTTTTAGAAACTATGTCTTTTCC
>NZSE01000025.1 GCA_002703515.1 Paracoccaceae bacterium | reverse complement strand
TGGATCTATTCAGGGAATATTTGAAACACTTAAGATTCCATATACACACTCTGGGGTTTTATCTTCTGCAATCGCAATGGATAAATTTATCTCAAAGAAATTATTTAAGGCATCCGGGTTACCAGTAATAGATGACCTACTATTAAATAGCAGAGACCAATTAAAAAGGATACCTTTAATTCCTCCATTTGTTATTAAGCCAAATAATGGAGGCTCTTCTGTCGGAGTTAATTTTATTAGAAATAAAAAGGAAATCGAGGATGTTGGGGAGTTTAATACACATTTAGATAGAAGGTATATTTTAGAAAAATATATTCCTGGTAGAGAGCTTACTGTTGCCGTCCTCAACGGTCGGCCATTAACGGTCACCGATATAGTAACTGAAGATTGGTATGATTATGATGCAAAATATAAAACAGGTGGTTCAAAGCATATAATACCTGCTGACGTCCCTAAGGAGATATTTGATTTATGTATTAATTATGCAATCAGAGCGCATCACTGCTTGGGGTGTAGAGGTATCACTCGCTCTGATTTTAGATGGAATGAAAAAAAAGGAAGGGAAGGGCTATTTATTCTCGAGCTAAATACCCAACCTGGGATGACCAAAACTTCCCTAGTTCCTGAACAGGCAAGATTCGTCGGATTGGACCTACAATACCTGTGTTTGGAATTGATTAAAGATGCATCATGTAACAAATAGGTAAAGAATGAGTTTGTTGAAATCTAAAGATCCTGCCCCGTCACGGTTATTTTATAAAATAAATAGATTACTTTACAAGCTATGGTTTAAAACGCTCTTGGTCGCAGTTTTTTTGATTTCAGGTGCCTTGTTGGCAAAAAAAATTCTCTACAAAAATATTGACCTTAATGAGGAAATTAAGTTTTTAACCGAGGAAAGTTCAGCTTTTGTAAAAAGGCTGACAGAATTATCTATAAACAAAGTTCTGGTAAAAGGGGCCCAAGAATCGTTGAAAAAAGAAATAACAATTCTGGTTCAAAATGCCGCAACTGAGGGGTTTTCAGCGTTGAACGCTCAGGCTTTAAGAGAAAAAATACAAGCAATTAGCAAGGTAGAAAAAGCTTTTGTTAAGTTTTCTACAGATGGATTAGTAATGGTNAGTGTTATTGAAAGAAAAGAAGCAGTNGTGTTTTTTAACAATGACCTATATGAAGTCCTCGATAGTAATGGAATTATTCTATCGATAAAGCCTAATTATCAAGGTCTATCAGCTTTTCCACTTTTAGTTGGAAAAGATGCATCAAGAAAAATTAAAGAACTTTTATCATTAGTAAATGAAATAGGATCAAATAAGTCAGAAGTATTATATTATGAGTGGACTGGTGAAAGGCGATGGAATATTCATATGAAAAATGAGCTGGTTTTTAAATTGCCAGAGAATAATTTGAGTAAAGCGTTGGAGCTGATGAAAACGCTTCTAAATGAGACAAATAAACCCTTAAAACCCATTGTTTCTGTTGATTTAAGAAATATTGACAAACCTGTAATTAAGTTCAAGAAAGCTTCATCGGTCGAATACGCTATTGAAAAATTAGGAGGGATTGAAGGTTGAGGAAACTATTGCAGAGCCAAAGACAACTAAGACAAAAAAGGACTGCCGCCATAAAAAAAGGAACAGTTGCCCTTATAGATCTCGGAAGCTCTAAGGTGATGTGCCTAGTAATTTCAGTTGCAGAATCAAATGAAGTTAATTCATTTTCAAGCGGTAAGTCGCAGAAAGACGTGACTTTCAGAGTTGTAGGGGCTTCAACCACAAAATCTAGGGGGATTAGGAATGGTGAGATATATGAGATGAGAGAAGCAGAAAGTGCAATAAGAACAGTAATTCAACGAGCCCAAAAAATGGCTGGTTGCTTAATTGAGAATGTCTTTCTCACTTTTTCTAGTGGCTCTCAAAAATCTACTCTAATATCATCATCTATCGATTTTAATCAAAGAGAAGTAACAGAAGCAGATATTGGACACGCTTTGTCAAAGCTTAATTTATTTTATGATGATTTAAAAAGAGAAATAATACACGCTTTACCAGTTAATTTTAGCATTGATGATAAACATGGGTATATGGACCCTAGGGGAATAAGTGGGTCTAAACTATCGGCAGATGTTAATATTGTGTCTATTCAATCAGATATTATAGAGAACATGGTAAGTTGTTTGAATAAATGTGATCTATCTTTGGCAGGTATAGCGCTTGCTCCCTACGTTTCCGGACAATCCAGCCTTCTTGAAGATGAGATGCAATTGGGTGTTGTTTGTATTGATTTAGGTGCTGCCAATTCGAGTGTATCAGTTTTTTTTCGAAAGAATTTAATCTTTTCAGAGTCAATACGAATTGGCGGGCAGCATATAACCAGTGATATCATGCAGGCGTTCCAAATATCTTTTTCAGCAGCTGAAAGATTGAAAGTTTTACATGGAGGTTTGATGCCTGCCAACTCAGATGAAAGAGAAACTATAGAATTGCCCGACAACAATGCAGATCTTTACACTGACAGAAGAACTATAACAAAGTCGGAATTATTAGGGGTAATTAGGCCTAGAGTTGAAGAAATTTTTGACTGCCTCAGGGCTATATTAGATAGATCTGATTTCGAGTTTCTACCTGGTCAAAAAATTGTTTTGACCGGTGGTGGTAGCAAGCTGGCAAACATATTAGATTTCACATCAATATTTCTTGGAAAACCAGCACGGGTTGCCGTACCAATGAGAATTCAGGGCCTGCCTGTCTCTGCTCATGGACCAGAAGCTGCAGCGGTTGTAGGCCTCGCCTTGAATTTGGCACGACCACAAGATGAGGTATGGGATTTTAAAGCACCTTTTGAGCATGAAGGTGATCAATTAATTAGAAAAACATGGCGGTGGGTAAAATCAAATTGGTGAAACCATTCCTTATAACAAGCCTTGTAGAAGATAAAAATAGTGACGAGTAAGAGTGATTCGGTTATTATACGAATCAGCAGTAAAAAAAAAAATGGCAGGCAACAATGGCAATAAATATCAGGATTCCTGAACATCAGGAATTGAAGCCTAGAATACTAGTATTTGGTATTGGGGGCGCCGGTGGAAACGCCGTAAATAATATGATGTTAAAAAATCTGGAGGGAGCGGAATTTATAGCCGCTAATACGGATGCGCAAGCCCTTCAGCAGTCCAACGCTCAAACAAAATTGCAATTGGGGTTAAAAAGAACTCAGGGGCTTGGAGCAGGTGCAAAACCAGAGGTTGGAAACGATGCAGCCATCGAAAGCACCGAACAGATCGCAGACATTCTAGATGGAGCAAACCTCTGTTTTATTACAGCTGGGATGGGTGGCGGAACCGGTACTGGAGCAGCTCCCATTGTTGCAGAGTTGGCAAGAGAAAAAGGAATACTAACTGTTGGCGTTGTAACAAAACCTTTTCAATTTGAGGGTACAACCAGAATGAAGCAAGCTGACCATGGGATATCAGCATTACAAAAAGTAGTCGACACTTTGATAGTTATTCCCAATCAGAACTTATTTAGACTAGCGACAGAAAAAACGACATTTACAGAAGCTTTTTCTATGGCTGATGATGTTCTTTATCAGGGCGTAAAGGGAGTAACAGATCTTATGGTTAAACCTGGCCTTATCAATTTAGACTTTGCTGATGTCAGATCTGTTATGGATGAGATGGGGAAAGCGATGATGGGCACAGGGGAAGCTAGCGGTGAGGATAGAGCATTACAAGCAGCAGAAAAAGCAATAGCTAATCCTTTGTTAGATGAGATTTCCCTTAAAGGGGCTACTGGTGTGCTCATAAACGTTACAGGAAGTAATGACATGACACTTTTCGAGGTAGATGAGGCAGCAAATAGAATAAGAGACGAGGTCGATCCAGAGGCTAATATAATAGTTGGGTCGACTTTTGACTCTGATCTCACTGGTTCAATCAGAGTATCTGTTGTAGCTACTGGAATAGATGTATCGGAATTTTCTAAGCCAAGCTCCCAAGTGCTAAATGAGTTAGAGAAACCCAACAGAATTGAAATTGAAGAAACTAACGAGTACGGTTATCACTCTGAAAATCTTTTAGATAAAAGTGAGATCAAAAATAATGAGGCCGTGATTGACAAAGATACTTTAGATAGGGAAGAAAAGGAGTTAGAACGGTTAGAAAGAAATGTAAATTCATCTACCGCATCCACCTTAGAAAACTTACAACATAGTGAAAATAGTGCAAACGAAAAGCAAATAGATCCAGTACTGACGCAAACTGCTTCAGGAATAGATTTGCCGCCTAGGAAACAAAGTAGTGAGCCCAATGGTACAGCAGGTAGTTTGAACAATCTTATAAGACGCATGACAGGATTTGGAGAAAAACGAGAGCAAGCGGATAGTTTAGAAACAAAAAGTCAAATCGAAGAAGAAAAAGANAAGTTTCTTACGGACAGAGAAGATGAGAGCAAACTAGAGATTCCTGCTTTTTTGCGTCGACAGGCTAACTAGAGTAACAATTGAATTATTTTGACATATAAGTGTGTATTGAGCTTTCTAGCTGATTAGATACTCTCTGTGTTGAGGGTTAGAATGTTTCAGAAGACGATAAAAAATTCTTTTATGCTCGAAGGTAAGGGTCTGCACTTCGGTAAAGATGTCAGAATGATTGTTCATCCGGCANGTGCCGGTCATGGAGTAGTGTTTAAAAGATTAGATGTTAAAGGTGATCAAGCTTATATCAAGGCTAGCTTTGAAAACGTATCTAAAACTTATTTAAGAACGCAACTTACAAATAGTTTTGGAGTTTCAGTAATAACGGCTGAGCATATTTTGGCAGCTTTTGCAGGTTTAGGGATTCATAATGCGTTCGTTGAATTGAGTGAGGCAGAGCTTCCGATTTTTGATGGATCCTCAAGAACCTTTGTAAAAGCAATACTTCAGTCAGGAGTTATTGAGCTAGAAAAAAAGATCCAGTTGTATGAAGTAGTAAAAAAGATTCGAGTAGGTAGTTCAAACGCTTGGGCAGAGTTAAGACCAGCGAAGATGTTCTCCATAGATTTTGAGATGAACTGGCCTGGAACAGCTCTTAGCAAACAAAGCCTTGACATGCCTATTGTCAATGGAGCATTTGTAAGAGAAATATGTGACAGTAGGACGTTTTGTCGGAAAAGTGACGTTATTCGACTGAAAGATGAGGGTCTCGCTCTTGGTGGGGGAATAGAAAACGCAATAGTTGTGGGAGAGAACGAGATGATGGCACAAGATGGATTAAGGTATGCTGATGAGTGTATTAGGCATAAGATTCTTGATGCTCTTGGAGATTTGAGCCTCGTGGGAAGACCAATTTTAGGAAAATTTGTATCTTGTTCTGGTGGGCATGGACTAACAAATCTATTACTGCGAGAGAGCTTTAAAAGAGGAGATGTTTTTGTTAGTAAGGACTTCTCGGAGAGCGATAGAGATAAACTCCCTGGATTTGATATTTCAAAAGCGGATATAAAGAATATATTCTAATGATTAAACGCGATTTTCGACTTTTAAACCACTTATCTTGACTTTTGGATATTATAGAGTTTAGTAAAGAGGATGCGCTTTTTATTTGGTTTATTAAAAATCTTTACCACGTATGTTTTGTTATTGTTACTGTTGAGCTGTAGCAATAAACTTCCAAGTGAGATTAACGAAAATAACAAGCCTTCGGAAATTATCAAACTGGGGGATGAAGCGTATGAAAAGGGCTATTTTGAGAGAGCAGGAGATTACTATTTAGAAGTTAACAAGTATTTTCCATACTCTGTGGAAGATGAGCTTGGATTGAGCAAGGCTGTAGATGCTTATTACAGAGCGAAAAAATTTGAAGACTCACGTCTAGCAGCAAGTAAGTTCTTAAGCCTTTATCCTGAAAGTAGTAAAGCACAAAAAGTATTGTATTTTAGATCGAAAAGCTTTTGTGACGAGATAGATATTGTTGAAAGAGACCAAGCAGCAGCGAGAGATTGTATATCAAGCTTTTCAGCTTTTCTTAGCCTATACCCCAAAAGTGGTTCAAAAAAGGAAGCAGAAAAAAGCATAAGTAACGCCAGAGAATTTCTGGTAGGACAACAATTAAATGTTGGTAAATACTATTTGAAAAGAAATAATCCAGCGGCTGCAATTAGAAGATTTAAAAAGATAAAGAAAACCACCAAAGTTTCTAGTTTTTTGCCCGAAGTATCCTACAGATTAATTGAGAGTTTTCTATTGTTAGGGTTGTCTAGTGAGGCTGGGTCAGAAGAAGAATATATGAGAAAAAAATTCTCAAATAGTAGCTGGACCGATGGAGCGACTCGTTTAATTGATAAGTCAGGACTTGACTAGCTTGATTAAGAGATTATTCGTACAAAACATTTTTCTGCTTGAAAATCTGGAATTAGAATTTACGTCGGGCCTAAATGTTTTAACTGGCGAGACAGGAGCAGGTAAATCGATTCTTTTGGATTGTTTGGGCTATCTTCTAGGAAAAAAAAATACGAGGATAGAGATTGGTGATCGGGCTGATACTGCTACTCTCATTGGAGAATTCCAATTTGAGAACAACGGAGTAATAAGCCAATTTCTGTCTGAAAAAGGATTTGCAATAGATGAAAATCTAATATTAAGACAGAGTATAGGTTCGAATAGCAAAAGAAGAGCTTTTCTTAATGACCTTCCTTGTTCATTAGAAATGATTAGAGAGTTGGGTAACCTAATTCTAGACTTAAATGGACAGTTTGAGGAACAGGGTTTGTTGAATGTAAAAACGCATAGAAGTTTACTAGATGCCTTTGGTAACTTAGAGCTAAACGTAAAGGATATAGAGAAGTCTTGGGCTGAAATCAATAAATTGAAAAAATTACTTGATACTGAGTATAAAAGAAAAGATTTAGTAGAGAATAAAGAGTTCCTAAGTAAATCAATTAGAGAAATATCAGAGCTTGAACTTGATCAAAATGAGCTCGAGAGTATTGAATCGCGTAGAGATTCTTTAAAAAAAAGCAGCCGAAGTAGTTCTGTTATCCTTGATACTCTTCAAAGTTTAAATAGAGAGTTGGTTGAAGAGAGTATTATGAATGCGATAAAATCATTAGAAAGATTAGAAAAAAAAGGGCAAATAGATGATCAGCTCCTTATTGAGCTATTTTACGCGGCTTCGGAAAAATTTTCACAGGCTTGTGAGATGTTGGATCAACTTAGAGAAAAAAGTGTTGATAGTGAAAAGCAGCTAATTCAAATAGAAGATCGGTACCATGCAATCAAGAGAATATGTAGGGCTCACAATGTTGAACTAAATCAGATATTTAATTTAAAAGGTCTATTGGAAAAAGAATTGGAAAGTATTGAAGGGGTTGATGATAAAATACAGGAAATAGAGGATAAAATTTCAATTACAGAAGAGAAGTATAAGAAAGAAACATCGCATCTCTCTAAAGAAAGACATAAATTCGCCACTAAACTGGACAAAAAGATAGAAGAAGAATTAAAGCCATTAAAACTAGAGCTAGCTAAGTTTAAAACAGATATAACAAAAGTTGGAGAGACTAGGTTTGGGTGCGATCAGGTTTGCTTTACAACTGAAATTAATCCAGGCTCTGGTTTTAAACCTCTAAATAAGATCGCCTCAGGCGGAGAACTATCAAGATTTCTTCTTGCGGTTAAGCTATGTTTTTTGGGGAAAAAAAATCGTAAAACACAAATTTTTGATGAGATTGATAGAGGAGTTGGTGGAGCAACGGCGTCAGCAATTGGAAAGAGATTATTAGACTTATCTAGACACGAACAAGTATTAGTGGTCACACACTCTCCTCAAGTAGCTGCTTATTCTGACAATCATGTCAAGGTAGAGAAGATTAATACTGAAAAGTCAACCATCACAAAAGTCGAGACCTTAGGCGAAGAAAAAATTATTAGGGAAATAGCTAGGATGCTATCAGGCGAATTAATAACTCCTGAAGCTTTGGCAGCTGCAGCCAGACTGAGGAATTCAAGTAAGTTGGCTAGTTAACTTTTACTACCTTTCCCGGGTTTAATATCCCATTGGGGTCAAATGTTTTTTTTATCGAAGCCATGACTTGGTAAGCTTCGCCATGTTCTTTTTCCATAAACTCAATTTTTCCTATCCCTACTCCGTGCTCTCCAGTACAAGTTCCCTCGAGCTCTAGTGCACGCTGTACTATTCGTCTAGTAAGATCTTTAGCTAAGTTTATATCATCATCATTGTTGGGCCTGACCATGATTCCAGAATGAAAATTGCCGTCACCTACATGACCCATTATGCTTGGAGCCATTCCTTTTGATTTCATCTCTATAGCGGTCTGATCTATCATTTCTGCTAAGTTTGAAATTGGCACACAAATGTCGGTTACTAAAAATGTATGATTAGGGTTTTTGGCTTTTATCGCGTAATAGTAGTTATGCCTGGCTTTCCAAAGTTTATTCCTATCTTCGGTCGCAGTACTCCAGTTAAAATCACTGCCACCATTTCCAGCCGCAATTTCCTGCACGGCCTCTGATTGTTCTTTGACTGAAGTTGTACTACCGTGAAACTCAAAAAATAAATGTTCTTTTATTGGTAAGTCAAGTTTTGAATACTCGTTTACAGCTTCGATTGAGGTCGAGTCCATAAGTTCCGATCTTGCGATTGGAATTCCGAGTTGGATTGTTTCAATTATAGTCCTAACAGCGCTAGCTGTATCTGGAAATGAGCAAATTGCTGAAGCTATCTCTTCTGGTATGCCTTGAAGGCGTAATGTTAATTCTGTTATTACACCCAGTGTTCCTTCTGATCCCACTATTAATTTTGTGAGATCATATCCAGCTGAAGATTTCCTCGCTCTAGAGCCCGTTTTTATTATTCTACCATCCGACATTACTACCTTGAGGCCTATTACATTTTCTTTCATAGTACCATATCTTACGGCTGTTGTACCTGAAGCTCTTGTGGCAGCCATGCCTCCAATAGAAGCGTTCGCTCCAGGGTCAACAGGAAAAAACAAGCCAAATTCTTTTAGGCTAATATTAAGTTCTTCTCTTGTTATGCCTGGTTGCACAGTAACATCCATATCATCTGGGTTCACGTTCAATATACTTTTCATATTTTCGAAGGATAAGGTTACTCCACCATTTATAGGAATTGAATTGCCTTCAAGGCTGGTGCCTGTTCCCCAGGGTATTATGGGGCACTTGTTATCGTTACATATCTGCAAAATTTCAGATACTTCGTTTTCATCTTTTGGATAGGCAACGGCATCAGGAAGAATCTCCTTGTAATATGTTTCGTTTTGTCCGTACTGTTTTCTTTCAGAAATTGATATAGTTAAGCGATCTTCCATCAAAGTTTTTAACTGATCTATTGCATTTTCAATTGACATGTTATCTCTCTCAAATAATAACTAACACTACCAGTTAAAAAAAAAAAATAAAATATAAATGACAAGCGAGACTAAAAGCGAAGTAACCTTCAAAACTCCATTTAGAACAAAAAATCAAACTGTTCTGGCGGAATGGATAGACTACAACGGTCATATGAATGTTGCTTACTACACTTTAGCTTTTGATAAAGCTTTAGATTTTTTCTTTGAAGATGTTCTTGATATTGGGCCCTCATTTGTTAAAAAAAATAACGAGGGTCCTTTTGCTCTTAAAGCTAGCTATAATTATTTCAGCGAGTTATTGGAAGGAGAGTGCTTTTTTGTTGATATTAGTATTTTAGACTTCGACTCTAAAAGGGTACATCTATTTGGTGAAATGAGAAAGGAAAAGTCTTTAGAATTATCAGCTGTTTTTGAAACCGTATTGATGAATATGGATTTGAGCGGACGCAAAGTTAAACACTATCCTGACAGAGTACTAAGCCTATTCAGCCTTTTTAAGTCATCATTGGTGCAGAGCAATATACCGATAGAAATAGGAAAGAAAATTTCGTTAAAAAAATAGGTTACAAAGCCTTACACGTTTCTCTAAGCCATGTTTTCTCGGTGTCACTCAAAAACGGTCTTAGTTTATGGTAGATATTTCTATGGTATGAGTTTAGCCATATTAACTCTTCTTGGCTTAGCAATTTTTTCTCAATAAGATTTTTTTCGAACGGCGCTAGCGTTAACGTCTCAAATTCTAAAAATTCTTTCTTCTGCTCAGAGTGCGTACTTTTTCTTTTAACATATACTAGGTTTTCTAGTCTTATTCCTAACTTACCTTCTAAATATATTCCCGGTTCGATGCTCAAAATCATCCCAGGTTCTAGTGGAACCGTATTTATTCTTGTAATTCCTTGGGGACCTTGATGTACATTTGAAAAAACTCCCACACCGTGCCCCGTTCCATGATCATAATCTAAACCATGCTCCCACAAAAAATGTCTTGCTAATGGATCTAATTCCTTTCCCGTCAATCCTGCGGGCCACCTCAGTTTACTTAAACATATGAGGCCTTGTAATACTTTGGTGTAGAGAAACTTCTGTTTCTTTAAAGCCCTTCCTTTAATTAAAGTTCGAGTGACATCTGTTGTACCCTCAAGATATTGCCCACCGCTATCAACCAGAACTAGTTCCGAAGTTTTTATCTTCTTATTGCTTTTAGCCGACACTCTATAATGAGTAATAGCTGCATTTGATCCTGTAGCACTTATGGTATCAAAAGAGTTATAGTAAAAGGAAGGCTCAAATTTTCTTATTTCTTCGAACTTCTTTACAAGAGTAATTTCATAAAGATCATCAATTTTTGTACTTTTAAACCATTTAATAAACCTCAATAAGGCTAGCCCATCTTTTTCATGGCTCTTTATAGAACCATTTAACTCTATTGGGTTTTTTTTAGCTTTAAGCAATGTTATTGGATTGCACACTTTTTCCAATTTTATATCCTGTCCCGTGATTTTACTTTTAAGAATAAAAGGTGTACTGGTAGGTTCAAAAAAAACCTTCTTTAATTTTTTTATATCTTTAAAAAGAACATTAAAATGCTTTAATGTTACATTCTTTCTTAGCTTAATGACATTGTCTCTATAGCTATCTTTCATGGAGTAAATGCAAACATGATTTTGGTATACCAAAGCATAACAGTTCATTAACGGAGAATGTGGCACATCTTGACCTCTTATATTTGCTAGCCAACAAATTGACTCCGAACACGTAAGTATTAAACCCTGTCCTCTATTCAGTTTGAGTTTATTCTGTATTTGCTTTATTTTCTGATTTGTATTTTCTCCTGATAGTATGGATGGTCTTAAGAAGGGATCCGATAAACCTTCATGTGGCCTTCCCAACCAAACTTTGTCTATTAAGTTATTAATTGGTTTTAATTTAATAGAGCTTTTAAGAGCCTTTTTTTGTGTCTCCACCTCCTGTATGGAGTGTAACCAAGGGTCAAAACCTATTGTTATATTTTTTTTTACATTTTTTTTTAACCAAGAAAATGGTGCGCTCTTAGAAATGTTTTCAATTTTAAAGAAAGATTGGTTTACTTCCTGTCGTATTTGAATGCTATATCTACCATCGGTAAATATGATAGCTGAGCTTTTGAATATTATTGCGAAACCCGCAGACCCAGTAAATCCAGTAATCCATTCTAAGCGATTGTGAAAAGGGGCGGTAATTTCATTGAAATACATATCATTATGGGGCACCAAAAAAGCATCTATTTTAGTCTCCTTTAATTTTTTTCTTATAAGGGTAAGTTTATCTTTTATCGATAATTTTGGTTGGTTATCTCTTTGTTTTTTATGAGTTGACAATCAAGAGCTTCCTAAGTTTGTTTTCTGTTCCTCAAATAGATCGGCTAATTGTTCTGTCATTGCACCCGCAAGTTGTTCAGCATCCGTAATTGTTACAGCCTTCTTATAGTATCTGGTAACATCATGCCCAATGCCAATAGCAAGTAGCTGCACTCGATTAGTTGTCTCTATTTTATTTATAACATGTCTGAGGTGTTTCTCTAAATAGTTGGCAGGA
Organism: Paracoccaceae bacterium; assembly: GCA_002703515.1. GTDB lineage: Bacteria > Pseudomonadota > Alphaproteobacteria > Rhodobacterales > Rhodobacteraceae > CACIJG01. The sequence goes on along the minus strand of NZSE01000025.1, from coordinate 5,327 downwards.
TTTACAGACAGTGTAGAGTCATCTACAGGCGCTCCATCAGATATAACCAATAAGATTTTCCTATTTTCTTCTCTCTTTATAAGTCTCTTATGAGCCCATTCCAATGCCTCTCCGTCAATGTTTTCTTTCAACAACCCTTCCTTCATCATTAAACCGAGATTTAACTTTGCTCTTCTCCAGGGTTCATCAGCATTTTTATATATAATGTGTCTAAGGTCATTTAGTCTGCCAGGGTTCTTTGGACGACCAAGTGACAACCATTTTTCTCTAGAATGCCCTCCTTTCCACGCTTTGGTAGTAAATCCTAGTATTTCACACTTAACATTACATCTTTCCAGCGTCTTAGCTAATATTTCGGTCGATATAGCGGCTATAGATATCGGTCTGCCGCGCATTGAACCCGAGTTATCAATCAATAAAGAAACAACAGTATCTTTAAAGTTTGTGCTACTTTCTTGTTTGAAGCTTAGTGGAGTTGTTGGATTCAACACTATTCGAGAGAGCTTTGCTGCGTCTAACAGGCCCTCTTCTAGGTCAAATTTCCAAGTTCTATTTTGTTTAGCTTGTAGTCTTCTCTGAAGCTTATTAGCCAGACGAGATACAGCACCCTTTAGACTATCTAGTTGTTGCTCTAAGTATTCTCTCAATTTTTCCAATTCAGATTCATCTGCAAGTTTGTTCGCATTAATTTCTTGATCGCTAGCTGCATCAAATACTTGGTATTGTGCTTCCTTGGTTTGGCTGCCCTGAATATTTTGGATAATTTGATTTTCACTTTGATCTTCGCCCTCGATAGATTCATCGATCTGACTATCTTCAATGTCAGCGTCAGCACTTGTACTTTGTTGCGATTCTCCATCATTTGTTTCGCTATTTTCTGCGGTATCATCCTCTTCGTTATCTGATCCTTGGCCGGCCTCTTCTTGTTCTACTTCTTCTTGGTTGTTTTCGTCTATATCGCTTTCTGCTTCATCAAATTCGCCGAGTTGTTCTCCATATCCTAGTTTTTCAATTAATTTTCTGCTAAGGAGAGCAAATTTTTCTTGATCAAAAATATCTTCAGTTTTGTTAAATTCTGGGTTTTTAGTTAAGCCTTTAAAAACTTCCTTTGCTTCCAAGAGCTGAGACGCTTCGGAAGGTAGATCCATTTCAGAAAGTTGACTCTTTATGAAATACTTGGCAACTTGTGAAATATTTTCTTCCTGATCTCCAATGGAGCTTTTACCTGAGTATTCTGACGCCTCTACTTTTGTTTTTTGCCAAATATTTCTCTTTGAGCCTGGGTAATATTTCTCTCCAAGTAATTCACATCTTGCTATTTCTAGCTCATGGTATATTTCTTTTGCTTGTTCACCAGTTGGGTCATATTTTGAAAATGTCTCTTCGTCTTTAAATCTAGCTTGCAGAGCCAATGAATCCGCTATTCCCCTGACTTTTAATATTTCTAATTCAGTTGGCTCTTTGCTTATCTGAGGAAGCTTTATTACTTCGCCGTAATCTCCACTAGGGTCTGCAGAGAATTTTATTTTAAGAGTTTCATTTCCTGAAATAGCCCGTGTTGTCTCTGATATTGATTTCTTGATACCTTCAGTTGCCTCAGATTTTTTCTCTCTGTTCATCTTATTCTGAGGCAGCCTTCAACAAGATGCTATCTGGAAGTTCGATATCGAAACAACGTTGGAAGAATTCGGAAACTGTTGACCTCTCCAACTCATCACACTTGTTTAAAAAACTCATTCTAAAGGCAAAAGCTATATCATTAAAAATTAACGTATTTTGAGCCCATGCTATAACTGTTCTAGGAGACATTACAGTGGATATGTCTCCACCTATGAATGCCTTACGTGTCAATTCCGCAACTAAGACCATCTTTTTAATATCTTTTCTTCGCTCATCACTACCATATTCTGGACAGTTCGCTATGACTATCTCTTCTTCTACTTCATTCTTAAGATAATTAAGAGTAACCACAAGGGACCACCGATCCATTTGACCTTGATTTATCTGCTGAGTCCCGTGATAAAGTCCAGTTGTATCACCNAGCCNAACNGTATTNGNTGTNGCAAATANTCTAAAAAANNNATNNNGTTTTANNACTTNNTTTTNATCNANTAANGTNAANTTNCCNTCNGNNTCTANNACTCTNTGNATNACAAACATNACNTCTGGTCTACCAGCATCATATTCATCAAAAACTAAAGCAGAAGGATTTCTCAAGGCCCATGGAAGGATCCCTTCTTGAAATTCTGTTATCTGCTTTCCGTCNTTAAGCTTTATTGCATCTTTTCCAATCAGATCAATACGGCTGATNTGGCTATCTAAGTTAACTCGAACGCAAGGCCAGTTTAGTCTTGCGGCAACCTGCTCAATATGGGTTGATTTTCCTGTTCCATGATATCCCTGTACCATTACTCTTCTGTTTTTTGAAAATCCCGCCAGTATCGACAAAGTAGTATCNTTATCAAACACATAAGAGCTCTCCACTTCAGGAACTCTATCCGTCCGATGTTCAAATGCAAAAACTTCCATTTTTGTTTCTATTCCAAATACTTCTGCAACATCAACTTTTTTCATTGGAATAATTTCTTCTGTCATTACTAATCCTTATTTCATATACACTTTAGGCAACATAAACGATTAACCATGGAATCGTTTGCTATTTCTTATTTGATCCCACGCCCAAACGACCTCAGTCATTCTTTCTTCATCATCTCTTTTCCCATCATTTGTATCAGGATGCAAATCTTTAATTAGAACTTTATAAAGTTTCCTTATTTCGTCTTTGGTCATGACTTCTGTTGCGCCAAGTATTGACAGAGCTTTCTGTTCTGAATGATTAAGCCTTTTTTTTGTGCCTNTAGCCCTAGTCTCTTCGTTTCCTAAACCATCAATAAAGCCATAGGGATCTTCTATCCCGAACCTAAGCCTGGAGTTTCCATCNGCGTGGGGTCTATTTGCTGATGATTTCGCGCCAAATGGCTTTGTTCTTCTTCCCCAGGTCTTTGAGAGATTCAGTTCTGTTTCAAATTCCTCTTCCGAATGATTTTTAAAATAGTTCCAACTTGTATTGTATTCCTTGACATGCTTAAGACAAAACCAGTGAAAATTCTCTAAATTTTTNGGGGATTTAGGAGCCCTGTATTTAGCTTCTTCAGAACAGCCATCAAACTGNCATGTTCTNACGGAGGACTCAAACCCCCCTTTNGCAGAGNTTTTCTTAGATCGTCTTTTTTTGTCAGCAGATACAGATATATCAAAATCAAGGAAAGATTTATTTTGCATGTCGATTTTNTGTTATAATNATAGAANTATATACAATAGTGCCATAATAAATATAGCCAAGAAAAAATTTGCCCTTTGNATAAAATATATGAATTACGTTCACAAAATAGATAAATTATTGCGAGAGTGCTTTGAGCCCATTTTTTTGGAAGTTATTGATGAAAGCGAATTGCATCGTGGTCATACCGGTTTTAAGGAGGGTACCCAAACTCACTTTAAAATATTAATCAGTGCAAAAATATTTGAAAAAATGCCTAGGGTTGCTCGAGAGAGAGCTATTCATAAGGCTTTAGGGTCTAGTATAATGCAGGATATTCACGCNCTATCAATAAAATTTCAATAACATAAAAGCCTTATATTTTTCAAATTGACAANTTNATGATNAGTTNATTTTTTTATTTACGATTTGATTTATGATTTTTGGGTCGGCTTTACCTTGAGATTTCTTCATTACTTGACCGACAAACCAACCNTTCAACTTGGGATTGCTNTTAACTTTGTCNACCTGTTCTGGATTTTCTNCNATAACATCATCAACTATCTTTTCGATAAGGCTCGTATCTTTCACTTGTCGAAGTTCTAACTTATCAACTAGCTCCTCTGGATTACCTCCAGAGCTCCAAATGTGATCAAAAATCTCCTTAGCTCCTTTACTTGAAATTTGATCTGACTTAATAAGATTTATTAATTCTCTCATCTGGCTGACTGTGATTGGGTTATTGTTAAAGGATAAATTATCCTTATTTAGTCGACCAAATAATTCATTAATAAGTAAATTTGCNGCTATTTTCCCATCCGTATTTGTAGCTATGGCTTCAAAAAATGCTGCTGTTGATTGCTCCGCAATTATTACCTCTGCGTCATAGGGNGTTATATTAAAATCGTTGATAAATCTTAGTTGCTTCTGGTCAGGTAATTCAGGCAATTCATTTCGAATTTTGTCAACCCACTCTTTCTCTAACACAATTTTTAATAGGTCGGGACAGGGGAAATATCTATAATCATGTGCATCTTCTTTACTTCTTAAGGGACGAGTTTCGTTCTTGTTTGGATCATACAGACGCGTCTCTTGCTCAACTTGTTTCCCNGACTCAATAAGTTTTATTTGTCTTCGCGCCTCAAAATTTATTGCTTGTTGAATAAATTTTAGTGAGTTCATATTCTTTATTTCACACCTGGTCCCAAGCAAGTCATAATTACCCGTTTTTCTAAAATTCTGAAAAGTGTTGACTTCACAAACTGAAACATTTACGTCTGCTCTCAAGGACCCTTCTTGCATGTTGCCGTCACATGTTTCAAGATACCTCATTATCAATCTNAATTTTTTTATATATTCTACAGCTTCGAATGGNCTATTGATTTCTGGTTTCGAAACAATTTCCATTAGNGCAATACCAGTTCTGTTCAAATCAACAAAACTGGTNGTTGGNTCCATGTCATGTATAGACTTTCCTGCATCTTGTTCGAGGTGAATTCTTTCNATACCNACCTCTTTTTGNAATTTNTCTTCAGTTTGNATCGATATTTTTCCTTTTCCAACAANAGGTTCGTANAANTGGCTAATTTGGTAACCTTGNGGCAAATCAGGATANAANTAGTTNTTTCTATCAAATCTTGAAATGAGATTAATTTCTGCATTTATTCCNAGNCCNGTTTTNACCGCCTGNTCNATACAAAATGAATTTACAACAGGTAACATCCCAGGCATCCCAGCGTCGACAAAGCTTACGTTAGAGTTTGGTTCAGCCCCAAATTCTGTTGAAGCGCTTGAAAAGAGTTTGGATTTTGATTTTACTTGGGCATGAACTTCTAACCCAATCACAAAGACAAAATCGCTATCTGCCCCTTTTATTACCTGTGATTTGTTTACGTTCATTTCTTTTCTTCTTTTTTATACGCAATGAGTAGCTAAACCCACTTTTATAATCAACAAAAATTATTATAAAAATGCCTTAATCTTGTAAAGTATTTCATAAGTATCTCTTGAGAGGTTATCCCTATCAGGAAGAACATTAAAAGCAGCTTTGGCTTTTTCCCTGTAAATT
>NZSE01000024.1 GCA_002703515.1 Paracoccaceae bacterium | reverse complement strand
GGTTGTTTTTGGAAGAGCAGCAGCAATCAAGGCTGCTGAAGTCGTAGATAAGAACGAAAGCAATCGACCTTTAAATAAGAACTCTGTTGATCAAGCAATAAGCAGATTAGATCGGCTTAGATTTTCAAAGGGCAAGACTCCCACAGCTGAGTTGAGATTAAAAATGCAAAAAACTATGCAGTCCGATGCAGCAGTGTTTCGGTCAGACAAAACTTTATCGGATGGTTGTCAAAAGATGGCCGATATCGCAGCTGGTATTGATTACGTAAATGTTACCGATAAATCAATGATATGGAACACGGATTTAATGGAAACATTGGAACTTACTAATTTAATGCCAAATGCTTTGGCAACAATTGTTTCTGCTGAAGCTCGTAAAGAAAGTAGAGGGGCTCACGCGCAAGAAGATCACCCTGAGAGAGATGACGAAAATTGGCGTGTACACTCTCTTGCTAAGATATCAGAGAATGGATTTGTTAGCCTTAGTTATAGAGATGTAATTACTAAACCTCTCAGCGATATTAAAAATGGCGGAATAGACACGGAAAAGATTAAACCTAAAGCAAGGGTTTACTAAGATGGTAGAATTAAGATTACCCAAAAACTCCAGAGTAACAGAGGGCATTACATGGGAAAAGCCATCAGGTGCTGAAAACGTACAGGAAGTCAGAATATATCGCTATAACCCAGAAGATAATGAAAACCCGCGTTTAGACACATTTTTCGTAGATCTTGATAAGTGCGGACCAATGATATTAGACGCTCTCATAAAAATAAAAAACGAGATAGACCCAACACTAACTTTTAGGCGCTCATGCAGAGAAGGTATATGTGGGTCCTGCTCGATGAACATTGGAGGCGTCAATACACTAGCATGCCTTAAAGGAATGAAGGAATTTAAGGGACCAATCAATATTTATCCCTTACCTCACCTTCCAGTGATAAAAGATTTGGTGCCTGACTTAAACCAGTTTTACAAGCAGCATGCGAGTATAAAACCCTGGTTAGAAACCTTCACAGATGAGCCCAATGAGGAATGGTTGCAATCTGAAGAAGACAGAAAAGAATTAGACGGACTATATGAATGCGTAATGTGCGCTTGCTGTTCAACTTCCTGTCCAAGCTATTGGTGGAATGGTGATAAATATTTAGGCCCAGCTGCTTTGTTACATGCATATCGGTGGATTATTGACAGTAGAGATCAGGATAGGAAAGCCAGGTTAGATGACCTCAATGACTCTTTCAAATTATATAGATGCCACACAATAATGAATTGTGCGAAGGCCTGCCCTAAGGGTTTAAATCCTGCAAAAGCAATAGCTGAAATAAAGAAATTACAGTTGCAAAATAGCTGAGATAGGGAAAAGCTAGGCGGCGCTCTGTTCAACGAAATCGGACATATCGGATATGATAGTATTAAGATCATAGTCCTTTGGTGTATACACTTTTTTTACACCCATCTTTCGAATAATTTCGAAGTCTCTTTCGGGTATGATACCCCCCACGATCACCGGTATTTTTGTCATATTTTTTGCTTTCAATAAGTTTGTCAGATCCTCTAATATCTCCAAATGGCTGCCAGACAATATTGATAACCCAATAATATGTACAGACTCCTCCAAAGCAGAGTTGACTATTTGATTCGGTGTTAGTCGAATTCCTTGGTAAACAACATCAAAGCCAGCCTCCTTTGCCCTCATCGCAATTTGCTCAGCCCCGTTTGAGTGTCCGTCGAGGCCTGGTTTTCCTATTAAAAGTTTAATGTTTCTTTTAAGTTTTTTGTTTATTTCTTTTACTTTATTTTGCAATTCAGGAAGGCTTTCACTTTCTAAAGATTTTGAGACAGTAACTCCTGTTGGTGCTCTAAATTCACCATAAACTTCTCTCATTGTATCTGCCCATTCTCCTGTAGTAACCCCTGCTCTTGCTGCCTCAACAGATGCTGGCATTATATTTATTTTTTTTCTAGCTGCGTCTTTTAGCCGTTTTTTAGCCTCTTGGACTAAATCATTATTTCTTTTCTCTCGCCAATCTAAAAGAGATGAAATTTGAATTCCCTCTATTTTCTTGTCAACAACTTGCACATTGTTGCCGTCCCCAGAGGAAAGTCCACTTTCTTCAGAAGTGGTAAACTTATTAACTCCCACAACGATAGTTTCGCCACTTTCAATTCTAGACAATCTGTTTGCATTAGATGAAACTAGAGCCCTTTTCATGTAATCCAAAGCTGCTACTGTCCCACCCATTTTTTCAATTTTCTCTGTCTTAATCTTTACTTGTTTAATTATTTCTTTAACCTTTTGGTCTATGACCGGGTTTTGGTCGAATATATCTTCATACTCTAAAAGATCTGTCTCATAGGCTAATACCTGCTGCATTCTAAGAGACCATTGCTGATCCCATGGTCTTGGAAGTCCCATAGCCTCGTTCCATGCAGGGAGTTGTATTGCCCTTGCTCTGGCATTTTTTGATAATGTTACAGCTAACAATTCAAGTAATATTCGGTAAACATTATTTTCTGGTTGTTGTTCAGTTAGTCCTAGACTATTCACCTGCACTCCATACCTAAACCTCCTGAACTTTTCTTCTTTTACACCATATTTGGTGAAACAGATTTCATTCCATAGCTCGACAAAGGCGCGCATTTTACATATTTCACTGATGAACTTTATTCCAGCATTAACAAAAAAAGATACTCGTCCAACTATGAAAGGAAACTCTTTCTCGGAAACTCTTAACCGAATTTTGTCTAAAACAGCGGTTGCAGTTGTTATTGAAAAGGCAACCTCTTCTTCTATTGTTGCTCCCGCTTCTTGGAGATGGTACGAACAGATGTTAATGGGGTTCCATTTTGGAATATTTTTAAAGCAATATTCAGTAACATCGGTGATTAAATTTAAACTATCTTCCGGTGGGAATATGTAAGTTCCTCTGCTTAAATATTCTTTAATGATATCATTTTGAACAGTCCCCTGTAACTCTTCAACATTTAGCTCTTGTTCTTCTGCCAAAGCTACGTAGAGCGCAAGAAGCCAAGGCGCTGTTGCATTTATCGTCATAGAAGTATTCATTTTATCGAGAGGGATATCTTCAAAAAGTGTTCTCATGTCGCCTAAATGATTGATTGGAACACCAACTTTCCCAACTTCTCCCCTAGCCAGCTGGTGATCGCTATCGTAGCCCGTCTGCGTCGGAAGATCGAACGCAACCGATAGGCCTGTTTGGCCTTTGCTTAAATTATCTTTAAAAAGCTTGTTGCTTGCTGAAGCAGAACTATGACCTGCATAAGTTCTAAATATCCACGGCTTTGAGTCCATAATAATTTTGTTTTATTGAAGAAAAACATTTTTTCAAGTTATATTTTTCTTACTAGAAACTTGTCCCTGATTTTATTTTTGGATAAATAAAAATAGGAGGCATTTAAGAACGTAAAGTAAATTAAATATATTTGAGTTGAAATAGATTTAAGAATCGTTCATAAAAATTCAAGAACGGATAATAAAATGTCTATAGAGAAGCAAAAAAATATCTATGAAGTTGGTGAAATACCGGAACTTGGTCATGTGCCTGAAAAAATGTATGCCTGGACTATAAGGCGAGAAAGGCATGGCGTTCCAGAAAAGAGTTTCCAAATTGAATTAGTGGACACTCCTAAGGTGGATAGTAATGAAGTGTTAGTTTTCGTTATGGCTGCTGGAGTGAATTACAATGGCATTTGGGCTGGTCTAGGAGAACCTATATCTCCGTTTGACGTTCACAAAGCGGATTATCACATTGCAGGTTCAGATGCCTCTGGTATCGTTTGGGCTGTTGGTGAGAAAGTAAATCGCTGGAAAGTTGGAGACGAGGTAGTAATTCATTGCAATCAAGATGATGGAGATGATGAGCAATGCAATGGTGGAGATCCGATGTATTCTCCGAGCCAACGTATTTGGGGGTATGAAACCCCTGATGGATCATTTAGTCAATTCACAGCTGTTCAATCGCAACAACTGATGNCACGGCCAAAACATCTAACGTGGGAGGAAGCTGCTTGCTACACACTAACACTAGCTACCGCGTATCGAATGCTTTTTGGTCATNCCCCTCATGAGTTGCGACCCGGTCAAAANGTATTGGTNTGGGGTGCGTCTGGNGGATTNGGCTCATATGCNATTCAATTGATAAATACGGCNGGAGCAAACGCAATAGGTGTTATATCAGACGANGACAAAAGAGACTTTGTNTTGGGTTTAGGCGCAAAGGGAGTGATCAATAGAAAAGATTTCAATTGTTGGGGACAAATGCCTACTGTTAATAGCCCAGAATTTCGTACGTGGATGGGAGAGGCCAGAAAATTTGGAAAAGCAATTTGGGATATTCTTGGCAAAGGTGTAAATGTGGATATGGTATTTGAGCATCCNGGNGAAAGCACGTTCCCTGTATCTGTTTTTGTNGTNAAGAAAGGGGGAATAGTNGTGATATGTGCTGGAACNACNGGTTANAATCTTACTTTTGATGCAAGATACTTGTGGATGAACCAAAAAAGNGTTCAGGGAAGTCATTTTGCCAACCTTTTTCAAGCAAGTGCAGCTAATCAACTGATGCTAGACAGGCGTATAGACCCTTGTATGTCAGAGGTATTCCCTTGGCATAAAATACCTCATGCCCACACAAAAATGATGAATAATCTTCATAAACCAGGGAATATGGCAGTACTAGTGGGGGCTCCAAAAACGGGTCTGAGAACTATTGAGGATGCTAGGGATTCNAGCATAAGGATTTAGAGTTTACCTGTACAACCAGCGAAATAATTGAGCTGCGGAAAACCCCAAAAACAGTGCAATTATTACAGAAAATAATCCATAAAAAACTGGATTATTCTTTGAATTCGACGACAGGAACTCTTGCACTCCNACTTTTGAAACTTTTACGCTATGTTCNGACTTGCTTAACTCTTTGCCTTGTNGATCAATTAATGTCATCTTAATTTTATATATTCCAGGGTGAATTTTTTTGGGGAGNTTCACTTTGTGTGAGAACAACTTATTTTCAATTATATTTATTTTCTCTTTGAACGTTACCAAGTTACCAAGCTTTTTCTTTAATCTAGTAAGTTCACTATAATATTTTTCTGGCTCATTGCCTTTTTCAGATCTCGAGATGATTTCTAGGGAGTCATAAAAAATCGATTTCAATCTCTGATATTCGATTTCTTTCAAAATAGGATGTTCTGGTTTAGAAATACTTATTTGGTAGAAGCTCGGAATGTCTTGAAACTGTGCGATTTTATTGCTTATCCAAATTCCCCAGATTTGGACTTTTTTTCTAATATCTATTGTCGTTGGAGGACCAACAACTTCCACTAATAAAGATGTTCTATTATTTTCTGAAGAAATAGCCCCAAAAACCAAAATACTTGTTCCGTCAAATCGGGTGGACAATTCGATATCTGACTTATCGACATCAGATATGACCGAACCTAAACAGAATGAAGCTATTGAAAATAAAAAAATTATTGCAAAAAGTATCTTTCTCATCATTCCGTACTATAGGTTAGGGAAAACAAATCGTTAGGCGTTATTAGCAAGTCTACGGCAAGTTTGAGACAGACTAAAAGGACAATTATTGCCAAAAGAATTCTAATTTCCTCTGCTTTCAGTTTAACGGTAACTCTTGCCCCTAATTGTGCGCCCAGAACACCCCCCACAATCAAAATCAAAGCTAGTAAAAGATCAACAGTTTTATTTTGNGTNGCATGCATGAAGGTCGTAAATGCTGTGATAAACATTATCTGATACAGTGAAGTACCTATTACGACTTTAGTTGGCATTCCCAATATGTAAATCATTGCTGGTATCAATATGAAACCACCACCTACACCCATTATTGACGCTAAAATACCTATGAAAAAACCAATAACAATAGGGGGGATAGCACTGATGTATAATTTCGAACTTTTAAATTTTGTTTTAAATGGAAGGCCATGGATCCAGTTATGTTTCTTTCTGTGCTTGAAGTTTCTTTGTGGCTTTCGACTTCTTTGAATTGTAGATAAGCTCTCAATAAACATAAGAGTTCCTATACTACCAAGGAACACGATATAGCAAAGAGAAACAAACAAATCTGTTTGTCCATAACTTTTAATTATTCTAAAAATCTCTACACCAACACCAGACCCTAGCAGGCCACCGACAACCAGGATATTGCCCATTTTGAAATCTACTGATCTTCTTTTTAGATGNGCTAAAACTCCCGAGAAAGAAGATGCGGCTATTTGGTTAGCCTCGGTTGCAACTGCAACAGCTGCCGGTATTCCAAGAAATATTAAAAGTGGCGTCATAAGAAACCCCCCTCCTATACCAAAAACGCCTGATAGGAANCCAACGGCAGCACCGAGTGCAAGAAGAACAAATAAATCAACAGGCACATCNGCTATTGGAAGAAAGATCTGCATTGGAATTACTTTTTTATCTTTTCGCTTTTGATGCTAGCTTTATTTAACATTAATGGTTTAAAAATGTGAGTTAATGGTATACCGTGATTGTGTTATATTATAGTTATAATACAAGTCATTATTTTTTTTAAAAAATTTATTAGGGAGAATTAGATGCGTAAATTTATTCAGCTATTTACAGTGGCGATTATTGCATTCTCCGCCTCAATACTTTCTGCAGATATTAAGCCTGCAGTTATATATGATATGGGTGGAAAATTTGATAAATCGTTTAATGAAAGTGTGTACAACGGCGCTCAACGTTTTACGAAAGAAACTGGTATTAAAGTCATGGAGTTTGAGGTTACAAATGAAGCTCAGCGTGAGCAAGGCATGCGCAAAATGGCACAACGAGGAGCAAATGTTATCGTTTGTGTNGGTTTTGCTCAGGCCGATGCATGTGATAAGGTGGCAAAAGAGTTTCCAAATACAAAATTTTCAATTATTGACGTTGGTTGGTTGGATAACGCTAATATGCGTCAATATGTTTTCAAGGAACATGAAGGTTCATTTTTAGTGGGCGCATTAGCTGCTATGGCTTCTAAAACTGGTAAAGTCGGTTTTGTTGGGGGAATGGATATACCTTTGATTAGAAAGTTTGCTTGTGGATACGTTCAAGGAGCAAAGGCTGTGAACTCTAAGGTTGAAGTTTATCAAAACATGACAGGAACAACACCTGCGGCTTGGAATGACCCAGCAAAGGGATCAGAGCTCGCAAAATCTCAATTTGATCGTGGAGCAGATGTCGTTTACGCCGCAGCTGGGGGTACTGGAGCAGGAGTATATCAAGCGGCAGCTGACTCAGGTAAGCTGGCGATTGGGGTTGATAGTAATCAAAACTACATGCATCCGGGCACAATGCTGACTTCAATGCTGAAGAGAGTTGATTTAGCTACCTATGAAACTTTTATGGATGTTAAGGCAGGCAACTTCACTAGCGGAGTAAAAGTTCTTGGGCTAGCTGAAGATGGCGTTGGTTGGGCTTTTGACGAATATAATAAGCCTCTTATAACTGACGTAATGAAGTCGACCATAAACGGTTTNTCAGACAAAGTGAAAAGTGGATCAATAAAAGTTCACGACTACATGAGTGATAATAACTGCCCTTCATAGAATTCAATTCTAATGAAAACAAAAGAGAACAAGGGAGGCAATGAGATATTTGTTTCATTGCCTCCCTCTACTAAAACAGCAATTGAGCTAAAAAATATTACCAAAAGATTTGGTCATGTTATCGCTAACAGTGACGTAAACCTTAAAGTCCAGCCAGGAACTATCCACGGTATTGTTGGAGAGAATGGTGCTGGAAAATCGACGTTAATGAATATTTTATTTGGTTTGTATAAGCCAGACAGCGGGAAGATCCTTTTAAATGATCATCTGGTCGATGTGAATTCACCGGAAAAGTCAATAGCTTTAGGAATTGGTATGGTGCATCAACATTTTATGTTGGTTCCAACTTTTACTGTTTTNGAAAATGTAATGCTTGGAAATGAAGGAAGCATGNTTTTGAAAAGTGGACANGAATCTGTTCTAGAAAGGCTTAAATATTTGTCAAAAACATATGGGCTTGAGGTTGACTTTGAAGCAGTGATATCAGATATCCCGGTTGGAATGCAACAACGTGTGGAAATTTTAAAAGCTCTAAATAGAGGGGCAAAAATATTAATTTTAGACGAGCCAACGGGTGTGCTTACTCCGCAGGAAACTATTGGTTTATTTGATATTTTGCGGTCTCTTAAAGAACAAGGGGTTACGATAATTCTNATAACCCATAAGCTTAAAGAAATCATGAATATTACTGACTCAGTCTCAGTTATGCGAGGAGGAAAAGTCGTTGCGGATTTTTCAACGGATAAGACGTCGCCAGAAGAGTTGGCTGAAAATATGGTCGGCAGAAAGGTGCTGTTATCGATAAACAAGCCCAGTTCAAGGATAGGCAAATCAGTTCTTGAAGTAACTAACTTGAGTCATGTGAGTAAAGATGGTGTCAATGTGCTTAAAGATATTTCTTTCAGTTTAAAAGAGGGAGAAATATTAGGAATTGCAGGAGTAGCTGGTAATGGGCAATCAGAATTATTAGATATTCTTTCGGGTATAGAGACTGTGCAGAGAGGTCAAATTATAATTAATGATAAAACAATTTCGCAATACCAAGAGTGGGACTCAAAAAAGGCAAGAGAGTTTGGTATTGCTCATGTACCTGAAGATAGGCATAAAAGAGGTTTGGTATTACCTTTTTATAACTTTGAAAATAGCATATTGGGCTACCACAGGAATGAAGAGTATTCTAGTGGTTTTTTAATGGATAAAAGGAAAATATTAAGGTTTGTAGATAACCTCATTGAAAACTTTGATGTTAGACCCAGAAGCCCTTCAATCTCTTCAGGCAAGTTATCTGGCGGAAACCAACAAAAGTTGGTTCTGGCAAGAGAGATAGAAAGTAATCCAAAAATCCTTTTAGTTGGACAACCGACCAGAGGAGTTGATATAGGAGCAATAGAAAGGATATATGAGGACTTGATGAAGTTAAAAAGCAAAGGAACAGCAATTTTGCTTGTCTCAGTCGAACTAGACGAAATTATGTCTTTATCTGATAGAATTATAGTGATGAACCAAGGCACTATCGTTGGAGAAACTAATAGCTCGGACGCGACTGAGTTAGATATTGGAAAAATGATGTCAGGTCTCGAAAAGGCCTAAGAGGAAAAAAATGAGTGATAGTAATATTATTCCCAAATGGCTCTCGGTAGGCGTTATACCTCTAATTAATTTGCTTCTAGCTTTCTGCGTGTCTGGGTTGTTTATTTTTTTTATCGGTGAGAATCCCTTTAAAGCAATCTCTGTCATGATAAAAGGTGCGTTCTATTACCCTGGAGCTATAGGGTACACACTATATTATACAACAAATTTTATTTTTACGGGACTGGCGGTTGCTCTTGCATTCCATGCTCGGCTCTTCAACATTGGTGGAGAAGGGCAGGCATATGTAGGTGGTCTAGGGGTAGGTCTCGCATGCCTGGTTTTTGATCCGTATATTGCCGGTTTTTTAGTTACGATATTAGCCATTTTAGGATCAGTAATTTTTGGAGCTATTTGGGGTATAATTCCGGGATACCTTCAAGCGAAGAGAGGAAGTCATATTGTTATAACAACAATTATGTTTAACTTTATTGCAGCAGCCCTGATGGTGTATTTATTAGTTAATGTGATTATTGAGCCTGGACAGATGTCCCCTGAGACAAGAGACTTTGCATCGGGTGTGGGGTTAGTACAAATACATATACTAGCAAAATACCTGGGATATAACATTGCTATGTCCCCTTTAAATCTATCTTTTATTGTTGCACTGGTGGTCTCATTGGGCTTTTGGTTTTTAGTTTGGCGAACAAAGTTTGGTTACGAAGTGAGATCTCTAGGCCACTCGGAAACAGCAGCAATATATGCTGGTATAAAAGTGTCATCTACAATCATAATAGTAATGGCTATTTCTGGAGGTCTTGCTGGACTGGTTGCAATTAATGAACTTTTGGGGGTACACAACAAACTGCTTTTGGGGTTTACAGCAGGATATGGTTTTACCGGAATAGCCGTTGCCTTGATGGGAAGAAATCATCCCTTTGGTATATTTTTGGCCAGTCTTTTATTTGGGGCGTTGTATCAAGGCGGTACCGAATTAGACTTTGAGTTTTCCTCCATAACGAGGGAAATGGTTTTGCTTATCCAAGGTTTAATAATACTTTTTTCGGGAGCGCTGGCTTATATGTTAAATCCTTTAGNAGAGAAAATTTATCTGAAATATTTTGGGAATANTAATTATGCTCGATAGTTTTCAACTCATGTTTTCGTTGCTTGACTCAACTATTAGGATNGCAACACCACTTATTTTTTGTGCTATGGCCGGCATTTTTTCTGAGAGAAGTGGTATNATCGATATTGGTTTAGAGGGGAAAATGTTGCTATCTGCTTTTGTAGCAGCCACANCGACGTTCTTAACAGGGTCTCCAATTTTAGGANTATTTGCTGCTATTTTAGCTTCATGTACTGCCTCNATGATCCATGGTTTTGCCTGTATTACAAACAAGGGTGACCAAGTTATAAGCGGTNTAGCCATAAATATTTTAGCATCAGGTTTGACAATAACTTTAGGAATAGCTTTGTTTTCTAGAGGTGGGCAAACGCCTCCTCTTTCATCAGAACAGAGGTTTATGCCTATTGAATTCCCTTTTTTGGATCAGATAGAAAATATCCCAGTTTTGGGAAATTTATTTGTTGAAGTAATTTCAGGACATAATATNTTGGTTTATTTTTCTATTTTTGCAGTTTTTTTTACTTATTATGTAATTTTCAAAACTAGGTTTGGCCTTCGGCTACGTGCTGTCGGTGAAAAACCTGAAGCGGTTGATACTGCTGGGATTTCTGTTATTAAAATGAGATATCAATCTATTTTAATTGCTGGAATGCTTTGTGGACTAGCAGGGGCCTATTTATCGATTGCTCACGGTGCAGGATTTGGAAGAGAGATGTCAGCTGGGAAGGGTTATATCGCTTTAGCAGCNATGATATTTGGAAAATGGAACCCCATTCCAACCCTATTTGCATGTCTATTATTCGGATTTTTAGAGGCCTTAGGAGTTAGACTAGAGGGAGTNGAGTTGGTATGGATAGGTGAAGTTCCCGTGCAAGTAATGCAGGCGCTTCCCTATGTTCTGACGGTGGTCTTATTGGCGGGATTTATCGGAAAAGCAAGAGCACCAGGTGCGATAGGGGTTCCTTATAGCAAAGAAGGTTAAGTTTCTAAATTTAGTTTCATTATTACTGCATCTTGTCGAAAGCCTGACTTGTTTTTATAATAATCTTTTCGAATGCCGCATTCTTTAAAGTCTGATGAAAGATAGATTTTTTTTGCTGGAACGTTTTTAACTCCTACTTCTANAATNATAACACTAGCTCCGTAACTTTTGGAAAAGCTTATGATACTTTTTAGTAACTTTTTACCTAATCCCTTGCCCCTATAACTTCTTGCAACACCAATAAAGTAAATTTCTATTTCAATATCTGTCAGACCTAGTATAGCGATGCAATTTTTGTCCGTTATAACCCTAACATTTTTAGACTTCTGAAACTTTTTAAAATCGTCCAAAGTGAACTTAATTGACTGAATGTCTACACACCTTTTATAGAGATTAAAATATTCTTCAGCTAGCATCTAATGATTTGTCGAGAATTTTCGGTCCTTTATATTTAGCGAATAAAGACTGACCTGGTGATATATATAAAGGCTTTGGTAAAAATTTTTCTGGTTTTACTATTTTACTAGAATAATTAAGAAAATCTTTGATAGACACCTCGTTTTTTTCTACAAATCTTTTTACTTTAATTCTTTTTGCGATTTCCCTAGCTCTATACCCAATAACTATTAAATCGGAATAATCTTTGGTAGTTTTAATATCTTCTATTTCTGAAGAGGACATAAAAGTAGATACTTGATTATTGAACAAGCACCAGTAGACTTTGTTATCTCTGTATTTCACGGAAACTAAAGAAGGCTGATTCATTTTTGCTAAAGCCTCAAATTTATTTACGCCTACTAATTGAATAGGTAAAGAACAGCATACACCTTTCATTGCTGAAATTGACGCTCTTATCCCATTAAAGTTTCCAGGCCCATTGCAAACAACAATTCTATTAATTTTATCTATTTCTACGTTGTTTTTATTTAGAAAGTCAGAGAGAAAAAAAAAAGCTTATCAAAGTTCGCTTGGTCAGCATTTATGTATTCAGAAAACTTCCCATCAATGTCAAGTCCAAATCTCATGTCTGTTGCTGTGAGGTCAACAGCTAAAGTATTCATAACTCTCGTTATCAAGCTACAGGTCTAACTTCAGTCACTTCAGGAATATAGTGCTTGAGCAGATTTTCGATGCCCATTTTTAACGTCATAGTTGACGATGGACACCCTGCACATGCTCCTTGCATATGCAAGTAGACAATTCCTTCTTGGAAGCTCTGAAAAGTTATATCACCACCATCTTGAGCAACGGCTGGTCTAACCCTTGTGTCTAAAAGATCTGTGATTTTTTTTACTATTTCACTATCAGGCCCCTCATGAGTCTCATGCATTGAGTCCCCGATGTCTTCGTTTAATATCTCCTCACCAGATTGGAGAAAGTCCATAATCGTTCCAAGTAAAGCCGGTTTTATATGTTCCCATAAAAAATCTTCTTTTTTAGTAATTGTAATAAAATCGCTACCCAAAAAGACGCCCACAACACCTTCCACATCAAATAGCTTTTTTGCCAGAGGTGAGCTTTCGATATTATCACCCTCGCTAAAGTTNGCGGTTCCAGCTCCCAATACGGTCTGACCAGGTAAAAACTTTAATGTTGCGGGGTTGGGTGTCTCTTCAGTTTGAATAAACATAATTTTTCTCCAATTCTANACTCTGAATNTNAGATAGTTATCATAGTAGCATTTTTCAAGGTTAAGATACAGCTTCAATTCTTTCCTTTGTCATTGAACCGGGTACAATGGTGACTGGTATAGGCAAGTTGCCTCCATCTCTTGAAACNAGCTGGCTAACCAATGGCCCAGGACCTTCACTAGAATTGTTTGCCCCTAAAACAAGTACACCAACCTCNTTATCTTCNGAGATTTGATTAAGTACTTCTGTGGCTTTTTCTCCTTCTCGAATAACTAATTCGGCCTCTAGTTTTAACTCCTCTTTCATCCAGTTCGAATAAATTTTGAAATTTTCTTCAATCGTTTCTCTAGCTTCTTCTCTCATTTTCTCNGCAACGCCAAGCCAGTGTGTTTGATCTTGAGGTGTTATAATTGCGAGCACCTCNACACCNCCACCAGTTTTAGCCGCTCTNGTTGCTGCGTAGTGGAGCGCGTTTAAGAACTCAGGACTNTTGTCCATTATAACCAAAAACTTTCTCACATTTCCTCTATCATTAAGATTGCANAAGCTATTCTAACCNAAAAAACTTAGAAACTTTAGGTTTTTTATTTCAAGAAACCAACTATCTCACGGGTTTTTTCTAATATTGGTCTAGAAATGTTGTCAGCTCTTTCCGATCCTTTACGCAAGATTTGTATAATATATGCCTCTTCATCCAAAAGCTTTTTTATTTCTTTATTTATCGGTTCGANCTCCGAAATAAGGATATCTGAGAGTGCATCTTTTAATTTTTTAAAGTCTGATCCTGAAAATTGCTCCAATGTTTTTTCAATTGATTGGTTGGCCAAAGTCGCATAGATCCCAAGCAAATTTTCTGCCTCTGGACGGTTGACAAGCTCTTCTTTCGCACTCGGTAATTCAAAGGGATCGGTTTTTGCTTTTTGAATTTTTTTTCTTATTAAGTCGCTATCATCGGTAAGATTTATACGAGACATCTCTGAAGCTTCTGACTTAGACATTTTCTTGGTTCCATCTCTCAAAGACATTACTCTAGTAGCTGTACCCTCTATAATTGGCTCTGGTATTGGGAAAAACCCTGGAGTATTGAAGTCATTGTTAAATTTAATAGCTATATCGCGAGTTAATTCAAGATGTTGTTTTTGATCTTCACCAACAGGTACATGCGTGGCGTGGTAAGCAAGAATGTCCGCTGCCATTAAAGTTGGGTAACAATAGAGTCCAAGAGATGCATTTTCTCTATTCTTTCCAGCTTTCTCTTTAAATTGTGTCATGCGATTCAGCCACCCAATCCTAGCTACACAATTAAATATCCATGCCAACTCTGTATGTGTAGTGACCTGGCTTTGATTAAATATAATTGAATTCTTCTGGCTTAAACCACAAGCTAAAAAAGCGGCGGTTACCTCGATAGTATTTTTGCGTAATTCTTTTGGATCTTGCCAATTTGTTATTGCATGGAGATCTACCAGGCAATAAATGCACATAGCATTTGCATCTTGAAGTTCTACAAATCGTTTAACGGCTCCGAGATAATTTCCTAAGTGAAGGTTTCCAGTGGGCTGCACACCGGAGAAAACTAATTTACTATCCATCAAAACCGCCTCTTACATTATTTAGTAAAGTCATTGATCCAAAAATTTTTATCTAATATACCCAAAAACTTTAGGCATGCAAAATAACTAATTCCTGCTAGCGGTATGACCATACTCAACCATAGGATTGTGAGGATTTGAGTAGAAAAATACTGAAATGTAACAGATTTCGTCAGTATTAACAAAATGAACATAAAACAACTGCTAAGTACAATTCTTGGTAGGGCCTGTTTAAAAGCACTGTTAAAATAAAAACCAAATCTGTAGGTATGATACACTAGTGAAATAAACACCAACCAATTTGTGATTCCGTATGCAATTGGAGGTGCTAGAAACCCGAATGTATCTAGTAGAGTATAAGCAAGACTTACGTTTAAGAAAACAGACGCCAGCGAGTAATAAAAAGGTATCCTAATATTTTTCTCTGCAAAATAAAAGTT
>NZSE01000023.1 GCA_002703515.1 Paracoccaceae bacterium | reverse complement strand
CAACCAAATTTACTCAACACATTAAATGCTAAATCATAAATCTGTTCAACAGTAAGTGCCTCTATCTCTATATTACTCATTTGAATGCTCCTTTCTAGTCAACGGCAGCCAAGGCTTCAATCTCTACTTTTATATCTGCTCTGAAAAGTCCTTTTACGTAAATGAATGACATTGATGGCCTTGGCGAAGCTAAAAATTCATCGGCAGCAGACTTAATCTTTACCCAGTCAGGTTCATCGGTCATGAAAACAGTTATTTTTGCTATATCCTCTTTCGTGCCACCTTGTGACTCAACAATCAAATTTATGTTTTGTAATGCTAATCGATATTGATCCTCTAGACCTTTAGCAACATTGCCCTCCATATCGTTTCCAATTTGTCCAGATATTGATAGCAATTTTTTTTCTGCCGGTATAATAGCCACATTTGAGTAATTAGCAGCAGGTTTTGGTGCGTTGGATGGATTAAGGAAGGTAATTGTCATTTGGTAGGCCTTATTAGTTATCATTAGCTTGATTATGATATCGTAATAACAATTTGCATGAAATAAATAAACTTCGACATGACGACATTTCTGAGACCTTGACTTTGAAAAGCCAAAAGAACTAAAATTATAATAGTGTTCGCTTTATGGGGTGATTTATATTATGGCAACTTATGAATGTGCTAAATGTGGAATGGCAGTAAATGCTTTTTGTGCTAAATGTGAAACTGCGCTAGAGAATGACTTCGTTACCAGTGATGAAGGAAAAAAAATACAAGTGTCAGTCTGTCCAAATGGTCATGGAAAGATAAAGTCACCCACTTGTTGTGGAGCTGACATGGATTGCAAGGGTTAATCGCTAGATGAATGATTTGAGTCCTGAAGAGGAATTGACGCAATTAAAGCGAGAGCTTTCTAAGTTAAAGCTTGAAGCTAATTTACGAAAATCTCTTTCAACTCAGCTTGAGGCACAAAAGAAAATAGCCGATCAGGCTAAAGAAGAAGCGTTAAAAAAATCAGAAGAATTGGAGGGAATTTCTGGCAAATTAGCTAAGTATCTATCTCCTCAGATCCATGAACAGATTTTCAGTGGAAAGCAAAGTGCAGAGGTAACAAGTTCTCGAAAAAAATTGACTCTTTTTTTCTCTGATATCGTTGGTTTTACAAGCATTTCAGATGAATTGGAGTCTGAGGAAATCACAAGCTTAATCAATTTTTATCTAAACGAAATGTCTATTATTGCGCTCAAATACGGTGGCACTATAGACAAGTTTATTGGTGACTCTATTATGATTTTCTTTGGAGACCCAACGACGAAGGGGCCAGAAGAAGATGCTAAGCTTTGTGTTGAAATGGCTGTTGAGATGCTTGAAAAAATGGATGAACTTAAAGGTTCTTGGGGAAAAAACTTTTCATTAAGAAATGACCTTGAGATACGGATTGGTATTAACACAGGATATTGCACTGTTGGCAACTTTGGGAGCAATGAAAGATTAGATTATACAGCTGTTGGTGGAACCGTTAATCTTGCCTCTAGGCTTGAGAGTGTTGCGAACTCAGGCTCTATTTGTATATCTGAAGAGACATATCTTTTGGTGAATTCTTTCTTTAAATTTTATGACCCAAAAGAGATAGACGTAAAAGGATACTTAAGAAAAATAAAATATTATGAGCTCGATCGAGAGACAAAAGTAGATAATAACCAAATTATTACTTTAACTGGANACGGTTTNAATATTTCAATAGATAAGGAAAAACTTACACAGCAAGAATATNCTNAAATAAAGANCNCAATTGANAATATACANNCTNAAGAAANTTAAAAAANTTTTCNTNTGATACTTTNNGTTTNCTNNTTAAATATATGAAAAANAANACNTTNGTTANANATCTTGAATGCTCCATTTCTGGTAAACGNTANGAAAAAGATCTTNTTCANGGTTTGTCNGATAAAGGAAAGCCATTATTAGTTCGATATGATCTAGAGAAAATTAAAGAAGTAGTTTCAAAGGATAAGCTGAAGGAAACTGATAAAAACGGTTTTTGGCGTTATTCATTTCTTTTGCCGGTTAAGACATCAAATATTATATCACTGGGAGAGGTTTTAACTCCTTTGATCTCACTTAATAATGTTGCAAAGAAATTGAACCACAAGGGAGATTTACTGGTTAAGGACGAAGGTTTGCTGCCTACTGCTTCATTTAAAGCACGTGGTCTAGGTGTTGCAGTATCTATGGCAAAACAATTTGGTTTAGGTCATTTGGCAATTCCATCGAATGGTAATGCCGGCGCTGCGATGGCAGCCTACGCAGCAAAGGCAGGAATAAAATGTACAGTGTTCTGCCCGGACGATACACCTGAGATAAATATCCGTGAAATTGGTAGACTTGGAGCTGAAATCTTTAAAGTTAATGGTCTTATAAATGATTGTGGAAGAATAGTTTTTGATGGCAAGAATAAAGTAGGGTGGTTCGATGTTTCGACTTTGAAGGAGCCTTATCGTATTGAAGGTAAAAAGACAATGGGTTTAGAACTAGCTGAGCAATTAAACTGGGAGTTGCCAGATGTTATTTTTTACCCAACTGGTGGTGGAACTGGTTTAATTGGGATGTGGAAAGCGTTTTCAGAGCTACAAAAGCTAGGATGGGTCGGAAAAAAATTGCCTCGTATGGTGGCAGTACAAGCTGACGGGTGCGCTCCGATTGTCGATGCATGGCGGCAGGGCAAAGAGACGGCGAATTTATGGGAAAATGCTAATACCATAGCAGCGGGGATACGGGTACCAGTTGCAGTAGGAGACTTTTTGATAATCAGAGCCGTTAATGAAAGTGACGGGTTTGCAATTTCCGTAAGTGATAATGAGATTGTTGAAGCAAGAGATTTCGTCTCAAAAACCGAAGGAACTTTATTGTGCCCGGAAGGAGCCGCTACTCTCGCCGCATTTGAAAAATCTTTAAGCGAAGGGCTGATTTCAAGTAATGATCGTGTTGTGCTATTTAATTGCGCTTCAGGTCTGAAATATTCTCTTCCTGAAGTAAAAAACACATTAAATAAAGATCAATCTGTAGATTATTCTATGTTCTAAACTTATTTTGAGGAGTGAATGAAGATTTTACTCCTTCTCTTGGGTCAGTAACAAAAATTTTTCGTTCCGGATGCATTCCCGCTCCAAATACAGCAGAAACAGCTGAATACCTCATCTTGTGCAATAAACGCGTATCAGCATTGCCAACAGCGGGATGGATACCATTGTTTTCATTCACTTTTTTCTGCCAATCATTCATTCTTTCGTCGTAGGTGTTTTTGTTTTCAAGCTCTACACAATTAATTTCATTCTTATTTAAATCGACAATTATTTGATCGCCTTCTTCAATAAGTGCGATTGGACCTCCCACTGCTGCTTCGGGTCCCACATGTCCAATTACTAAACCTACCGAGCCACCCGAAAAGCGGCCGTCAGTCATAAGTGCTACTACGATGTTTTTTTCTCTACAGAGCGTTGTTATTCGTGAAGTTGAGTCTAGCATTTCAGGCATTCCAGGACCCCCTACTGGTCCTTCATATCTGACAACTATCATATCAAAGTTTTCAAAAACCTCTGGCCTTTTGTCCAAAGTGTCTAATAAAGATTGTTCCCCATCGAATATTTTCGCTTGTCCTTTAAATACATTATTTTCAAGCCCTCCCTCTACTCCAGCCAGTTTTAAAATTGAGCTGTATTCAGGAGACAAATTTCCACCTAATACACGTAGTCCACCTGTTGGTTTATAAGGAGATGAAACAGGATATATTACCTCATTATCAGGATTAGGTGGTGACAATCTTTTTATTTGTTCCGAAAGGGTTTCACCCGTACAGGTCATAGTGTCTCCATTCAATAAGCCTGCCTCCAATAGATTTTTAACAATAACTTGTACGCCTCCCTTAGTGTCAATATCTACCATCGAGTATTTCCCAAATGGTCTAGCATCTACAATAACTGGCACTACATTTTTTGATAAATTATTAAATTCCTCTGCACTCATGATGTCTTCAGAAAAATTTTTATAGCCTGCAGCTCTAGCAATTTCTGGAGCATGCAGCATTACATTTGTTGAGCCTCCAACAGCCATTGCAACTANTATGGCATTTCTTATTGACTCTCTTGTTACGATGTCTCTGGGAGTTATGTTTTTCTCAATCATTTTTTCTAAATATTCGACAAGCTGTTGCGGAAATTCGTCTAGCCTTCTNNTGTCTTGTGATGCTGGAGACACCATATGCAAAGGTTGCATGCCTACAACGCCAATAAATGTTTGCATTGTATTATAGGTGAACATTCCCCCACAGCTTCCAAATCCAGGGCAAGCCTCTAACGCAATCCTTTTTTTAAANTCTTCATCTGGATTTCCAGCAATTTGGTAGCTAGANATAATATCTATAGGNTCACCAGTTTNTGAATCTTTGCCTGGTCGTATAGACCCGTCCGACATAATAATAGCTGGTCTATTATGTTCTAAAACAGCAGCTAATGTTCCCACAGGTGGTTTGTCACATGCTACTACCGCAATTACTCCTTCTAATCCTGAGGCGCTNAGGTGTTCACACATTGAGTCATTTGTTACTTCGCGTCCAATTAATGAATATCTCATNTCCTTAGTTCCATTGCGAATTCCATCAGAAGTAGCAATTGTGAACTCTGGCTGCACTAATCTCATTTGTAATTGATTTGGGTCTGTTCCTATCCTGTTTTTTAAAATTTGGTGTATCTTTTCTACTTTGCTTGAAACACCGATNTAGCATTGTGAGTCACCTTTGTTACCAACGACACCNACCGAAGGTTCATGTATTAAATCAACGTCAGTTCCCAGTTCTCTAGCAATTCCAAAAGTTTGGGAATTTCTTCCTGGATTTTTATCAATTAATACTGTTTTTGAGTTTCTCATTTTCATGCCTACATATTTTATTAGTGACGTAAACTTATTATAATTTTTAGTCTAAAACAAGATAACAAAAATAGGTGTCTAAAAGATTACATAAATATGAAACAACAAGTGAAATAATATCTAGAATTGGAAAAAAGTTATGAACTTTCTTTTAACATACGCTTTTAGTTAATCCTTCACCTCATTTAGTGTAAAATTTTTTATATACTGTTAATTCAAAAAAATGCTGTTTCATAAAAAATTTTATTAAACCTCCCTTTCAGCNTTTAACAAAATTTCATAAATTTCATCAGATATTTTTAAGCCACCTTCTAAAGCAAAAATATAAGCCTGTGTAAAATTAAAATATGCATTTTCTTTATTACCTTTTTCTAAATCTAGTTTTGCTTGATCTGTGTACATCTCAACAACTAAACGCAAATCATTTTTCGACAATGCATTTTGAAGCTTTAAGTTTTCACTGTCTAAGTTATTAATTTTTCTGTTCCTATAAATTAATGACTAGGCCAAAAACTGATTANCAACCCATCCNTGAAAATTATGAGTAGGTCCATCCATCACTGGCGAAAAACGACCCCCATCAAAAAATTTTCCATATCGCCCCTTTTGCATACCCTCGACTACGAAGATATCTTCTGAAAGTACCGACTTCCAAAATAAAAAGTTATCTTCTCTCAACTTGCTGTAATCGTCATTAACTGATTTAGAATTGGCATAAAATATACTTACATGCTCAAATGTATGATCTTTTGAAATTGGTTCTAATATTACCGAAAAAACGTGGTCTCGATGGACNCCTAGCAAGACATTTGGATAAAGTGCGATGTACTCAGCNCCTTTTTCCCATGCCTCTGAGAGATTCTCAAAATCAGCAAATACCTTCCCATTATCACTTATTTGCTTATAACGGAAAGAACCTTGCCCTGAAAATTGGTTTTTGATTTCAATATTGTAATGATCCTCTAGTTTAGACACCACATTTAATTCAGGGTGNACCCATGGTAGATGATAACTTTCACAATAATTTTCTACAGCCAATTTCCAATTGCACTTAAGCTCTAATTGGAAAGAGCTATAATTTTCGCAATAGAAAAGTGGCTTGTTAAATTCATTCCATCTGGACATAAGTGATCGATTGGTTTTTTCAAATGGCTCTGCTGAATTTGAAATNTTCACAAAAATAACACCAAGAAAAACATAAGATTGAATCTTTTTGAGACCGAGATTATTCTTTTTCAGGTCTTTGTGGTGATTATGTCCAGGACCCCCAACATGCGGTGTCGCACGCAAACTACCATCAAGATTGTAGCTCCATGAGTGATAAGGNCATCTAATAGTCCCTCTTATATTCTTTTTCTCTTGAACTAATATCATTCCTCTGTGACGACATACGTTTTGATAAACACTTATTTTATTGTTNTGATCCCTGACAATTAGAAGAGGGAAACCTAATAAATTAACAGGCAAAGCATCACCTGGACATTTTACGTCATGTTCAAAAGCCACCCCTGTCCAGTTATTATATAGCAGACACTCCTTTTCTTTTTGGAACACCTGTTCATCGATATAATGTGAATTTGGCAAGCCGGTAGCTTCAGATATTGGCAGGGTTACTTTTGATAAATCAGAACACATAAGATCTCCATGNGANATTTAATTTAAAGGCAAAGTATATGAAAATGTCTAAAAATATTCTAGGAAAATTTATATTCAGTATTAGTATTAACTTAAGACAAAGGANTGGGACTCAGGGCTGATATTAGTGATGGGCTCTGGACTTAAATATTAGGATAAAAATGGNGATACCTTCGCATGTCAGGTACTTAATAATTGGTGCTGGAATTCATGGATTATCAACTGCATGGGGTCTTGCAACAAGACTAAAATCAAAAGGTGAAGTTGTAGAGGGCAATATTGTTGTCATTGATAAATCTGGTGTAGCAGCTGGAGCGTCAGGAGTTGCATGTGGTGTGGTTAGAAATAATTACTATCAACCCGCTATGAGAAAGTTAATGGCACATTCGGTCGATATATGGGAGTCCAATTNAGAAGNTCTTCATTATCACCCAGTTGGCTACATGCAGATATCAAGTGAGTCGATGAGAAGTGATGTCGCACAGATATTTGAGGAGCAACAAACTATTGGATATGATAGTGAATTTATTGAGGGGGCAGAGAAATCAAAAAAATATATGCTAGAATTTTTTTCTGACTGGCAAGCTAAAGGTATAACATCNGTTTTACATGAAAAAAAAGGTGGGTATTCCAATCAAACAAAGACAATGTANGCATTGGCAAAAAAAATAGAGGCTTTAGGTGTAAGAATANTTGCCGGAGTAGAAGTNAAAGGTTTTTTTACNAATAATATCNCANAAGCAATCTCTNTTGTNGANACGGATAAAGGAAAAATTACTTGTGAGCATGTCGTTGTNGCTGTAGGNCCTTGGATTAGAGATTTTTGGGANTTTNTGGGGCTTCCAAAAAAAATAAATATAAAAGGGGCAGAAGGTCACGTGCATAAAAATGTTGATATGTGGCGGTATTGGCAACTTGAAGAGGGTGTTCTTAGGGTAAAGCCAGAAGTATTATTAACAAATAATGGAGAGATGCCACCAGTATTACATGTTGATACTGAAGCCCCTCTAAAATCGGATGTTGATGGAAGTATAATCACAGATGAAATGTGGGGGATCTATTATAAGCCAGATTGGCATTTCAAGGGCATACAGGGTGGAGCATCACCTTACAAAGTTTCTACGCCTGTAGACCAAGTTGCAGTAGATCCTTATGGTCCTTCTAGTCCTGAATTCGTTTCAAGTAGAGAATTTGCTCACATGTGGGTTTCAGCTCTTGCTCATTGTCATAAGCGCTTCGAAGGATCAATGCCGCAATATCATAAAGAACCTTCTGGTGGACTTGGATGTTTTACTCCAGACAGCTTTCCAATTTTTGACCACTTTTGTGAGAATGTTACTATTGTTGCAGACTCAAACCATGGGTGGAAAATGATTGGAGTTGGTCATTTAATTGCTGATGAAATTTTAGGGGAGCCGCAGGAATTATTAGAACCATTTCGATTTGCGCGATATCAAAAGGGCAACCTACATCCTGTATCTAACAGTCCATATCCTTGGAGTTAAAAAAATAGTATTTATGTTGCTGAGAAAAAGATTTTTCTCTTAATCGATTTTGTTCAAATAGGGCAATTCAACTCTATTTTGATTGATTAATGTAAATTTTTTTGTATTAAGCTTTGGAAAACAAACAAACACAGGCTTTACTGTTTTTTATGTTAAGACTCTCATTATCTTTATTATAAACTTTTACTTCATTCAACTCAAAGCAACCAATAATATTCAGCTCAATTAGGGATTTGAGCTGTTTTTCAAAGCCTTTTGAGTGGTAGTGATCAAAGTTAATCCCAATCACAAATTTGGTGCCTGACGTAAAATGAGAAATTAAGCGCTCAAG
>NZSE01000022.1 GCA_002703515.1 Paracoccaceae bacterium | reverse complement strand
TCTTGATGGCCTTTGAAAAGGGAGACTTGGAAAAACTGAAGAATCTCCTAGAAAAGAAAGTATTACAAAGTTTTAAGTCTGTTATAGATAAAAGGAAAAAGGATGGGTTTGTAGTAGATGCAAAGTTCATAGGGATGAGAGATATAAGAATAATTAATGCTACTTTTAGTCAAAAAACAAAAATTGCTGATGTAACGTTAACATTTAAATCCGAAATAACAACTGTAGTGAAAGACAGCAAAGGAAATATCGTTGAAGGTCATCCAGATGAAATAAAAAAGCAAAAAGANACCTGGNTTTTCACTAAAAACCTTTCTGAAAAAACACCAATTTGGCTTTTAAAATCTACCCTATGAAAAAAAAAAACAGAAAGAGAAAAGAATATAGATCATGATTTATGGGAAGACTTTGTACTAAAGAACAACATAAAAAAAANCTCTAGNNGANGTGGCGNAAAGCTAAACATTCAAANAANTAAAANNCCTATCGTAAGAGAAGTTAAANAAGTTNNNACTTATNTAGATAGAAGAGATGAACCCGTTTTAAAAAACAGCAACATAAAGAATTTTATTGAACTGAGTTCACCCAAAATCGGTATCGATNTAGAGAAGAATAAACTTAGACGAATAAAAAGTGGGAAGATTAGCATTGAAAGAAAGATAGACCTTCATGGTCTTTCACTTAAAGAATCCGAAAAAAAGCTAAAGATTTTTGTTGATGACAGCTTACGACTTAAAAAGCGGTTTTTACTGGTAATAACTGGGAAGGGAAAAAATTCAAAACCAAATATTCATGGAGAAATAAAAACTATAAACAGCGAGATTACCAGATGGNTCTCNGATCGCTTTTANCATGATAAGGTTCAATATATCTCAAAAGCACTAGATAAGCATGGAGGAACTGGGGCTTACTATTTGTTCCTTAAAAAATTATAGAACATACTTTCTTAAATCAGCTTTTTTAGATAGGCTACCTACGTGTTCCTCAACAAGTTTTTCATTCACTACCATTGTTTTCCCATTCAAATCAGGAGCATCGAAACTAATGTTNTCGAGTACCTTCTCCAAAATTGTATGTAGCCTTCTTGCACCAATATTTTCCACGTTAAAGTTAACTTCTTCAGCTAACGAACATATCNTCTCAATACCGTCATCACTAAAAACTAAGTTAACTCCCTCNGTCTCAATTAAAGCAATATATTGTTTAGTGAGACTGTTATCGGTATCGGTCAGTATTTTTTTAAAATGCTCTTTTTTTAATGGATTTAATTGCACTCTTATGGGAAGGCGGCCTTGTAACTCTGGNAGAAGGTCAGATGGTTTTGATAAATGGAAGGCTCCTGAGCAGATAAAAAGAATTTGGTCTGTTTTTATCGGACCATATTTCGTGCTCACATTAGTTCCCTCAATCAATGGTAACAAGTCTCTTTGAACCCCTTCTCTACTAACTTCAGCAGATTTAGATTTAGAGTTAGTACAAACTTTATCTATCTCATCTATGAAGACTATACCAGTTTGCTCTACTCTTTTTTTAGCCTCAAGTTGTATAATTTCGTTATCTAAAAGCTTTTCCATTTCCTGATCAATAAGTATTTTGTGGCTTTCTCTAACCCTTATCTTTTTCTTTTTCTTAACTGACCCGAAACCTTTCCCAAAAATATCACTCAAGTTCATTACACTCATAGAGCCAGTTGCAGAGCCTGGTAAGTCTATACTAGGAAGAGAGCTGCCTTTCTCAAATACCTCTATTTCTATTTCCTTGTCATCTAAAAGACCGTCTCTTAATTTTTTCCTAAACGAATCTTTAGTTGTTTCTCTAGCTTCTTCTCCTGCTAAATATTTCAGAACGACGTTTTCAGCTTCGTTTTTTGCTTTTTCATAAAAAGTCTCGCTCATTTCTTTTTTCACTAAAATGATCGCGTTTTCTAAAAGGTCTCTAATAATTTGTTCGACATCTCTACCAACATAACCTACTTCAGTAAATTTTGTTGCTTCAACTTTTAAAAATGGGGCATTTGCCAATTTAGACAAGCGCCTAGAAATTTCTGTTTTTCCAACACCAGTAGGACCGATCATAAGTAAATTTTTTGGGTATATTTCTTCTTTAATGTCATCGGTTAATTGTTGGTGCCTCCAGCGATTTCTCAATGCAATTGCAACAGATTTTTTAGCCTCTTCTTGACCTATAATAAATCTATCTAGTTCTTTTACTATCTGTTTTGGGGTTAGGTTTTTTAACATATTATTTCGAATTCAAGGTTAGGTATTTTACCTTATCATTGGTGAAAACACATATTTCTGAAGCAATGTTAATCGCCGTTACAGCAATTTCTTCTGAACTCTTATTCTCATCGTATAAGGCTCGAGCAGCAGCCAAGGCAAAATTTCCGCCTGAACCGACAGATGCAATATNGTTTTCGGGTTCTAATACATCACCGGACCCGGTTATTATTAAAAGTTCTACTCCATCAGAAACTATCATCATAGCCTCTAAATTCCGTAAATACTTGTCAGTTCTCCAATTCTTCGCCAGCTCTACTGATGCTTTTGATAATTGGCCAGGGTATTTTTCAAGCTTCTCTTCTAGTCTTTCTATAAGTGTAAAAGCGTCAGCGGTTGAACCTGCAAATCCAGCTATTACCTCGTAACCCTCATTTTTAATAGACCTAATTTTCTGTGCGGTGCCTTTGATAATTGTATTACCCANGCTTACTTGACCGTCTCCCGCAATTGTTACACTTCGGTTCTTTCTGACACCAACTATCGTTGTTCCATGCATATTAGTCATAATTAAGTCAGTTCAATGTTCTCGCCACTTCCTGAGTGGTAAAGATTTCTATAACATCGTCTTTCCTTATATCTTCATAGGCCTCAAAAGCCATTCCGCATTCTTGGCCAGACTGTACTTCCTTAACTTCATCTTTAAATCTTTTAAGGGTTTTTAGTTTTCCTGTATGGATGACTACATCCTCTCTTAGAAGGCGAACTCCAACATCTCTTTTGGCGTGCCCTTCTGTTACTAAGCAACCCGCGATCTTTCCAACCCCAGTTATTTTGAACACTTCAAGTATTTTTGCATAACCAATGAATGTTTCTCTTATTTCTGGGGAAAGTAGTCCTTCTGCTGCCTTGGTTATGTCGTCTACAAGATCATATATTACCGAGTAATACCTTATATCAATTTCTTTTTGAGAAGCGTTTTCTCTTGCGGCGGTATTTGCCCTCACATTAAACCCTATGATTATGGAATTAGATGATAATGCCAAGGTAATATCACTTTCTGTTATAGCTCCTACTCCTGAATGAACGACTCTAACCTCAACCTCTTCACTTTTTATTTTTTCCATCGCTTGGACAATAGCCTCAGCAGACCCCCTAACGTCGCTTTTAATAATAATTGGAAGAAAAGATAATTTCTCGTCTTCTTTAGCTTTAGCTAACAACTGGTCGAGCGAAGAACCCATTCCCACGGTATTTTTTTTGTTTTTTAAATTTTGTTCCCTGTATACTGAAATCTCTCTTGCCTTAGCTTCACTCGGCAAAACATTTAGTATATCTCCAGCTTCAGGAGTTCCGTTTAAACCCAAAACTTCTACAGGTGTCGATGGTAGGGCAAAATCTATTTTGTCTTTTTTATCGTTGAATAGCGCTCTTACTTTACCCCATTGTTGACCTACAACAAAAATATCGCCCTTTTTCAAAGTACCTTTCTGAACTAAGACTGTGGCTACCGGCCCACGCCCCATATCCAGCTTTGCTTCAACTACTGTTCCCTCCGCTGGCCTATCTTCGTTGGATTTNAGCTCCAATAATTCAGCTTGTAGTATTATGTTTTCAAGCAATTTTTCTAAGCCNGTTCCATTTGTTGCAGATACTTCTGCCTCAAGAACATCCCCAGACATGCTTTCAACNATTATTCCATGTTGTAAAAGTTCTGTCCTTACCTTGTTTGGATCAGATCCCTCCTTGTCTATTTTGTTTATCGCAACAATCATTGGAACCTTTGCTTCTTTAGCATGATTTATTGCTTCAATTGTCTGTGGCTTNACACTGTCATCCGCAGCAACAACCAAAACCACAATATCAGTAATAGTTGCCCCTCTAGACCTCATAGTGCTAAATGCTTCATGGCCAGGGGTATCTAGAAATGTTAGCTTTTGGTTTTTGTCTACTGTAATTTGATAAGCGCCTATGTGTTGTGTTATTCCTCCAGCCTCACTAGAAACAATATTTGTTTTTCTAAGAGTATCCAGCAACGTAGTCTTACCATGATCAACATGACCCATTATTGTAACAACGGGAGGTCTTGGAGATTTTACTTCTTCGTTATTATCATCAATATTTATTATAACGTCTTCGACGTCAGAATCAGACACTCTTATCGGGCGGTGACCAAACTCTTCAACTAATAAAGTAGCGGTATCTGTATCTATAGCTTGGTTTTTTGTAACCATTATCCCGTTCGTCATGAGTTTTTTTACTAAGTCAGCAGACCGTTCTGCCATTCTATTCGCTAGCTCTTGCACAGTTAGAGGAGTATCTGGTATTTGAACGTCTCTTATAATTTTTTCTCTTTCCAAAGAGCTTTCTAATTGTTGTCGCTTTTCTTTTTCTTGTCTTCTTCTCAGAGAAGCTATAGACCGTTGGCGACCTCCATCATCTCCTAAAGCTTGTGTAATAGTAATCTTGCCAGATCTTCTCTTGTTTTCGTTTAACTTTGTTGATTTAAAGTTTGGTTTGTCCCCAGTTTCTTTTGCCTTGCTATCATACGAAGTTTTTTGATTAGTCTCGTTTTTCGTTCTCTTTTTTGACCCAACTGATTCTGGTATTTCTAAATTTATATTTTCAGTATTGTTTACTTTATCTATAACCTCTAAAGGTTTCGTTTCTTTTTCATTAGATTTCTGACTCTCTCTAGTCTGCTTCTGCTCCAGTAACTTTTTTTCCTCTGCTTTGGAAGCTTCAATAGCCCTTTTTCTCCTTAATATTTCATCGTTTTCATTACTTTCAATTTTCGCTAAAGAATTTTTTTCATCTTCTTCAACCACAGGAACTTTTTTTGTGATTAGAAGTTTTTTCTTTCTTGTTTCTACTACAACGGATTTTGATCTACCGTGCGAAAAGCTTTGCCGAACTGTATTAGTTCCGCCTTTAAGTCCCAACACTTTTGATTTACTTTCTTTGTTTTCACTATCGGTCATTGCAATCACTATTAATTAATGGTTATTTATAAAACCTTTTAGTTTATTTAAGTCAACTTGAATAGTTTTTTTAAAACTTTTAGAAAAAATACCGACGTATTTGACTTTATGCTTACCTGTGCTTTGTTCCAATTCTATTTCATCAAACAAGTTTTCAAAGCACGAAACGCTTTTACATGTAAAAACTGAGTTTCTCGGCAAGCTTTTTGCACCCTTAGCTGTAATTATCAAACAGTGTTTTTTATCTATTAGCTGAGCTTTTATTGCATCCATGCCTATAGACAAACTGCCTGCTTTTTTTGTCAACGAAACACTGTTAAGAATTTTCTTTCTGAGCATCTTTTCAATCAGATCGCTAAAATCTGAAGTCAATTGAGCTGGCATACCAAAGTATGTTTTCAAGTCTTCCTTTTTTAAAATGTCAGTTATAATAGACTTATTAGCTGGAAGCCAAACAGATTTTCCGGGCAGGTTATTGTGTAGATCTGGGACTAAAATGTTATCAGGGGATAATGATATCTTTATAAAATCATCTTCGTTAAGATCATCTCTATCTAAGAAATTTTTTTTATTAAATACCAGCAATATTCTTTAATTTTTTATNATTNATCAAGAGATNTNATTATCTCTTCAGACTCTTCNTTCGTGACCCATCCTAGCATTTCTCTAGCCTTCATNATAAGTTGTTGAGCCTCAGANATTGATAGNTCANATTGTTCAAGAAGACCCTCGTCCCTNACTCTTTTTCCATCAACAGTCGTATACCCACCAGCTAACTCCCAGTCTGCGCATGTGGCGAAATCCTTGAGAGATTTTATTCCGTCTTTAATTAAAGCCTCCAACATTTGTGGGCTTAACCCCTCGAACTGTAAGAGATCATCTTCAATTCCATTAGATTTTACAAAATCTAACGATTTTTTATTAATATTTTCCAAATAGTCTTTTGCTCTTTCTTGAAGTTCATTCGCGGTTTCATCGTCGAAGCCGTCTATTGAGCTAATTTCGCTAGGCTCNACATAAGCAACCTCCTCCATTGTAGAGAANCCTTCAGANACAAGAAGCTGAGCAACCATTTCATCGACGTTTAGGTGCTCCATAAAAAGATTTGATCTTTCGTTGAACTCTTCTTGCCGTCTTTGTGATTCATCTTCTTCGGTCAAGATGTCAATGTCATATTCAGTTAACTGACTTGCAAGCCTAACATTTTGCCCTCTACGACCAATCGCTAAAGAAAGTTGATCATTGGGAACNACAACTTCTATCCTTTTTGCATCCTCGTCTAAAACTACTTTACTAACTTCAGCAGGTTGAAGTGCGTTAACAAGGAAAGTAGGAGCGTCATCATTCCAAGGGATGATGTCAATTTTTTCTCCCTGAAGCTCATTTACTACAGCTTGAACTCTGCTTCCTCTCATTCCTACNCAAGCTCCAACAGGGTCTATAGAATTATCGTGGGACAAGACACCAATTTTTGCTCTACTTCCGGGATCGCGGCAAACCGTCTTTATATCAATTATACCGTCATAGATTTCAGGTACCTCCATTTTAAATAGTTCTACTAAAAATTCAGAATTTGTTCTAGAAAGAAAAATTTGTGGCCCTCGTGTGTCTTCTTTAACTTCTTTTATGTAAGCTCTTACCCTATCACCCACTCGCAGAACCTCTCTTCTAATTAATTGATCTCTTTTCAATATTGCTTCGGCTCTTCCTAAGTCTACTATTACGTTACCGTATTCCACTCTCTTTACTTGACCGTTTATAATCTGTCCCACCTTGTCCTTATATTCTTCATACTGTCTCGCACGATCAGCTTCCCTTACTTTTTGAACAATTATTTGCTTGGCTGCTTGGGCTGCTATTCTACCAAAATCCATAGGTGGTAACTGCTCTTCTATATAATTATCTATTTTAACATCTGGATTAATTTTTTTAGCATCAGCTTCATTAATCTCTGTGAAATGGTTTTCAACTTGCTCAACAACTCTCCGGAATCTTGACATCGTCACTGTCCCAGATCTTGATTCAATTGCCGCTCTTATATCATATTCCTGCCCATACTTTGATTTAGCAGCTTTGGCCAGGCTTTCTTCCATCGCTTCGATAACTAGCTTTGGGTCAATTAATTTTTCTTTAGCCACGGCATCGGCTATTTGAATGAGCTCATTTCCACTTCCAGATGAAATATTCATTTAAACTCCATTTCTTTTATAGTTTTTAAAGACATTCCCTGTAAATCTAATTTAACATCTAAAACACTAGATAAAGAGATGTCTTTCACTCCATATTTGTTAGATAAGGTGAGCGAATCTGGACTATTGTTAATTAACTTTCCTCTTCTTGTTTTATTCTCACTTTTAATCCTAACATTATAGTTTCGATACTTTATAAAATCATCCAATGACGAAAGGTATCTATCTATTCCAGCAGACGATACCTCTAATCTAAAAGGACTTTCTATAAAATTTTCAATATCCAAAAGAGATTTTATTTCCCTAGAAAGATCAGCGCATTCATCGACTGTTAGTTTCCCATATTTTTTATCTAGAAAAATAGATAATTTAAACTCTTTTGCTTTTTGAAATAGAATCTTAACTATTCTCAATTTTTTATCAAAAACAAAGGTTTCGAGTGCTTTATATATCTTTTTCTCTATGCTTGTGTTTGCGATTAAATTTAGCAATGAAAGACTCCAAAAAAAAAGGGCTTAGAAGCCCAAAACCAAAAGCAAATATTCGCAGTGTATACAATGTTTTTATTTTCAAGACAATAGTAAATTGATATTTTAAAAGTCCGAAGCTATACCTTTGACCTCCCAGTCACCATATCTTGTGGGCTCAAGCCCCCCACGTCCTTTTTTTTCGACCGGCATTTTTTCAAGACTTGCATTTTTACAAGAATGCCTTTTCTTAGCTTCTTCCAAAGCTCTTTTAGCTTGTTTGGTTTCTCTCTCTTTATCGGTCATTTCTACTGACTATTAAACATTAAAAATTTTTTACGAAACATATATAATATCAAAAAAATAAAAATCAAAATTTCCTAGTATGAGAAAATCTTTAAATAAAAAAAATTCGCAAGATAAAATTTTGATTACAGCCTACTTTATAATTCTTAATGTTTTCAAAAAAAATATCTCTATAAGAAAGTCAAAGGCGTCAAAGGCAGTAAAATATTCTACCCTCTCCAGTTCAGATAGAGCTAAATGTAACGATCTGGTACAAAATGCATTAAGATACACCATTTATCTAGATCCTCTAATAAGCAGTAGAAAAAAGGGAAGGATAAGGGTCGAGCTTTTGTGTCTTCTTCGGCTGGCTCTAACAGATATTTTGGTCAGAAACGTGAGACAAGAAACGGTTTTGAAAAAGTATTCAGATTTAGCACTCCTGTTTGAAAGGACTAAACATAGCACAGATAAATTAAGGTACTACATACATCTTGGATTTTCAGAGTGGAACAAAAACTCTCTTCAGCCCTTATTTTTGTTTGAAAAAAAATTACTTAAAGTTCTATCAGATCAATACAGTTTAGATAGTGTGAAAAGAGTAGAAAAGATATTTTCTAAGCCTCCCAATATTGACACATATATAAGAAACAGTGTGAGAAAAGAAAATTATTTTGAAAAATTCAAAGGATCATCTGTAAGTACGTCTCATTTTAGATTTTCTAAAAATGTTAGTCTCATAGAAACCAAAGGTTATCGCTCTGGAGAATGGTGGGTACAGAGTTTAGCTGCATCTTTGCCTGTAAAAATAGCACCAATGGATTTTAAGGGAAAATATGTTTTAGATGTTTGTTGTGCTCCTGGGGGAAAGTCTTTTCAGTTAGCCGATCAGGGAGCAATTTTGACTTCTATCGATAAGTCTGAGAAAAGGCTAAAATTGATGAAGGAAAATTTGGATAGATTGAAATACGATTTGGAATTAATTTGTACAGATGTGTTGCAATACAAGCCAAAAAAACTTTTTGATATTATTCTTTTAGATCCGCCATGCACAGCCACTGGTACCCTCGGAAAAAATCCTGACCTTCAATTTCTCAACCCACTTGATAAGCTAGAAGAATTATTAGATACACAAAAAAAAATGTTAGATCTTTGTTCTGGTTGGCTTAAAGATAATGGTTTTATAATTTATTCTGTTTGCTCGCTCCAAAAAGAGGAGGGAGAGAACCAAATAAATCTATTTTTAGNAAAACATGACAAATTTAGAGCAGTTAAGCCAAAAGGAGNACCCCATTTNTNTAAAGATGGTTTTGAAATAGGTAAAGACANGGGGATAAGAATAATGCCTTTTTTTGAGGANNNCATAGGAGGGACTGAAGGTTTTTATTTTGCATATTTGCAACTTAAGGGAAAAAATAATTAAATGTGGTTTTTTATAAAAGAGTTAGTGCTTNTATGTTTAGAAAAATTATTNCTTAACATATCAAGGCAGTTTGCGCGAATATTTTCGAACCAAACACGATTAGTAATTTCAAATGAACTACCTAATTCAAAAATTGGTAANATAGAGATTGGCCATAACCTTTTAAAAAAAATAAATTTATTTGGTAATGTCGTTCTGGATATTAAGACCGATAATCCTTGGCGCATTTTACCCTTTTCTGACGAGGTTGAAGTTGGAATTGATGGNTTTTCATGGCTAAATGATCTTGCGGTTATTAATAACCAAAGCTCCAGAGAGATAGTTCGATCATGGATAGATGCCTTTCCCATAAACCGTTTGAACAAGAATGTACAATCAAGTTCTGCAAGAATAGCTGCGTTGGTAAGAAATTTTTCATACTTAGAAATCATCAGTAACGGAATACAATTAAACAAAGTAAATAAGATATTAAAAAATGACTATTTGTTCTTAACTTGCTACAAAAATCTTTCATTCAATATTTTAGATAGACTTGCCATTTGTCACAGTTTGGTTTTGTGTGTCTATGCCTTAAATTTCAGTAATAAAAAGAAAAAAAGAGTTATAAGGCATATGATAAAACTACTGACAATATATAAAAATAAAGTAAAAAACTGCCAAATAAGAAACCCTGAAGAGTTATCAATAGTATTTTTTTATTTACTGGAAACAATTGAAATTCAAAAAAAAATAGAGAGTCACGAAATCTCAATAGAGGAAAAAAAATTAAGAAAAATATCATATTTATTTGGCTCCTCTTTAAGGTATTTGCAATTTGGTAACGGTAACCTAGTTAGTGCGCATGGAGGTTGTTTGGGAGATTATAATAAATATGTAAAGCTTCTTGGAGAAATAAAAAAGTATAGCGGAGGTGATGAAGTCAGCAACCTAGGTTTCAAGCGAGTTAATGGAGCTAGACTGCTAATGATCATTGACACTATTCCCCCACTTTATGGAAAAAGAGATGGAGTAGCTCATGCAGGCTTTTCATCATTTGAGTTATATTATGGACCCAAGCCTATTTTTGTTAACTGTGGTGGTGGTAGCAAGTTTGGGCACCAGTATAGGAAATATTGCCAAAGTTCAAAGGCACACAATGTTTTGTTGCTTAATGAAAAATCGCAATGTTCCTTTGGAAAAAAACCTTTTTCAAGAAATAACTCTTATTATTATATAAAGGACGGACCTAGAAATACTAAAATGAACTTTGAGCGCTCCATCACTGAGAAAATTGTAGAGTTATCTCATGACGCATATAAAAAAGATTATGGGGTATCCATTAATAGAAAACTTTCTATGGATTTAGTAAAAAATTGTTTGATAGGAAATGATGTCGTGATCTCTGATGGGGACCCCAAAAGGAATTTAATAGAAGCTTCTTTTTCTATTTATTTTCACTTGCATCCTTCGATAATTTGCACAAAAAAGAGAGGCGGAGTTTTGTTAGAAATCCCAGGTGATAAAAAAATGTTTTTTTCATATAAAGGTGGAAAGTTGAGCTTCGAAAAGTCAACTTACATAGGTAATTTTTTTGAGCCTCAAGAAATAACAAGACTAGTAATTGAAAAAAACGTGGAACAAAGCGATAGTAAAATTAATTGGAAAATAGAGGAGTTTATTGATTGAAATCAGGAACAATACCGATCCGAAGGGCATTAATAAGTGTAAGTGACAAGGATAATTTAAATGATTTAGCAAAATTTTTAGAAAGTTTAGGTATAGACCTTGTCTCCACTGGGGGAACAGCACGCTACTTAAAAAAAGNAGGTTTAAGAGTTACAGAGGTCAGTGATTTGACAGGATTTCCCGAGATCCTAAATGGTCGAGTAAAAACACTTCATCCAAAAGTTCATGCTCCAATACTATTTGATAGAAATGATGCTGTTAGCACCAAAGAGTTAAAAAAAATGGACTCGGAAGCTATAGACCTAGTTGTTGTCAATCTTTATCCATTTGAAACTACTTTAAGAGGAAACGCCTCTANAAAAAATATAATTGAAAATATCGACATAGGAGGTGTGGCTTTGATGAGAGCCGCTGCTAAAAACTTTGATCATGTAATGATTATCTCTGATACAAAAGATTATATCGAGTTGAAGAAAGAACTGACAATGTTCAAAGGCTGTACCCGCNNNAAAACAAGAGAGTTTTTTGCTGGAAAAGCATTTTCCCAAACTTCCTATTACGATCATTTAATAACAGGTTGGTTTCTGTCAAAAAAGCAGTCTAAACCTCTGAGAAGCCGGGTCTTTGGTGGAAAATCAATACAGGATCTGAAGTATGGAGAGAATCCGCATCAAAGCGCNATATATTTAAACAGTCCTCATATAGAAACAAAAACAAAACAATCGGTGAATATTTTACAGGGAACTCTATCTTACAACAACCTTATAGACTCCACAGCAGCTTACAAAATATTATGTGAGCTTGAAGACTATAAAAAATCATCNTGTGTGATTATNAAACATGGNAATCCTTGTGGAGTANCAGTTGATAACAACATTTTAGGCGCATATAAAAAAGCCCTTAATACAGACCCTGTATCTGCTTTTGGAGGGATTGTTGCTGTAAACAAACAAGTTGATGAGAAATTAGCAAAAAAAATACTTAGTATATTTACTGAAGTGATAATCGCTAAAAAATTCACTAGACAAGCTATTAAAACACTNAGTTTAAAAAAGAATATTAGAATCGTAGAANTAAATAAATTTGATGGAGCTCTCTTAGATAAAGAGGAGATTAGGTCGGTATTAGGGGGGTACCTTGTTCAAGAAACATCNTTGAGTAAATCCAATCAAGAGGAAATAAAAGTAGTTACAAAAAGAAAACCGAGCAAGAAAGATCTTAATAACCTAGTTTTCCTATGGAAGATAGTTAAACACGTAAAATCAAACGCTATCGTTGTTGGTAAAAACTTTTGCGTAACAGGAATTGGAACNGGTCAGACAAATAGGGTGGGAAGTGTGAAACTTGCACTCAANAACTCAAAAGCTNTNGAAAAAAGATATTTAAAAGATAAAAAGNCTTTGACNAATTGTATGGCTTCTGACGCNTTTTTTCCATTTCCGGACTCGATTGAACTGGCCTCAAGAAATGGAATTACGTGTATTATTCAGCCAGGAGGATCAATAAACGATGAAAATGTAGTTNAGGNTGCTGACAGATTAAATATGTCGATGATTTTTACAAAAAGACGACTTTTTAGTCACTAAAAATAGGCTTCGATTCAGTTACTAAAAGTATGGGCACCCCGTCTCTAACNGGAAACTTCAATTTAGCTACTTTTGAGATAAGATAATTCTCATTTTTGTCATAGTGTAAGGCTCCACCGCTGATCGGGCAAACCAACAGCCTTGTAAGATTAGTATTGAAATCATTTTCTTTTTTATTGGACATACCGACTCTCAACGTCATTTTCGGATGACAATTTCATCAATGTTACCAATACGTCAAGTCTTTTCACAATTGTTTCAGCCTCTAATAGCACCTGCTTTTCCTCAGGCTCAAAAGGGCAAAGCATTGATAAAGAATTCACAAGAACCTCTTCACTAGCTTTNTTGAGAACCTCCCAGTCAGATGCTATTTGCGCGTTATCCAGATACTTTTTCAAAATCTCTAAAAATCCACCTCTATCAAAGCTATTTATTCCTTCGAATGGTACAAGATCATTTGTATAAAAACCCCAATCAATTTCAGATAAAATGTATGGCATTTTATGATCAATCTCTCTAGTAAATTTAAATCTTGAGATGCCTTCCAGAGTAATAAGGTATCTTCCGTCATTTGTCTCGGTAAATGAAACAATCCTACCGGCACAACCGACTTTTTGGTACTTGTTTGCTTCATTTAGGTTGGCTCCAGTATTTATTTTTATAGGCTGTATCATTCCTATTAGTCTATGCTTAGTAGCAAGAGCATCTTCAACCATATTAATGTATCTCGGTTCAAATATATTTAGTGGAAGTCTGCTATTAGGTAATAGCAGTGCGCCAGGCAAAGGAAAGAGGGGTATGTTTTTTGGTAATTTTTCCATAAATTTCTCAAACAAAAATTAGGGATGTAAGCGCTCTTCGCCCTTTTTTGGAAAGCTCGTTCTCGCTACCAAGATGCTCAAAAATTGATAGTAGCTGTTTCTTGGCATAGCCGTCTTTCCATTCTTTATCTTTTTTATATATCTCTAAAAGAACGTCTATACACTCAGCGAAATTATTCTCATTAAAAAGGATTTTAGAATAATCTATCTTTGAGTCTAAGTCAGAGGGGTTTTCTTTTATTTTATCCAATGTATCTTCTTTGCTGCCTTCTATTTTATTATTTTTAATGAGCTCATATGATGAAATGGCGTTCTTTACATTGGTATCTTTGAGTAACTCTGGTGTTAAACTTTCTATTACTTGCTGTACTTCTTTAAGGTCACCTAATCCAATAATTGACCTAATTAATAAAGAGTAATTTTCTGCCGATGGGTTAGTCTTTATTATCTCTACCACAGCTGATTTAGCCTCTTCAAATCTTTCCTCCAGGAGAAAATTGTTGATTTCTTCATAAAAGCTAGAATTATTTTTTGAAAACTTTTTAATAAGTGCCTCAAAAAATTTTTCTACTTCAGGTTCAGTTTTAGCTCCCATAAAACCATCAACGGGTTGACCATCTGAAAATGCAAAAACTGCTGGAATA
>NZSE01000021.1 GCA_002703515.1 Paracoccaceae bacterium | reverse complement strand
GTTGCGGCATTGACGCCCAGATCGGA
This sequence comes from Paracoccaceae bacterium, assembly GCA_002703515.1. GTDB lineage: Bacteria > Pseudomonadota > Alphaproteobacteria > Rhodobacterales > Rhodobacteraceae > CACIJG01. The sequence goes on along the minus strand of NZSE01000021.1, from coordinate 35,207 downwards.
ACTGGAAGGGGATATGGGGGATGCCCAAGTGGGTGCTCAAGCTAGGTTAATGAGCCAGGCAATGCGTAAGCTTACTGGATCAATTAGTAGATCTAACTGCATGGTAATTTTTATAAACCAAATCAGAATGAAAATAGGCGTAATGTTTGGGAGTCCAGAAACAACAACAGGTGGAAATGCACTAAAATTCTATTCCTCAGTAAGGCTAGATATTCGTAGAATTGGTGCATTAAAAGATAGAGATGAAATTGTAGGAAATTCGACAAGAGTAAAGGTTGTTAAAAATAAAGTTGCACCACCTTTTAAGCAAGTTGAATTTGATATTATGTATGGTGAAGGCATTTCAAAGACAGGTGAAATTATAGATCTTGGCGTTAAAGAGGGAATAATTGAAAAATCGGGTGCTTGGTTTTCTTATGGAGATGAACGTATAGGGCAAGGTCGAGAAAATGCGAAAATATATTTAAAAGAAAACGAAAACATTTGTAATGAAATAGAAGAAAAGATAAGAAAATCTTACAGTATTAATGATGACGAAATAGTGGAGGATGCACAGGATCAAGCTGAGTAAATTTTGTTATTATAGAGTTTAAAAACTTTTAAAAAGCTGTATGTTAGGATCAGTAAAAAAACTACTTTGGATTACTGATGCTTTTAAAAGATATAAGGGAAACATTTGTTAATTTTTTTAAAACGAATGATCACGAAATAATTAAAAGTTCGTCTCTTGTACCAGATAACGATCCTACTCTGATGTTTACAAATTCGGGAATGGTACAATTCAAGAATTTTTTTACCGGTATTGAAAAATCTAAAGTAAAGACAGCGGTTACATCTCAAAAATGTGTGCGTGCAGGTGGAAAGCATAATGATTTAGATAACGTTGGTTACACGGCGAGACATCACACTTTTTTTGAAATGCTTGGCAACTTTTCCTTTGGTGATTATTTCAAGGAAGAAGCAATAAGTTTGGCATGGAAGTTATTAACAGAAGAATTTAATTTACCTAAAGAAAAATTGCTAGTAACAGTTTTTCACGAAGATTTAGAGGCAATTAATCTTTGGAAAAAATGTGCTAATCTCTCAGATGATAAGATTATTAAAATTTCTACGAGTGATAACTTTTGGAGTATGGGACCTGTAGGGCCTTGTGGTCCTTGTTCAGAAATTTTTTATGATCACGGTCCGTCTGTATCTGGCGGTCCTCCTGGATCTATTGATGAAGATGGTGATCGTTTTGTAGAAATCTGGAATCTTGTTTTTATGCAATATGAACAAATGCCTGATGGCAAAAGGATTGATTTGCCAAAACCATCTATTGATACTGGAATGGGTTTAGAAAGAATTGCAGCAGTTTTACAAGGTAAACATGATAACTATGATACTGACCTTTTTAAAAAGCTTATCGAGAGCTCTGCTGATTTTTCTAATACAGACCCGTATGGGGTTAAGAATATCCATCACAGGGTAATATCTGATCATTTAAGAGCTGCTTCGTTTTTGATTGCTGATGGAGTCATGCCCTCTAATGAGGGTAGGGGTTATGTGCTTAGGAGAATTATGAGACGAGCCATGAGGCATTGTCACTTATTGGGTTGTGAGGAACCTCATCTTTATAAAGTTTTCCCGTCCCTGCTACAGCAAATGGGTGAAGCCTTTCCTGAACTTATTGAGAGAAAAAATCTTATCGAAAATTCTCTGAAGGAAGAAGAAACAAGATTTAAGCTTACTTTGGATAGGGGCTTAAAACTATTGAATGAGGAGCTTCTTATTCTTGAAGATAAAAAACTTTTTTCCGGTGAGGTAGCTTTCAAATTATATGACACCTATGGTTTCCCATTAGACTTAACAGAAGATGTTTTAAGAGAAAGTAATAAAAAAGTAGATATAGAAACATTTGATAAGAAGATGAAAGAGCAACGTGATAAGGCACGCGCATCTTGGATTGGATCGGGAGACGAATCAGAGGAAAAAATATGGACTGATTTAAGATCTAAAGAAGATGCTACGGAATTTCTAGGTTATGAAAGGGAGAAAAGTCAGGGCCTGATTTCCAAGATTATAAAAGATGGAAAATATATAGAAAAATTATCTCAAGATGAAGTTGGCGTAATAGTTATGAACCAGACTTGCTTTTATGGGGAGTCTGGAGGCCAGGTAGGAGATCAAGGACAAATACGAGGTATTAGCGGAGTAGGTAAAGTAACAGATACAAAAAGGGTAGGGCAAATTTTTGTACACTTTGTTGAGGTACAGAAAGGTTATTTTGAAGTAGGAAATAATTTAGAGCAGTTTATAAATACAGATCTTAGGCTTGATATTAAAAGAAATCACTCAGGAACCCACCTGGTTCACGAAGCACTCAGAAGAATAGTAGGAGAACATGTTGCTCAGAGAGGCTCCCTTAATAATGCTGATCGGCTTAGGTTTGACTTTAGTCATGATAAGCCTGTAACAGAAGAACAGATCTTTCTTGTAGAGCAGCTGGTTAATAAGCAGATNAGGGAAAATACCCCAGTTGTTACAGAGATAATGCAATTAGATAGAGCAAAACAACAAGGAGCAAGGGCTTTGTTTGGCGAAAAGTATGGTGATGATGTGAGAGTTGTTAAAATGTCGCCAGAAGATGAAAATTATTTCTCAATAGAATTATGTGGTGGTACTCATGTTAACTCAACTGGTGATATTGGGTTTTTGAAAATTATTGGAGAGAGTGCCTCATCATCTGGGGTACGNAGACTGGAAGCGGTTACAGGAAAAAAAGTCGTGGACTTTATCGAAAACATTCAAGTTGTGAATAACAGAGTTTCGTCNCTCTTGAATGTAAGTACAGAAAATTTATTTGAAAGAGTTAATAGTCTTTTGGAGGAGAAAAAAAGGCTGGAACAAAAAAATTCTGAGCTAAATAGAGCTTTGATCAGTGGCGAGGGGGAACAAGAAAGTCAAAACCTTGAAAAGATAGGTAAAAATATAATTTTTTCGGGGAAGGTTGTTAAAGACATTCCTAGCAAGGACTTAAGGGTGTTTGTAGATAATATTAAGAAACACAATAAAAATGTAATTGCCGTACTTTTATCAAAAGTTGGTAACAAGGTACAGATAGCAGTAGGTATTTCTGACACTTTAGTTGAAAGGGTCTCAGCAGTTGATCTGGTTAAAATTCTATCCTCAAAAACAGGAGGCAAGGGTGGCGGAGGTAGGCCTGATTTTGCTCAAGGCGGAGGTACTCTTCCTGAACAGTCTGATCAAGCTTTGTTGCACTTGAAATCATATTTAGATAGTACTCTATCTGGTGATTAAAGGTTTATTTCAGATAATTTATTTTCTAGATTTGAATTAACCTTTTCAAGAAACCCTTCTGTTGACAACCAATTTTGTTCTTTACCGACAAGTATAGCGAGATCCTTAGTCATATCTCCTTTTTCTACTGTCTCTATTACTACTCTTTCTAGAGTTTCTGCGAAAGTGGCTAGCTTTGAGTTTTCATCAAGCTTTGCTCTGTGTTTAAGACCACCGGTCCAAGCGTAAATGGAGGCTATGGAGTTTGTAGATGTAGCTTCTCCTCTTTGGTGAGCTCTAAAGTGTCTTGTNACAGTTCCATGAGCTGCCTCTGCTTCCACTATTTTCCCATCAGGTGTCATTAATTGGCTTGTCATAAGACCAAGAGACCCAAATCCCTGTGCAACGGTATCAGATTGCACATCTCCATCATAGTTTTTGCAAGCCCAAACGAAACCTCCAGACCATTTTAGAGCGCATGCGACCATATCGTCAATTAACCTATGCTCATAAATTATCCCAGCTTTTTTAAATTGACCCTCAAATTCTTTCTCGTAAATTTCCTGAAAGAGATCTTTAAATCTTCCATCGTAAGTTTTCATAATTGTATTTTTTGTTGAAAGATAAACATCCCAATTCATTTTCAGGCCATAGTTCATTGAGGCTCTAGCAAAATCAATAATGGACTGGTCTAAGTTATACATTCCCATCGCTATTCCAGATGACGGTGCATCGAATACTTCGTGCTCAATTTCTTTTCCATCTTCACCAACAAACTTCATAATTAATTTTCCTTTTCCAGGAAATTTAAAATCAGTGGCTCTGTACTGGTCACCGTAAGCGTGTCTGCCAACAACAATTGGCTTAGTCCAGCCAGGAACTAGCCGGGGCACGTTGTTACATATTATTGGTGCTCTGAAGACCACNCCCCCTAAAATGTTTCTGATTGTTCCATTAGGCGACTTCCACATTTTCTTTAAATTAAATTCTTCAACTCTTGCTTCGTCTGGGGTAATNGTTGCACATTTTACAGCAACTCCGTGTTTNAGTGTTGCATTGGCTGCNTGAATTGTAACATTNTCATCTGTTCGATCTCTTTCCTCTATNCCNAGGTCATANTATTCNAANGGAATGTCTAAGTANGGAAGTATCAATTTATTTTTAATGAAATCCCANATAATNCNGGTCATTTCGTCGCCATCCATTTCNACNANGGTNTTTTCTACTTTNATTTTAGACATTGATNTACTCTTTTAATTNAAANAATTTANAATNNTNCGTNNTTAAGGTTTATGGGAATCTTAATNNGTGTTCAACTNTTTTTTCTTCTNTNTNTAAGAAANNTTCGTTAGNTTTAAATGTGGANANNTCAATGCAAAAGTTNAANCCNGTNTTCATACTGGTTAATCCNCAAATGGCNGAAAATATNGGTGCAGCNGCNAGGGCNATGNTAAATTTTGGNTTCTTNAANTTGAGACTNGTNAGNCCNANAGAANATCATCTNTCNGATAGAGCNTTAGCNATGGCCGCTGGTGCAGGTANAGTTCTNGATNANGCTNAAGTNTTTGAAAATNTNGCGGANGCTTGNAAGGATCTAAANGAAGTTTTAGCNACCAGTGCTCGCGANAGATATAAGTATAAGGATGTNATNGANCCAANAANGGGNTGNNATACTATNNTTCAAAGCTGTNNNANTGGNTTTANNGTAGGNATTNTGTTTGGTGGTGAAAGAGCAGGNNTATCTAACGAAGATTTNTTTTTGGCNAAAAANCTNATCAGAGTNCCNNCAAATCCTGTATTTAGTTCCTTAAACCTTGCTCAGAGTGTTCTCTTGATATCATATCAACTCAATGTTTGTTCTATCAAACAAAATAAAGAATCTTCTCAGACTAGTGTTTCAGTAACAAAAGCTAACTATCAGGAAATGCAAGCTTTCGCAACTAGGTTAGAAAATGAATTAGATAAGAACAAATTTTTTTATCCTGAAGGTAAAAAGAAGCGGATGAAAACNAGGNTGAGAAAGTTAATATACGGTCTTGAATTGAGCAAAGAAGACGTAAAGATTTTTCANGGCGTGTTAAAGTCTCTTNTAAAAANAAANTAGCTNTCATTGTGTTATTTTCTTTTCCGNGTTTTTGCTCTAATTTATAGTTTGCACANNTGTAAGAATTAAATATATGACTAAAAATAGAAAATTATTTGAAGAGATTGACGATAGCTCTAACATAACGCAGGTAGCTCCGATAGATGACTCCTGGGATAAGAAAAAAACTTGGCTAAGTATTTGGCTTTGGACATTATTGGTGTCTCTAATAAGCTTAATACTCGTAGGAGGTTGGACACGTTTAACAGACTCCGGTTTATCTATTGTGGAGTGGAAGCCTATAACAGGCATGATCCCCCCTCTCAATGCNGATGGATGGCTTAACGAATTTGAGAAGTACAAAAGTATTCCAGAATTCGAATTAGTTAATTTTGCTATAACAATGGAAGAATTTAAATTTATCTATTGGTGGGANTGGGGACATAGACAGTTAGCCAGGTTTATCGGGATCGTTTGGTTGGTTGGCTTTATGACCTTATGGATAAGAAATCAAATTCCCGAGAGATGGACTTTTTATTTTTTGGCTATCGGGTTACTTGGTGCTTTGCAAGCATTTTTGGGTTGGTGGATGGTGTCTTCTGGTTTGGATGGACAGGTTGTAGACGTCTTNTCTTATCGACTTGCTATCCATTTAACTATGGCGTTTATAATCCTTGCACTGATATTTTGGGCTATTTTGTTCCACTCTGAAAACTCGGCTGCTTTATTTGAATCACGAAGATATAGGAATAAACTTTCCGTGAATATTTTGTTCACGCTAGGTGTTTTGTGTTATTTGCAACTTGCTTTGGGGGCATTGGTGGCGGGCATAGATGCGGGGAGAGGATACAATGATTGGCCCTTAATGAATGGAAATTGGATACCTGATGATTTACTAGATTATAAACCCTTTATAACAAATTTCTTTGAAAACCCAGGCCTAGTTCAATTTAATCATAGATTAACTGCATATATACTTTTTATTGTGGTATGTATTGTCTGGTGGATAAACAGAAGAAGCCCTTACTCAAAAATAAGAATAGCCACAAATTATTTGATGATTATTGTATTCGTACAAATGTTTATAGGTGTTGCCACAGTTTTATATGGNGCTCCGCTTCCGCTTGCCAGCTTACATCAATTTACAGCAATTCTATTTATACTTGCATTTATAAACTTATTTTTTAAGACTTATTACCCAGTTAGCCAGAAAATTTAAGCCTGATGCTTATCTATCAACAGCAACTATGATTTCTTTTTATTTAAGAAATCATCCATTCCTTTGTTGGTCTCTTTGTANAGTATATTCTCAACCATTACCTTTGANGCGTAAGAGTAGGCATCNTCAATCTCCATTTCAGCCTGTTTATAAAATGCCTTTTTCCCAATCTTAACTGCTAGAGAGAGCTTAGATGCAATCTTTTCAGCAATATCTAAGGAACACATGCTAAGGTCTTTACTTAGGGCCACCTTATTGATTAACCCTAATTCTTCGGCTTGGAATGGATCCAAAAAGTCTCCTGTGGTGAGCATCTCGAATGCTTTTTTCCTAGTGATGTTTCTGCTCAGTGCTACCATCGGTGTTGAGCAAAAAAGACCTATATTTACTCCATTAACNCCAAACGAAGCTTCTTCAGANGCAACAGCAATATCACAGGTCGCCACCAATTGACAGCCTGCTGCCGCTGCAACNCCCTGTATTTCTGCTATAACGGGTTGTGGTANTTCACGGATGAGCTTCATTACATGCGTGCATCTTGACAATAAATCCTCAAAGTAAGCTCTTCCTCCATCATTTTCTAGATCTCTTTTCGCTTGCATTTCGCGAAGATCATGACCAGGACAGAAAGCTTTTCCTGCTGCTNTAATAATAACCGCCTTAATTTTTTTAGACCGTTGAATTTCTTCTAAGTTTGTTTTTAGAGCATCTAGCATTGCTTCTGAAAGTGCATTCAGATTTTTAGGCGAGTTCAAGGTTAAAATAGCAATTTCTTTTTGATCTGATCTCAATAAAATGTTTTCCATTTTTACTCTTTCGGTATTAGATAGTTTTCATATAACTTTTCAATACTATAGCTTTAATTATTAATGATGTGAAATAAAATGAAAAACGTAGAAGATTTAAAAACTTATTTTGAAAAGGTTTTTTTCCAGAAATCCTCAAGATTTGAATTTTTAGAGATTGGAGATGGAACTTCGCTCGTAAAATTGAGNCCATCCCCGGAAGATCTAAGACCTGGAAATACTGTTTCTGGACCTGTTATGTTTGAAATAGCAGACTGTGCTTTTTANGCNGCTATTCTATTTAAGGATCCTGACCCAATGTCCGTAACGGTCAACTGTTCGATAAACTTTTTCAAGAGACCTAGTAAGAGGGATTTGTTTGCAAAAGCTTCTATATTGAAATTTGGGCAGAAGTTGGTTGTAGGTGAAGTAACAATATTTTCTGAAAACNTTGAAAATAAAGTTGCTCAGGCTATGATGACATATGCTAGACCTGTAAAAAAGTGATTTTTCCAAAAATATTGGGAAACCTAAACTTTGCTATTGACCTAGGAATTTAATCGGTTAAAAGATTATACGTTTTTAGGATAATTTTATGAAGACCTTTTCAATAAAGCCCTCCGAGATAGAGAAAAAGTGGATTTTGTTAGACGCAGAAGGTGTAGTTTTGGGTAGGCTTGCGGCNAAGATAGCAACTATTCTCAGAGGTAAAGATAAACCAACATTTACCCCACATATGGATATGGGCGATAATGTTATNGTAATAAATGCGGAAAAGGTACATCTTACAGGCAACAAAAGAGATACTAAAACCTATTACTGGCATACCGGCTATCCAGGGGGGATAAAATCTAGAGTAGCTAGTGACATGCTGGAAGGGCAATTCCCCGAAAGAGTAATTGAAAAAGCTGTAAAACGCATGTTGCCAGGTGGCCCTTTATCAAGAAAGCAAATGACAAATCTGAGAATATATAAAGGNGCAGAGCACCCNCATGAAGGGCAAAGTCCAGAGATATTCGATATCAAAGATATAAACGAAAAAAACACCAGGAGAGTTAGATAATGGCTGAATCAGAGGAAGNNGTAAGTACGCAAACNAGNGAAGTCGATGATGATAAACCAAAACTCGATAGCTTNGGAAGAGCTTACTCTACAGGTAAAAGAAAAGATGCTGTCGCCAGAGTATGGATAAAAAAGGGTAGCGGTCAAATAACTGTTAATAAGAAGCCAGTGGAGAAATACTTTGCCCGTCCAACCTTGCAAATGATAATTCAACAGGCATTTTCGGTTACTAGCTCTGATAATCAATTTGATGTCATGGCTACGGTAAAAGGTGGAGGTCTTTCTGGTCAAGCGGGCGCAGTAAGNCACGGGCTTTCAAAAGCTCTCACGNTTTTNGACAGCGAGTTACGNGGAGCTTTAAAGGCAGCTGGNTTTCTNACANGAGACAGTAGGGTTGTTGAACGAAAAAAATACGGGAAGCCTAAAGCGCGAAGATCTTTTCAATTTTCNAAGCGCTGATTTTTTCACGCTANAGTTTTNNATAAAATCNTTATAAAACANNNACTNAGTCGTTTTTNAGTGCTTTTNTTNTNCNACCCACATTTTTAAAGAATTCATCAGGTGGATTTATCTCGAAAAAAGAAGATATAAATCAGGATTGTCTATCAATAGCATGGCAACTGCAGTCCCACTTATTGCAGAGCCAATCATTATTGCTCTGTCACTCCACTGCATGCCTACATATATCCACCCGATAGCACCAACGAAATAACAAAGTTGTCCAAAAACATACATCTGTCCTGATATAAAAAATACTCCTACTATACATAATATCATAGCACCCCATTTAACATACCAATCTCTTGTACCGGTAGGCGTAAGAGGTTTTATGTCATCATACTCACCTTGTAATTCTTCTAGTTCTTGAGCAAGTCTCTTTTTTTCAGACGCTAACTCCATTGCTAGTCTCCCAGCTTTAGTAGTTATATTATGTAATTTTCCATCTTCACCTAGTTCAGTGATGGTATCACCGTCTTTTTCCTTAGACATTTTACGTTCCTTTAAAGAGTTATTTCCAATCTACCTAAAAAATCGAATAAAAAAATAAATCAGTCAAATTAAAACTAGAACTATTCTCATAATACTTTTTCAAAGTCCGGTTTGAGGTATTGCCTTAGAGCCTAGACATAGGCAATGCTATATGAGATGTTTTTTTATGCTACTCCAAACCAAACGACTAATCATCGAACACTTTAAAGAAAGTGATATTTCGGATTGGGCTAAAATAGAAAGTGATGCAAACGTAAGACGCTTTGTTGATGGGAAAGCACTCTCTTTTGACGAAGCAAGGAAATATGTAGAAATGAATATTCGACAGTATCAGAAAATTGGCTACGGGAGATATGCAGTTCGATTAAAAGAAAAAGCAAAGCTTATTGGTATGTGTGGCTTTTTAAAGGAAAACTATGGGATTGATTTTGGTTACCGCTATTCAAAGATTAGTTGGGGTAAAGGGTTTGGATTTGAAGCAGCAAAAGTAGTGCTAAATTATGGTTTGTCTGAATTAGGTTTAGAGAAAGTAGTTGGACTAACTGCAGAGGAGAACTCTGGTTCTATCAGAATTCTTGAAAAATTAGGTTTCAAGTTGCAAGAGAAATTTCTATTCAACAATACAAAAGCATTCAAATATCAGTATACAAAAGGTTTATGATAATTTGTTAAATCCGTCCATATATTTATAGAACTTAGCTCCCATTGGGGCGAGTAAATCAATTAAATCTTGCTTTACACTTCCTCCTACAATCCAATTAGTGGGCTCAAATCTTTCACCCCACTCCTGTGCGATTGGACTGGCTAAAAGGTTTTCTGCCCTTTGTTTTGCCCCGTCACTATCAGTAAATGATTCAATCAAAGTTGCTTCTTTCCCATCTGCTGACACAAACCACTCAAAACTGAGTGTTTTCTCCTCCTGCAAATCTTTTGTGTATTTCACTGAACGAGTTTTTATCCAATTAGTTGCTTCATCAGCGTCACATTTTAGGTTCATTTGAAGGACATAATAAACACGATCTGTTTTTGCATTTATATGAGCCATTCTCTTTCTCCTTTTAAATCTTATTAAATTACATTTTTATTTTAGCATGAAGTTATGTAAATGAACTTCCTTTTAAAGTAACATAAAGATAATTCTAATAAATTTATATTTTAAAAATTTGTTACTTATTGCGCAGAATTTTAAATTACTTAAGTAAAAAAGAGGAAAAATATATGTCAGTAAGAATAGAAAAAAGCAAAGGAGTATGGACAATTATTCATTCTCGCCCTGAGAGCAGAAACGCAATGGATTCAGCTAGTGCTGACCAGTTAACTGATGCTTTTCTAGAATTTAATGAAAATGATGACGGAAAAGTCGCAGTTTTTTGGGGAGAAGGAGGAGCCTTTTGCGCGGGTTGGGATTTAAAGCTCGCCTCTAAGCTAGATACAGATGATCCACTAAAGGACTTAGATATTGACTTAAATGATAAAGTTTTAAAAGATAACAACTTGATGCCAAGAGGACCTATGGGCCCAAGTCGGCTAAACCTCAAAAAACCAGTGATTGGAGCCATAGCTGGACCAGCTGTAGCGGGTGGGATGGAACTAGCTCTATGGTGTGATTTTAGAGTTATGGAGGCTTCCGCTTATCTTGGCGTTTATTGCAGGAGGTGGGGGATCCCCTTAATAGATGGAGGCACAATTAGACTCCCAAGAATCGTTGGGCGAGGCCGTGCGTTGGAGATTATATTGACAGGAAGGCAGGTAAAAGCGAATGAATGCTTGGCTTTGGGTTTATGTGAGTACATTTCAGAAACCGGTCAATCTAGACAAAAAGCTGAGGAATTAGCTCATCAAATAGCGAAATTCCCCCAAATTTGTGTTCAGGCAGACAGAAGGTCAGTGTATGATCAAGAAGGTCTTTCAATGGCCGAGGCATTGAGACAGGAATGGTTTAATGGGAAAAAAGCATTATCGGAGGAAGGATTAAATGGTGCCAAGAATTTTAAAAAAGGTTTTGGGAGGCATGGAGACTTTGATGATCTTGGATAAGAAAATAAAGCAAATAAATTTTCTTGATTGCTTGAGATAAAAATTTTCTGATATAAATCTAATATTACATAAAGAAGAGAGAGATAAAATATGGCGCTTTTACAGAATGTAGACCCTGACGGCCTATTCGAGTATTCGGTGGTTTTCACAGATAGATCTTTAAATCATATGTCCCAAAATTTCCAGTCAGTGATGAGAAGTCTTTCTACAAATCTAAAAAAAGTTTATGGCTCAGAGGGAATTGCTCTAATTCCAGGCGGAGGTACATTTGGAATGGAAGCGATTGCACGACAGTTTGCTAACGATCAAAAAGTTTTAGTAATAAGAAACGGTTGGTTCAGTTTTAGGTGGAGTCAGATTTTTTCCAAAGGAAACATAACCTCTGATGTCAAGGTTTTTAGTGCTTCACCAACATTTGACAACTTTCAAGCTCCTTACAAGCCGGTACCTCTAGATGAAATTACACGGTATATAAATGAAAATAAGCCAACTGTGGTTTTTGCGCCGCATGTTGAAACTTCAGCGGGAATTATGTTGCCTGATCAATATTTGAAAGCAATATCAAATGCTGTGCATTCTTACGGAGGTATTTTTGCCCTAGATTGCGTTGCGTCAGGCGCAGCATGGGTAGATATGAAAGCTACAGGAGTCGATGTTTTGTTAACTGCTCCTCAAAAGGGCTGGTCTTCATCACCTTGCGCAGGTGTTGTAATGCTCAGCCAGAATGCAATTAATGTAATGGAAAAAACCGAGAGCTCAAGTTTCAGCTGCGATTTGAAGAAATGGTTTAGCATCATGAATGCATATGAAAATAATGGGCACGCGTATCATGCTACAATGCCAACTGACTCGCTTGTTAAATTTGAAAAGACAGTAAGAGAGACTGAAGAATTCGGTTTTGAGAATGCTAGAGATAAACAAAATTATATTGGAAATCACATCAGACAGCTACTTGAAAGCAAGGGATTTAAGAGTGTAGCTGCAGATGGTTTCAAGGCAACTAGTGTTATTGTAAGTTACACAGAAAATGACTCATTTCAAAATGGAAAAATATTTGCAGAAAACGGAATGCAAATAGCTGCTGGTGTTCCATTAGAATGTGGTGAGGGAAGCGATTTTAAGACTTTTAGGTTGGGTCTTTTCGGTTTAGACAAGCTTAAAAACCCAGATAGAACAATTTCAAACTTCAAAGATGTATTAGAAAAAATTTGCTAGCCAAATGTCATTCGTCTTTTTTATTTTCCTTAGAAGAAAATGCCTCTCTCATTGATTTCATCACACTGTCCATTCTTGGGTTTCGGTTGCAGTCTGAAATCATAACCATTTCTTCCTGAGCTCTTTGTATCTCACCATCATATCTGAATTGTGGAAAATTTGGAGACATCCACAGTCTTAGAGGAGCATTTCTTTCAGTACGTAAAATGGCAATTTTGCCGTAAAAAGGGGTCTTGATTTTTGTGCTCTCGTCTAGCACCACAAATGCATCATCAGTTATGGTGCATCTGTTTTCAAGAGTAACTCTTACTCTAATGACTTCTTCACCTTTGAACTCTTTAAACACTTTGGGTAGCAGAAAAAGACCGCCAAGAGTTATGATCGCAATACATGCAAAAACAAATGAAGCTTCTTTAGTTCTCATCTTTTTCCAACCAATTCAAATTAACCTAGGTTTTTATATCAGCCCAGCAAGAAATTTGGTCACCTTTTTTTTTGCTTGCTGCTCTAATTGCATTGCCAACTGCCTGAGTGATACACAAAGCGCTTAGCTGACACACTAGCATAAGATCTGTGTCCTTTCTATCAATAGGTCGTGTTCCTGATGTGGCTGCAAAAATAATATCCCCATCAAAGGGAGTATGGCTAGGTTCAATTGCTCTNGCTATCCCTGTATGGGCAGATGTTGCTATTCGGTTCAAGTCATTTTTGNTGAAATCCAAGTTTGTACAAACTACACCTAACGTTGTTGCTTCGCCAGTAAGAAGCTTAGTGGGGTTGATTAATGAACTTTTCTTGGGTATTTCAAAATTCATCTCTTTGTCTTTACAATAAAAATCTGAAAAAAGAATGTTTGTNCCAGGAAAACAGGGTGANCCAACCGAATTAACCGCTACGAGTGCACCCACTTTTATTCTATTTTGATAAAAAATTGAACTAGTTCCCAAACCTCCCTTTACAACGCTTGTAGTTGCTCCACACCCAGCCCCTACAGAGCCAATTTCAAGATTTTCTGAGACGTTTAAAAAAGCATCTCGGCCAATATCACTGTAGGGGTTTGTTTTCCAGTCTTTGAAACCACCATTTTTAAGGTCAAAAAGAATTGCACTTGGCACTAAAGGAACTTTAATAGCACCAGTATCAAAACCGCGGTTTTGGCTTCTAAGGCAATCCATAACACCGCTTGAAGCATCTAAACCAAACGCAGATCCACCAGCCAGGACAATTGCATCAATACTTTCAACAACTTTATCTGGTGATAGTAAATCTGTTTCCTTTGTACCTGGTGCTCCTCCTAAAATACTTACGCTCGCTCTAAAAGCGGTTGATCGCGTTAAAACAGTTACTCCAGACTTGATATGATCATCGTGAGCGTTACCAACTAGGAAACCATCGATATCTGTAATAGAATTCTTAGGACCATTAATGAGTTTTATCATTTGTAGTGTTTATATTGTTCTCCCNCCATCAACCTCTAAATTAGCGCCTGTAATCATACTAGCTGAATCTGAACACAGGAAGAGAGCGGCGGATGCAATATCCTCAGGCATAGAAAAACGACCTAACGGTATAGTGGACAAAAACTTTCCTCTCATCTCNGGAGTATCTTCTCCCAAAAAAGATTTCAGCAACGGAGTTTCTCCAGCAACGGGGTTCACGACATTTACCCTTATTCCAAATGGCGCAAGTTCCACTGCCATAGTTTTTGATGCAAGAATCATCCAACCTTTGGATGAGTTGTACCAATTTAAATTTGGTCTCGGAGAGACACCGGCTGTACTCGCTATATTCAGTATTACACCACTCTTGTTTTCTTTGAAATGTGGNACGAANTNTTTAGCNGTTAGGTAAACTGATTTGCAGTTTACGTTAAANACTCGATCAAACTCATCTTCCTCTATAGTCTCCATAGGAGCGGGTANATGAGTANTACCCGCATTATTAACTAGGATATCAACCTTTTGATACTCGTTAAAAACCTTTTCTTTCATCTTTTCAACGCTTCCTGCGTTTGATACATCTACNTCAACCGGATATCCTCCTATATGTTCAGCTACTTTTTTTGCGTTATCGATATGTATATCGGCGACAATTACCTTTGCTCCATTTTTTGCAAATAAGTCNGCCATTGAAGCCCCAAANCCAGAACCTCCACCTGTTATAATTGCAGTCTTATCTTTTAGTTGCATGCTTAGCCCTTATTTTAAATAAATGCTAACATTGTAATTTACTTTTTACTAAAAATAAAATTTAGATTTAACNTNTATGTGTCNCATAATTTATTTACAAAAATCGAAATACAGTTATTGGTTTACTTATGAAAAACGATGTTGCTCGCGATATATCCTANGCTACTTCCACTGACGGTTTATTAGGTCANTTACTTATTCGGTCTATAGAAAATATAACTGGACGGATAGGCTTAATTAAAAGGGCAAAAGATTATGACAAAGAAGTCGCCAATGGTCGAAACTTTTGGGAAGTTATAGTTGAGAGNTATAATATACGGATGAACCTGTTTAAGGGGTCTCTGGATGATATACCGAAACAAGGGCCTGTAGTAATTGTTTCTAACCATCCATTTGGTATTTTAGATGGATTGCTTCTTGGTTACATTTTATCTAAGACAAGAAAAGATTTCAAAATAATCGCAAATAGAGTGTTTAGGAAAGCAAAAGATCTTGACCAGGTTATTCTACCTATAAGTTTTGAAGAAAACAGAGAAGGGAACCTTCAGAATATAAATACGAGAAATGAAGCAATTCGATTCTTAAAAGCGGGTGGTATAGTCGGAATTTTTCCTGGTGGCACAGTGGCAACTTCAGCAAAACTATTTAGTCGTCCTCTTGATCCCTTCTGGAAAAGATTTACATCAAAACTTATTTTGAAATCCGATGCTACTGTTGTACCTATTTTTTTTGGCGGCACTAACAGTAGGTTGTTTCAGATCGCGAGTCATATGAGTTACAACCTAAGAATGGCGTTATTAATTAGAGAGTTTGGTCTGAAAGTTGATAGAAAAGCCGATATTGCTATAGGAAAAAAAATAAGTNCAAAATATTTGCAAAGATATTCTAAAGATCTTGATGGTATGATGGAATATTTAAGGATCCAGTCTTATTCACTTTCAAATGATCCTAACCAAACATTTGAAAACGGTTTGTTTTTGGGATAATTTGACGCTATGACAGAAAGTATTAAAAAGCCGGTATCAGTTTCAATCATTGGTGGTAGTGGTTATACTGGAGCAGAGCTTATTCGTCTCTTATCAAAGCACCCATATTTTAATTTGTTTCAAGTTGTAGCTAATAGAAACGTGGGCAAAAAAATTCAAACTGTATTTCCTCACCTTAGACATTTAGATTTACCAGACTTTATAAGCTTTGAGGAAATGAATTTCGAAGATGTTGAATTAATTTTTTGCGCTTTACCACATGCTACAAGTCAGGAGATAATAGTAAAGATTCCACAAGGAAAAAAAATTATTGATCTATCAGCAGATTTTAGATTGGACCGGCTTGAAGAGTATGAAAGTTGGTATGGGAAAAAACATATCGCTCCCGCTTTACAAGAAAAGGCAGTTTATGGATTGACTGAAATTTATAAGAAAAAAATAAAAGAGGGGTCTTTGATTGCCTGCACTGGATGTAATTCTGCAGCGACACTTTATCCTTTAATCCCACTCTTAAGTGAGGGAGTTATAAACGACACTAATTTAACGATTAACCTTGGAGCGGGTGTATCTGGTGCAGGGCGAGACGCAAAGCAAAATATTATTCATTCAGAGGTTTCTGAGGGTGTAAAACCATATAATGTTGGTAAACATAGGCATATAGCTGAATTGGAGCAAGAATTTAAAAAGGTTACAAATAACAAAATAGATATAACATTTATTCCACATTTATTGCCTCAAAATAGAGGAGTTATTGTATCCATACCTATATCAGCACCTTCTACACTGGTTCATAAAACATTGGAAAGTTATTACAACGAAGCTCCTTTTATGATAGTTTTACCGATTGAAGAAATTCCAGCCACGCAACATGTAAGGGGCTCAAATTTTTGCCATATTGGTGTCGTTTCAGATCGTTCCAAAGAAAGAAGTGTTGTGATTTCAGTTCTAGATAATTTGATTAAAGGTTCTGCCGGTCAAGCTATTCAGAATGCGAATATAATGTTCGACTTTGATGAAACAACTGGTTTATTAGAAAGCCCAATTTTCCCTTGATATGAATAATTCTAATAAAAAAAGAATGCGAATAATCTTTATTTCGTTTGGCATGTTTGCTTTGTTAGTAACAACTACCATACTATTATTTGCCTTTAGATCAGGCATTGAATTTTATAAATCTCCTACCCAGCTTCTTGAAGTACGTGATGAAACAATCAGATTACGCGTTGGTGGTTTGGTAATGCGAAATAGTGTTAAAAGCTCAGGTATTAGCAACTCGTTTACAATAACAGATGGCACAAACGAAGTTAAGGTTCAATTTATTGGAGTGTTGCCGGATCTTTTTGCTGAAGGTCGAGGAGTAATCGTCAGAGGTCAACTTAAAGATAGTGTTTTTGTTGCATCTCAAGTGTTAGCTAAACATGATGAAAAATATATGCCTCGAGAACTCGAGAAAACACTGGGTAATGATTAATTAGATTAGAACTCAATTCTTTATGAAAAACGATGACGCAAGCGTTGTCGCACCTACCAGAATAAGCATGCTCACTAACATCAATATGGGGTCACCGTTTTCTATATTCCAACCCAAAACGCCACTTGATATTGCTGATGTAGTTACCATTAATGCAGAGCTTATACCGGAAGCACTTCCTGCTAAACTCGGAACTGAATGAATAATCGCTGTGTTTGCTACAGGCCATATTATCCCAGTTCCAAAAGCCATTACCATCATTGGCAGAAAAAAAGACAATTGATGGTTATATAAATTCGTTGTGAGAAGTGATAGTAATGGTCCGATTATTAATAGTACCGAACCAAAAATTAAAAGGAGCTTGGTAGAATATCTGGGTACTAGTTTACCAACAATGATGTTTCCTGGCACAAATCCCAGAGGCATCAAAGCCATAAGCAGTCCAATTTGTGANGGAGATAGATTATATACTGTTGCCGCAACGAAGGGAGCTCCTACAAAAAATATTCCAAAAATTGAAAAACTAAATGCAGAGACCAAAGTTGGAGGCCAAAACTTCATNGATGAAAGTAGTAACGGGTAAGATCTGATTTGACTAAGCATACTTTTGGATCTGTGAAAATTAGTTTCTTTAAGATCAACGATAATAAGAACAAAAAGAAAAAAACCTAGCACTGTCAGAAAATTAAAGATTTGCATAGATCCAAAATAATCTGAGATCAATCCGCCTAACAAAGGTCCAACCAAAGGGCCTATGGCCATTATGGTTGAAATATATCCGAACATTATTGTTGCCTTATCACCCTTATAAATATCTCCTACAATAACTCTAGCAAGGACCATTCCTGCTGCAGAAGTCGCTTGCAGAAATCTGAAGAAAAGAAAAACGTATATATTTTCAGAAAAAAATGATCCTAAAGAGGACATAATAAATATAATGAAAAAACTAATGGCAATAGGCCGCCTTCCAAATCTATCTGATAATGGGCCAGCAATTAAATTAACTATTGCCGCGCCTATTGAAAACGCAGAGACACTGAGCTGAATGGTTCTGTAATCACTAGAAAAAATTATTCCTAAATCTGGTAGGGCTGGAACGATAATTACTTGTGCTAAAATATATATGCCGGCGATAGCAGATAAAGTAATGTTAGTTGGGGCTGATGTAGACATTTACAAAAGTTCTTATTTTAAACTATTTAACTCGATAACAGAAAATGAATGGAAGTAAAGCTTTGAATGACTAAAGACAGCCAATAAGTTTAGCTTTTTGGAGCGTCAGGTTAAGTATTGTCTTAATAAAGGGGGTAGGTGAGTTTGTTAGATCGCCTAACTCTTTTACCGCTACCATAATTGCGTCTATCTCAATTGGTTTACGGGCTTCTATATCTTGGAGCATAGAAGTTTTATGAGCCCCTACTTTTCTGGCCCCATCAATCCTCTTTTCAATAGACATATTTATCTTTGCTCCCAATTTCTCCGCAATTGTTTTTGCTTCAAACATCATTTCTCTGACAATTTCTTCAGTTCCTTGATCATTACAAATTTGTTCCAGGGTTCCCCCAGTGAGTGCAGATATTGGATTGAAACTGAGATTACCTATTAACTTTAACCAAATTTCATCACGAATATTTTTTTGTATGGGCGCTCTGAGCCCTGTTTTCTTTAATGTTTCAGAGATGAATTTTATTCGATCACTTTCACTACCGTCAGGTTCGCCAAGGCTAAATCTATTTCCTGCAATATGTTTGATTTTCCCAGGTTCGATTATCTCACATGCAGGGTAGACAACTGATCCCACGATGTTATCTGGAGGTAAAATATTATCGATAAGCAAATCTGGATCTAAGCAATTAATTTTATAATTTGCGTACTTGCTTTCTAATTTATGAAAATACCAGTGAGGAATGCCATTCATACAAGTAATTATTGTCGTATTTTTTCCAACAAGAGGCCTTATTGTTTCAAGACTAGGTAAAAGCGCAGGTGACTTTATTGTTAGGAAAAGATAATCCTGTACACCCAAAGACTTTGCATCATCGGTGCAATTGACAACCGCTGTTGTTTTGTCTCCTAGCGGATTAATGAGAGTAAGGCCATTTTTTTTCATGGCTTCTAAGTGTTGCCCTCTCGCAATAACGCTTACTTTTAGTCCAATCCTTTCTAAGTTTACTGCTAAAAGACCTCCGATTGACCCGCCACCAAAGATACAAATTTTCATTGTTCAAGTCCTAATTTTTTGGCAAGACCAATTCTTTGTATCTTTCCAGTATTACCCTTGGGGATTTCATTAAGAATTAAGATCTGTCTTGGTATTTTAAATGTTGCTATAGATTTCGAAAGGTGTGCCCTCAATTCTTTCTCATCAACGGTCAAGCCTTCCTTTAAAACCACAGCAGAAGCAATATCCTCTCCCAATTTTTCATGTTTTACAGAAAAACATACGGCTTGAAAGACCGCGTCATGCTTCATCAGAGCCTCGTCAACCTCTTGGGGCGAAATCTTTTCTCCTCCCTTATTTATAATTTCTTTAATTCTACCAGAAATAAATAAAAATCCATCTTCATCGAACTTTCCTAGGTCACCAGTTTTAAACCAGCCATTAAAGAAATTCTCTTTATTNGCTTTTTCATTGTTTTTNTATCCTTTTGTTACGTTTGTGCCCTTAATAACNATTTCACCAACCGTATTCGCCAAAGTTGNCAACTTATCATCTTTAAAAATGGCNATTTCTGGGCCAGCAGATTTGCCGACAGACCCAGCTTTTCTANTNCNGTCCAAAAAATTTGAGGCCATCTGATGCGACGCCTCTGTCATTCCGTAAGCCTCAATTACTGGNCATTGAAAAACATTTTCTAANGCCTCAATTGTTGCTATGGGCATNGCTGCTGAAGATGATCTAAGTAACCTNAAATNAGCNTCTTCGATTATTTNTTTATTTCTTGAAGCNCGNGACAAGATAGCTTGATACATCGTGGGCACAGCNGTTATCCANGTAGGCTTAAAATTTTTTATATTTCCATAAAAANTAAGAGCATTAAATCCATTGGTACATACTAGGCTCGCACCCGTNATGATTGAGGACAATAGGGAAGCNATCAANCCATGGATGTGAAATAGTGGCATAATATTCAACCCTTTGTCAGANTGCTCTAATTTGAGTACGGAAGAGATNTTAANTGCAGANGATATGATGTTTGTACAAGAGAGCTGCACCTGCTTAGGTCTAGACGTTGTTCCTGATGTATGTAAAATCAAACAGANATCATCACCTTTATTTTCATCAACAGAACATATAGAAGAGAGAGGTACCTGTTTAATTAAAAGTTCNGTTTTTGGTGTAACATTATCTATGNAGAACAGTTTTATTTCTAGTTGTTTTGCGGCNTCTATCAGAGCATTTGAGGCATTATTGTCAGTAATTATAAACTCACAATCCAGATCCTCTAAGAAGAATAAGAACTCATCCTTNGTATAATTTGGGTTAAGTGGTGAGACTGTTACATAATTAGTTAAAGCTAAAAAACTTATGGCCATATCAATACCATTAGGGAGTACTAGCGCACAAATTTTGTTATTTTTCATTTCTATTGATGAAAGTTGTCTGCCAATACTTTCGATATTTTTTGTCAAGTCTTTATAATCTAATCCAAATCCATCTTCATTAAAAAGACATGGGCCTGTATAAGCTCTTACAATTTCAATGATTGAATTATTAGTTAAATTTTTCTCCAACGCGTTGCTCCAAAATTAAAAGTGTCAGTTAGATCAGGCCTATATTATTATTAGTTTATTTGCTAATGATATATTATATAAACAATTTTCTAAACTACCTCAGTTTTATGATAAAAAAAAGAATATCCGCACTAGTTATGTTAGCCACTCTAATTTTCTGGCNTGNCAATGCNCATTCNGCAGATTTCATCTTTTATTGTGCACCTTGGAAAGAGATAAACAATAAAAAATCTTTACAAAATAATTTTACTATAAAAATNAATAATTCCTCCTTATCTATTTTGGGAGGAGATTTGGATACAAAATTTTTTGAATTGATTTATTCTCATCCTTCGTTTTATTTGTTTTCGTCTCCGTCGGGGGTTTTGTTGAATNTAAGTAGAGNCTCTGACCAAAGAAATGTGACGCTTTGGCAGAATATTCGAAAAGAGCAGTTGTTTTATGGTTCAACGTGTAATAAATAATATCGATGTCNCGGCTTATCTATTTAATTTTTACAATCAGTNNCTTTGCTTGCTCTTCCTTTGCAGATGAGCAGACTTANAATGGCCTAGTGAAAAGAGTCATTAAAGAAAAAATAATTAGAGCTAACGAGGTGATNAAAAAGAAAAAGCTTGATAGATATCGAACATTTTCAATAAAAGTGGATAATCAACTTGTTTATTGTCACTATGAACAGCAGCTTGAAAAAAGTTTGCCATTGATTATTTGTTATTAATCTTTAAAAAGTAGGAAATACTGGGAGATAAATTATGAACGGTTTAGAAAGTTTTATTCCTATAATACTTATATTTGTGATCATGTACTTTTTGTTGATAAGGCCNCAGCAGAAAAAAATAAAAGAGCATAAAAATATGGTCGATAATCTTCGAAGNGGNGATCAAGTTTTAACACANGGCGGGATTATTGGTAANATAACAAAGGTTAAAGAGGGTGAAGAGATCGAGGTAGAGTTAGCGAAGGACGTAAAAGTATCCNTAATAAGATCTACTATCGTAAACGTATTGAGCAAAACTGAACCTGCAAAAAAATAAATGCCAAAACTTAGTTTTTTTAGGATCGCATTAACTGCGCTTATTTGCCTGTCTGCACTTTTGTTTGCATCGCCAAACTTTTTTTATAGTGCGGTTGATAAAAAGATAAACAATCCCAACCAGACGTCTTTATGGCCTGGCTTCATGCCTTCCACTCTCATAAAGTTGGGTTTAGATCTCAGAGGTGGTGTATATATGCTCCTGGAGGTAAAAACAAACGATGTAATACAAGAAAAGTTTGACTTTCTTTGGACTGACATAAGGAGTTCTTTAGTTAAAAAAAGGAAAGAAATAGGTTCGATAAGAAGAATTGATGCGTCTGAAGATCAACTAAAAATTCAAATTGGCAACTCAGATAATATCGATTTTGCAATAAAGGAAATAGAAAAATTTAACTCTTCAACAGAACTGTTTTCGTCGCGTTGGTCAGGAGCTGTTACTAGAGACATATTAGAAATAAATTCATTTGAAAATATTATAACAATCACATTTTCTGATGAACAGAAAATAGCACTAGAAAAGCAAGTTATCGATCAATCGCTAGAGATTATAAGACGAAGAGTTGATGAAACCGGAACAAGAGAACCTACAATCCAAAAGCAAGGTAGAAAAAGGGTCTTGGTTCAGGTGCCTGGTTTAGGTTCAAGTGAAGAGTTAATAGCTCTTCTAGGAAGAACAGCAAAACTTACCTTCAATGAGGTTGTTTCCATGGATACTAGCTCAAACTTTCCGGCAAAGATGGATGAAATAGTCGTCCGCTCTGAAGAAAGTAAAGACTTATTTTTTCTACTTAAAAAACGTCCCGTTGTCTCTGGAGAGAATTTGACTAACGCACAGCCATCTTTTGATGAAAATGGATTGCCGGCGGTATCATTCAACTTCAATCCCTCTGCCGCACTCAAATTTGGTAATTACACTAAAGACAATATTGGTTCACCATTTGCAATTGTTTTAGACGATGTTGTAATTTCTGCGCCTACTATTCGTAGCCACATACCTGGAGGTTCAGGTATCATAACAGGNAATTTCTCAGTAGANGAAAGTAATAGGCTTGCTATCCTGCTGAGAAGTGGAGCGTTGCCTGCAGAAATTGAGGTTTTAGAATTAAGAACTATTGGTCCAGAGTTGGGACAAGATAGCATTAATGCTGGAAAATTTGCAGCTATAGTGGGTGGCATACTCGTTCTTGTTTTTATGTGGTTGACCTATGGTCTATTCGGCATATTTGCAAATGTTGCCCTGACACTCAATATCATACTAGTTATGGCGTTACTTTCAATTTTAGGTGCTACTTTAACTCTACCAGGTATAGCAGGGATAGTTTTAACAATTGGGATGGCAGTAGACGCAAATGTGCTTGTTTTCGAACGTATAAAGGAAGAAATAAAAAAGAATAGTTCCACTTATAACGCTATAAAAATTGGTTATGAAAAAGCATTGTCCTCTATTGTGGATGCAAATGTAACAACGATGATAGCCGCAATAATTCTATTTTTCTTTGGTTCTGGGCCTATAAAAGGTTTTTCAGTGACATTAGGTTTGGGGATAATCACATCTGTATTCACAGCGTTAATATTAACTAGACTTTTTATCGATCTATATATGCTATTTTATAAGCCAAAAGTTTTGAGGGTATAATGTTATTAAGAGGGCTATTTAATCAATCAAATGAAATTGAGTTCTTTAGATTTTCTAACTTACTNTCATTTGTCTCTCTTGGAGCTATAGCTATGTCTATTATTCTATTCCTCATTTTTGGACTTAATTATGGAATAGACTTTCGTGGGGGCACTATGTTTATGGTGTCAAGNTCCGAAAAAATTAAGGTTTCTGATATCCGAAATACATTGAGTGGTTCTAATTTAGGNGATGTTTCTATATCCGAGGCAACGGATCCATTAGAGAAATTGAGCGCTGGAGCTTTAGCGAGTAAAGACAGTATTTTTATAATCAAAGTTGAAAAAACAAAAGGGTTTGATGTCGAATCTAGGGTTAAGAGCTTGTTAAAAGATCGTGTGCCAAGTATAAAGTTCTTACAGATTGAATCCGTAGGATCAAAGGTCTCATCTGAACTTGTAAGAAATGGTATGCTAGCCGTTTTTTTCGCAGTTATATCGGTTTTGGTATATATTTGGTTGCGTTTTGAGTGGCAATTTGCTCTTGGAGCGGTAGTTGCTCTGATACATGATGTTATTTTGACCATAGGAGTATTTTCGATACTTAGGTACGAATTTAATCTTTCAATAGTAGCAGCTCTACTTACAATCATCGGATACTCACTAAACGATACTGTTGTTGTTTTTGATCGAGTAAGAGAGAATCTGAGAAGTTTCAAATCGATGGCACTTCTGAAAGTTTTGAATATGTCTATAAATAATACTTTTAGCAGGACAATTATGACTTCTGTGACAACCTTATTGGCTCTTTTCGCTCTTTATTTTTTCGGAGGAGATGTCATAAGAGGGTTTACGTTTGCTATGATCTGGGGAGTATTAGTTGGGACTTATTCATCAATATTTGTGGCAGCTAAAATCCTATTGATACTTGATGTAAAACGAAATTGGGAAGAAAAAGACTCAAAAGCTGGCACTCAGTTTTAATGCATAGAACTATTGCTAAACAGGCAATTTATGCTAATAAAAAGAATACAATTTAAAGGAGACCGAAAATGGCATTTGAACTTAATGATTTGCCTTATAGCCATGATGCTCTTGGAGCAGCAGGCATGAGTAAAGAAACTCTAGAATTTCATCACGATATACATCATAAGGCTTACGTTGATAACGGTAATAAACTTATCGCTGGAACCGAATATGAAAATATGACACTAGAGGAAATTATCACAAAGTCATATAATCCATCTGCAGTTGCTCAGAGTGGTGTCTTTAATAATGCATCTCAGCATTGGAACCATATGCAGTTTTGGGAAATGATGAGTCCAAATTCGACAGGTTTGCCTAGCGAGCTTGAAGCAGCTATTAATGATAGCTTCGGTTCTTTTGATAAGTTTAAGCAAGATTTTTGTGCTTCAGGAGTGGGACAATTTGGATCAGGCTGGGTTTGGCTTGTAAAATCAAATGATGGTGGTCTCAAAATTTCAAAAACCGAAAATGGTGTTAATCCACTATGTCACAATGAGACTGCTCTTTTAGGATGTGATGTCTGGGAACATTCTTATTACATTGACTTCAGAAATAAAAGACCAGCTTATTTAGAGAACTTCTTAGATAAGTTAGTTAATTGGGAAAACGTAGCATCAAGAATGTAATGGCATAAGCTTCAAAAAATTTTTTGTTGTATATTGCATCTTAAATATCTTTTTTATTTAATCTTAGGGACAGTCATTTGGGGCCTGTCCCCCATTTTTTATAATTTTCTTTCATCTGTCCCATCAATTGAGATCGTAGCGCATAGATCGTTTTGGTCTGCAGTATTCTTATTTTTCTATCTTTATCTTTTTTCAGGTATCGGTCACGAAATATTCCAAAAAGGCATTAGCGAAATAGGGCTTCTTTTTCTATCTGGGATATTAATTGCAATTAATTGGTATGGATTTATTTATGCAGTTAACTCAGGAAATGCACTGCAGGCCTCTCTTGGTTATTATATATTTCCTTTGGTCGCAGTATTTCTTGGTATTNTNTTTAATAGAGAAAAATTTACTTTCGTACAAATTTTTTCAATTTCATTAGTTGTCATTGCTGTATCTTCATTAGTTTACATGAATGGCGAATTGCCTGGCCTGGCTTTAATACTTGCGTTTAGTTTTGGTTTCTACGGCCTAATAAAAAGCAATGTAAAATTGGACCCGATGTCATCTGTCACATTCGAGACAGTTTTGATTACTCCTCTAGCAATAATAATAGCTTTGTCGCTAACTGAACCAGTGAATGAAAAAGAAAGTTTATTCGTAGATTATACATTGATTTTATTGATATTTTCTGGACTTATCACTGCTGTTCCTCTGGTCTTATTTTCGATAGGGACTAAAGTTTTTTCTTATGCAACCGTAGGTTTAATCCAGTACTTCAATCCAACGATACAATTTTTGATAGCAATCTTTTATTTTAAGGAAGAATTCGAATTGGGGCACGCCATAGCATTTATACTTATATGGGTTGCACTATTCATTTATTCTTTTGAATCAATCTCTAAAGAACTTAATAAAGATGGTACTAACGCCTCAAGGCTTTCAAAAAAGGTGAAATAATTTAAAAGATCTTTACTGGCAAATTCCGCAGAAACGATATCCTCTACAAGTACTCTGAACTTATCCCAATAACCGTTAATATTTAAAAAAAATATTGGTTTCCGGCTAATGTTAAGCTGAAACCAAGTTATTGTTTCTGATACTTCTTCAAGCGTACCAATGCCTCCAGGTAAGCATAAAAAAGCGTCTGAATTATTATACATAGTTTTCTTTCTTGTGTGCATGTCATCAGTGATTATTATCTCTCCATGGTTTTTGTTAATGCCTTCTATCTGTAATAGATGTTTTGGGATTACTCCAAGTATATCTCCTTTATTTCTGTTGACGCTACTGGCGAGTTCTCCCATAAGTCCAAGCGAACCACCTCCGTAAACCAACCTAATTTTATTTTTTGCTAGGTATGTTCCTAATTCTTTTGCGGCTTTTTTGTAAATCAAATTATTTCCATTTTTGGATCCGCAAAATACACACAGGGATTTTTTATATTTTACTTTTTCCATGATATTAAGAAAGCAATGCCCCCAATTTTTTTGTGGTTTTTGATAGGATTCCAGTTTACCCTATCGGTATGGAGATCCAATGATTAATTTTGTATTGAAGTATACTGGTACTTATGGATTGCTTGCTATTTTAGCAGTTGCGATAATNACCCCTACTTATCTATTTTTTAGTGCCCAACAAGAAAAGCNCTCAGATTNTTCTTCAGAAAAGAANGTGGANTCTGGTAAAGAAATTGNTTTGGAGAAANCAGTTTCTACAAAAAAAACTGTAAACGAGACTATTGAGAAATCTGATAACAAAGAAGTGTCTAAAGAAGCAAACAAACCTAGCTTTAACGAGGTTGAAAGCCTTTCGATCGATGTTTTTCGAGTAGACGAGTTAGGGAATATAATATCGGCAGGNAANGTTTCTAAAAAGGCAAAAATCGAAATTATAGCCGATAATAAAAAAATTATTGGAACAGATAAAACGGAGCAGGATGGTAGTTTTGTAGTATTTGGAAAAGTTCAAAGTACAGGCTTAGTTCAAACTGTCAAAATTAGAGGNTTAATAAATGATGAAGGAAATGAAAAAGTAGTTGACTCGGCTGACCTGTTTTTTGTTCTGCCGCAAGTGGAAAAGAATAATGAAAAGGAAGAGAGTAAAGTGGGTAAAAACCCGTTGATTGTGAGAGATGACGGTAAAGATCTTAAGGTACTTGCACCAATTCAGGTAAGCTCNGTAGATTCTATTACTTTGGATACAATAAGTTACACAGAGANTTCGAACACTGAGTTAGCAGGACGAGCACGTCTTNANAATTCGGTTAGGGTTTACCTAAATAATAAACTNGAAAGTGAGGTTGAAGTAAACGACAGTGGAGCTTGGAAAACTTCATTGCAGGATATTGAAACTGGNGTTTACACCTTGAGACTTGACGAAGTAAATGGAAANGGGACTGTGGAAGGTAGGCTGGAACTTCCTTTTAAGAGAGAAGATGAAGCTATTATACAAGCTATGGCAGAAGGAAGCATTACTGTGCAACCAGGGAACAGTTTATGGAGGATTGCAAGAAAATACTATGGAAAGGGAATTCAATATGTCGAAATATTTGAGAGAAATTCCCATCTCATTAAGGATCCNGATTTAATTTANCCTGGCCAAGTTTTCTCGCTACCAAACTAATTTTCAAAAAAATNACACAAAGTAAATTATGAGCATCAGTTCTTATGAAAATTATGACCGTCCGGCAGTCAAAGAGAAAGAAGATTATAAAACTATTTTCTTAACAACCTTTCGTTATTTATGGCCAGATGAATTGTCTCTAAAAATAAGAGTAATAACTTCACTTTTTTGCCTTGTATTTGCGAAAGTATTTACAGTTTTGACACCTTTATTACTCATGACTTTGGTTGATGAATTAAGTTTTTTAGCCGATGATACGAAAAAAACTAATTTTNTAATATGGGGAGTGCTGGCTTTAGCTTTAGGCTATGGAGCGGCACGATTTTCATCTGTGGCATTCGTTCAGATAAGAGATTTTCTTTTTGTAAACGTNGCTCAAAATGGGCTTAAGAAGCTTAGTATGCATGCCTTTGAACACATGCATCGTCTTCCTCTGAATTTTCACTTGTCAAGGCAGACAGGTTCATTAAATAAAGTTATTGATCGAGGAGTGCGAGGTATAGAGTTTCTTCTTAGATTTGTACTTTTTTCTATTGGNCCTTTAATCCTCGAGTTACTCTTTGTTTGTGTTTTAATGATTTATAAGTTTGATGGAATTTTTCTGGTTATAATTTTGGTTACAATATGTTTATACGTTATTTTTACTATTACCGTTACCAACTGGAGAGTTAAAATACGAAGAAAAATGAATAAGTGGGACGCTGATCTTAGCCAGAAGACAATAGATAGTCTTTTAAACTATGAAACAGTTAAATACTTTTCTGCAGAAAACCATGAAAAAGAAAAATATTTGAAATCATTAAAATCTTATGAGTTTTTTGCTNTTAAGACAGGAGTNTCTTTATCAATGCTTAATTTTGGCCAAGCATTTATTNTAACTTCAGGCTTNCTAATACTAATACTTATTGCAACTCAACAGGTCATAGATGGCTACTTAACNGTTGGAGGTTTAGTTGGATTGAATGCAATCATGTTACAATTAATTTTACCATTGAATTTTTTAGGCACCGTGTACCGCGAAATAAGGCAGGCTTTAGTAGACATGGGAGAGCTATTTATTTTATTTAAGGAACGCGTAGAGGAGAATGAAACTGAAAAAGAAGAGCTCANTTCCATTGAAAAAGNGTTTGCGTTTGAAAANGTTTCTTTTGCTTACGATGGAACCAGAGAGGTTATTAAGNAGTTAAGTCTTACAATTCCTATTGGGAAAACAACTGCAATCGTTGGTCCTTCGGGAAGTGGCAAGTCTACTCTTGGGAAGCTAATTTTTGGTTTTTATAAGCCGTGTAAAGGAAAGATTCTTATAGATGGAAAGGAATATACTAAATTGAAAACTAAGTCGTTAAGAATGCACTTAGCAGTAACTCCCCAAGACATTGTTCTTTTTAATGATACCTTAGAATACAATCTTTCCTATGGATCTAGCGACGTCTCTAAAGACATGTTAAATTATGTTATTGAAAAAGTAGACTTAACAAGTTTAGTTTCAAGCTTACCAAACGGCTTATCCACCCAAGTTGGGGAAAGGGGCCTTAAGTTGTCTGGAGGAGAAAAACAAAGAGTTGCCATTGCCAGAATGTTATTGAAGGACTGTTCTGTCAATATTCTTGATGAAGCTACAAGTTCGTTAGACCCAAGGTCAGAAAAAAGAATTATTGAAAATTTATTAAAAAATAAGACAAGTAAGACTTTAATAATTATATCCCATAGGTTATCTTCCATNTCAGGTGTTGATAATATCGTTGTGATGGAGAATGGTCGACTAATACAACAAGGAAAACATAATAGTCTGATGCAAGAAAGTGGACTATACAAAGAAATGTGGGAAAAACAGAAAAAGTACCAAAATAGAGATAAACGGGACGTATTTTGATGGTTGAGTCAGAAAGTTTTATAAAAGAAGTCAGTGAAGAAGTAAAAAGAGATAAGCTATTCAAANCACTGAATAAATTTAAGTGGCCTCTATTTGCCTTAATCATNTTGCTAGTTGGAACTGTGGGAGGTTACGAGTATTATAAGTTCGATAAGAAGAGAAANGCGCAAGAAAATGGAGAGTTTCTTGTTTCAGCAATCGAAAATTTATACAATAATGGCGAAACTGTTTCCAGTGAAATTGAAAACAAATTTATAGCTATTTTGATTAAATTGCATGAGGCCAAATATTTTGAAGAAAAAGGTGATATTAAACGTGCAAAGACCGCTTATAATCACCTGATTGACAAACATGGTGGCAATAGGTTTTTCAGCGATTATTCAAAATTTCAGCTGTACTTATTGGACCCCGCAGAAAGTCTCAGAGACACAAAGAAGATAGAAGTCCTTGATCAACTTTCGGCCCCCGACAGCCCTATGAAATTATTGGCATTAGAACAAAAACTATATTTGTATGTTAAAGCTAATGATCTTGAAAATATAAAGTTACTATTGAAGCTCATATCGTCTGACCAAGCAATCACACCGGAGCAAGTTAGCCGAATAAAAGAAGTTGAAAGTATGTATGATCTTAATTAATTTTTTAAAAACAAGAGATACTTTATTTAAGTTGATCTTACTAATCTCTGCTCTATTTGTTCAGAGTTGTTCTAATGATGAAAGACTGGAGGGATATAGGCAGTCAGTCTTAACAGAACAAAAATTTTACGAAACAAAAGAAAAAAACCATAAATTAGCTCTTAGCAAACCTAAAAATATTATTTCTTGGACGCATGGTGGGAGCGAACCAGGCCATAATTTAGGTAATGTGGCTTTCTCATCCGAGGGTAAATTTAGCTCTCATTCAAAAGTTAAAGTTGGTCCTAAGGGAGAATACTCTGAACCAATTTTTCAAAATAATAGAATTTTTATAATGACGCCCAATGGATATGTTGTTGTATACAATGACAAAGGGCAATTTCTTTGGGAAATAAGTATCTTGCCTGAAGGAACTAAGGCTAAGAACGAGATATTTGGCGGTCTGGCTATAGAAAAAGATAGACTTGCGGTCACATCCTCATTAGGAGAACTACTTTTAATTAGTGTATCTAATAGGAAAATTATTTGGCGATACGACTTCAAAAGACCATTTAGATCTGCTCCTATATTCCATAAAGGATATATTTTCGGATTGACCGGAGATGACATTGCAGTATCTCTAGATCTAAATGGCAAGTTAAGATGGACAAAAAAAGGACCTCAGAAAAATACAAAAGTATTTGCAGCAGTATCTCCTGCTGTATCAGGGAATAAAGTAATTTTCCCATTTAGTGGTGGCTCTTTGGTTGCTCTCAATGCTGTTAATGGGATCCAACTATGGGAAGTTAATCTGGAAAATTCCAATGTTGGTTCAGCATCTGCTTCTTTGGGGGATTTTGCGAGTGATCCAGTAGTATCTGGATCAAAAATATTTGCAGTAGGTGCCTTTGGTGAAACTTTTGCAACTAATACCAATGGTAGAGTTTTGTGGAGAAACAATATCCAAAGCTCTGGTCGACTTACTGTGTCTGGTAATTCCGCTTATTATCCCTCTAATAATTCTATAGGAAGAATAAACGCAAAGAATGGAAAAATAGTTTTTTTACAAAGTTTACCAGGTAAAAAGTGGGTAAAGTATTATGGTCCTATCTTGCTTGAAAATAAGCTTCTAGTTCTAGCTNCTGATAAGAATGCCTATTGGTTCTCCGCAGAAGATGGAAAACTACTTAATAAAGAGAAACTTAGTAAAAAGATTTCATCTCCTCCAATAGTCGTAAACAAAAAACTGATGTTCGTCTCCGAAGATGGTATGTTGAACATACTTAATTAATCGATAGGGAGAAATTCTTGTTCACAAGGGCAGGTATAGTTGGTCGTCCTAATGTTGGAAAGTCTACATTATTCAATTGTTTGCTAGGCCGTACCAGAGCAATAGTAGGAGATTTTGCAGGAGTTACGCGTGATTACAAGGAAGAACTATTAGAATTAAAAAATCATCAAATCAAATTAATAGATACTGCTGGACTGAAATCATCATTAATCACCGAACAAGATAAGATAATAAATCGACATACTCTCAATTTGATCAATCGGTTAGATGTCATCCTATTTGTATTAGATGGGAGAGAGGGGATTACACATGAAGATAGAGAAATATTTCAAGTGTGTAGAAAGTTGGATAAGCTTACCATTCTGGTAGTAAACAAAGTGGAGACAATAGAAATTGAACAGACTTTTTTTCAAGAAGACACTAGCTTTTTTGGTCTAACCAATATCATTTTTGTTTCCAGTGAGCACAGGATAGGAATAGAAAATGTGATAAATGCTCTTGTAGATATTTGTGAGAAAAATGGATTGGTATCTTTAGAGAAANAGAATATAAACAATGAAAAAAAGCCCATAAATATTGCGATAGTTGGTCGCCCTAATGTTGGAAAGTCTACGTTAGTTAACTCCATTATAAAGCAGCAAAGATTTATTACTGGTCCTGAAGCCGGCTTAACAAGAGACAGCAATTTCGTGCTTTTCGACTGGGATAATGATTTATTTAAGATCTACGATACTGCAGGAGCAAGAAAAAAGCGTAAAATTGACAGTTATTTAGAGAAGGAGTCAGTCAAAGAAACTCTAAGAGCCATTAAGTTTGCTCAGATTGTAATATTAGTTTTAGAGCCTGAAGAATTGCTGAATGCGCAAGATCAAAAGCTAGCTTCCCTTTGTGAAAGAGAAGGGAGAGCTATGGTTTTCGCCATGAATAAAAGTGACAAAATTTTGGATCGAAGAGCTGTAGACCAAAAACTTCATAGTACTATAAAGAAGTCTTTGCCACAGTGTAAAGGAGTGAATGTTAATTATATTTCAGCTTTAGAAAGTACCGGCTTTGATAGGCTTCGAGAAAATATAATGAAAACCTATTCAAACTGGAACTTTAGGCTGTCTACGTCAAATCTTAATATCTGGTTGAAAGAAAAAATGGATAAGCATGTACCACCCACAAATAAGGAAAAAAGAAGAATAAAATTAAAATATATAGTTCAATCAAACTCTAGACCACCGACGATAAAGATATTCACATCTCACAATGGTGTTGTGTCAAAATCTTACAAAAGGTATCTTGAAAACTCATTCAGAGAGGATTTTCAACTCCTTGGTACTCCTATAAGAATAATATTTAAATCAGGTGATAATCCTTTCACGTTAGGTAAGAATTAACAATCTGACTTATAATTTTTTTTGCTTCGCTATTAGTAGTATCAGGATCAATACTCTGCTCACCTGGTAGCACCTTCTTCCTTAACTTTGTAGCCATTGCTTCTGGGTATTGAATAAGAACATTGACTCCCAATCGCTCATTTTCTTCTTTATATGCTAATAACATTTGATCACATGCTTTTTTTACGGAATTGTAGGGTCCATTAAACTTTTTCGTTCGAAGATCGGAAACATATACAAATAAGCCTTTGGGATTTCTACTTAGTAGTTCATGAAAGCACGATATTAATCTAAAGCAAATCGCAATTGGAGAAAGTAAATTAATTTCAAATTCTTTTAAGGACACTTGGTTGATTGGCATCATCTGAAGGGAAGACATAGCACAATGAATAATAACGTTAAGGTTAACAAATTTTTCTGAAATCTTTTGTGATAATTCTTCGATTGTTCCCTGCTTTGCAAGATCTATGCAAACAAGCGTTATTGATCCCTTTGTCTTCTCAACGGCATCAGATAAGCCTTCTAAATGGNTTTTATTCCTGCCAACAGCAATAACGTCAGCNCCCTCTTTGGCCANAGCAANNGAAACNCTAAACCCNAGACCACTGGTTGCACCTGTTACAAGAACTNTTAACCCANTAAGTCGTTGAGAAGACTGATTTTTTGTCATTACNTTTTTACACAATTTGTTAGAAGATTATCATAATTGTCAATTAACCANTCTGGNATATTTTTNGGATATTTAGTGATTATTTTCTCCTGAACATCTAGGGTGATTACATTTGATTTAGACATCCCAATAAAATTTAGTGAAGAAGTTTCCTTCAGCACTTGATTATAGATAACAAGGAANATTATCACTATTATNCCCCCTCNCAGAAAGCCAAAAAGCAACCCCAAAATTTTATTAATTTCGTTTAAAAATGAGATTTCTATTAAATATGAAATCCTGTATGTAACGAGCGATATAGTGACAAGGGCCAGTGTAAACCCTAAGAGAAACGAAATTATCATCATTAGTTCACAACTATCNCCCAATACATTCATAATAAAATTTATTTCTGAGATGTTTCTAAAAANCGGAGGAGAAATAAGATAAGCTACCACGATTGCAAGAATCCAGTTCAAAATTAATAGAATTTCTTTTACAAAACCTCTTAAATAAGCGAAAACACCGGAAAAAAGTATCAATCCAACAGACATCATATCGAAAGGGGAAACTATTTCCATAATATCAGTTTCCCACGTCGATAAATTTAATTGATAAACTTACTAAAAATTCAACCATTTAAGAATATTTTCAATAATTTATTTTTGGATAACATAGCCTGTTTTGGGGTTCCAGACCATTCCACTTTTCCGTTATCTATTAGTATTATCTTAGATGCAAGAAATAGAGCTAAATTAATATCATGAGTTATTGTAATAGCCGTTTTTTTAGAATTTTTAATTATCTTACCGATTAAGGAAATTATTTTTTTTGACATTATTGGATCAAGTCCGGTAGTGGGTTCATCAAAAATAAGAATATCTGGTTCCGAGAATATTGATCTTGCTATGCCAACCCTTTTTTGCATTCCTCCAGATAACTCGGATGGGTATTGTTCTGCTATATTAGTGGGTAATCCAACTTCTTCTAGCCGCTCTACTGCAAGTTTTTTAAGGTTAAAAATATCAGGATAACTGTCATTAAATAAACTCTTAAAAGCAATATTCTCCCAAACATTATAGCTGTCAAATAGTGCATTGCTCTGGAAACAAACGCCTAATTTATTTAAGACTTTTTGCTTATCTGAATTTTCACTAATCAAATTGCCATCAAAAAATATTGAGCCAGAACTAATATTTTCTAGACCTAATATGCACTTGACTAGCATAGACTTCCCGGCACCTGAACTACCTATAATCACCAAATGCTCCTGTTGTTCTAATATAAAAGATACATTCTTTAGTACTTGTTTAGAGCCAAATATCTTATTTAAGCTTTTAACTTCAATTTTAGCTTTTTTTATCATTTATTGAACAAGGCTTCCGTTAAAATGTAGTTTGCTGCTAGAACAGAGATTGAAGACCAAACAACAGCA
>NZSE01000020.1 GCA_002703515.1 Paracoccaceae bacterium | reverse complement strand
TGGATGCGTAAAAAGTTTGAGTCGCCTTGAGTATGGTCCTTTTAAAATAGAAGAGGCAATAGATCTGTCTGATTTATTAGATCAATCAACAGATGATTTAGACTTATGTATTAAGCCTATTGAGCTTGGTATACCAAACCTTAAAATTTTTGAATGTAGTCTAGATGATTTAAAGTATCTAGAAAATGGTCGACCAATAATATGTCCAGTAACACTCGCTTTGGCAGAGGGCGAGGAGCTCTTTGCTAAGTATAAGGGTAGGGTAGCAGGAGTGATGTTCAAGGAGGGTGAGTTTTTAAAGGTTAGGAGAAAATTTAATACTTAAACCCTTTTTGAAACATAAATCTCCGCGATCGATAAGTATTAATCATTTTTTTCTTTATTTTTTTTTAAAATCACACTAATAACAACAGATCTTATAAACCTAACTGGACGACATCCTGGTAGGAAACAAACAATGGAGAAAAAAGATGTCGATTACTCAAGAAGATAAGAAAAATTTAATTAAAGATTACGCGACTAAAGATGGAGACACTGGCTCACCCGAAGTTCAAGTGGCTATATTGACTAAGAGAATTGTCAATTTAACAGAGCACTTCAAAACTCATAAAAAAGATAATCATTCTAGAAGAGGCCTCTTAAAAATGGTTTCTTTGAGAAGAAAACTTTTGGACTATGTGCGAGCAAAAGATGAGAATCGCTACAAGGAACTAATTAAAAGACTGGAAATTAGAAGATAAGTTATTCCTTTCTTTTTGTCTGTGACAATTTACCAAAATAAAGGCAAGATATGTTTAATGAAATAAAGAAGACTATTGAGTGGGGACACGATAAATTAACGCTATCAACTGGCAAGATTGCTAGACAAGCAGACTCGACCGTGATTGCGACATACGGCGAAACAGTGGTTATGGCCGCAGTTGTATTTGCAAAGGAGGCAAAGGCTGACCAAGATTTCTTCCCCCTTACCGTGAATTATCAAGAAAAGTATTATGCCGCGGGAAAAATTCCAGGTGGATTTTTCAAAAGAGAGGCTCGGCCTACGGAAAAGGAAACTTTGACCAGTCGACTGATCGATAGACCTATACGACCGTTATTTGTTGAGGGATTTAAAAACGAAGTACAAGTAACATGCACTGTTTTAAGTCATGATTTAGAAAACGATCCCGATATAGTGGCTATGATAGCAGCCTCAGCAGCCCTAACACTATCTGGTGCTCCTTTTCTTGGTCCTATTGGCGCTGCAAGGGTTGGTTTTGTTAACGACTCCTATGTTCTAAATCCATCAGTAGATGATATGGATAACTTAAAAGAAAATAGCGAACAAAGGCTTGATCTTGTCGTTGCAGGAACAAAAGATGCCGTAATGATGGTTGAATCTGAAGCGTATGAGCTATCAGAAAAAGAAATGTTGGGGGCTGTTAAGTTCGGACACCAACAGATGGCATCAGTTATTGACATGATAATTGATTTAGCAAAAGAGGCAGCAAAAGAACCATATCCTTTTAATTACCAGATCAATGATAAATTATATAATAAAATATCTAAGGCAGGAGAAAAAGATCTCAAAAAAGCCTTTGAAATATCTGATAAAAAGGAACGCCAAGCGTCANTAGCTTTAGCAGTAGATAAAATAAAGAGTTCCCTGACAGATGAAGAAAATGAAGGTAATGAAGTTAATGAACTCATTAAAAAACTAGAATCTGAGGTTGTTAGAAACAATATTTTGGATAATGGTACTAGAATAGATGGTAGAGACTTAACAACCGTTAGAGCAATAGAAACCGAGACCCGTTTATTGCCAAGAGCACATGGCTCATCACTATTTACCAGAGGTGAAACTCAAGGTCTAGTTGTAACGACACTTGGATCTGGAGATTCTGAGCAGATTATTGATGCATTACATAAAGAAGGTAGACTAAATTTCATGCTCCACTATAACTTTCCTCCTTACTCGGTTGGAGAATGCGGCCGCATGGCTGGGCCTGGTCGTAGAGAAATAGGTCATGGAAAACTTGCCTGGAGAGCATTGCAAGCNGTATTACCTTCGGCTGAAGAATTTCCNTATACCGTNAGAGTTGTTTCAGAAATAACCGAGTCCAATGGTTCCTCTTCAATGGCAACGGTTTGTGGATCATCTTTATCTATGATGGATGCAGGGGTTCCTCTTAAAGCACCAGTGGCAGGTGTTGCCATGGGACTAATACTAGAAGGAAAAAAGTTTGCAGTTTTAACAGACATATTGGGGGATGAAGATCATCTTGGGGANATGGACTTCAAGGTAGCAGGAACAGATACAGGTATTACCTCTTTGCAAATGGATATAAAAGTCGCAGGCATAACCCCTCAAATCATGGAAAAAGCTCTAGATCAAGCCAAGGAAGCTCGTTTACATATATTAGGAGAAATGGCTAAATCTTTGTCAGCTCCATCAGAATTTTCAAAATATGCGCCTAAAATTGAGTCNTTAAGTGTTCCAAGTGATAAAATTCGNGAGGTTATAGGAAGCGGAGGAAAAGTAATAAAAGAAATCGTTGAGNTTTCTGGTGCTAAAGTTGATATAAATGATGATGGAATAGTGAGAATAGCATCACAAAACATGGAAAGCCTAGAGACCGCAAAGAAAATGATTAAAGAAATCGTTGAGGACCCTATTGTTGGACAAATTTATGAGGGTAAGGTCGTAAAGCTGATGGAATTCGGAGCTTTTGTAAACTTCTATGGTAAACGTGATGGTCTTGTTCATGTGAGCCAAATATCCGAGGAGAGAGTAAATCATCCAAAGGACGTTTTAANTGAGGGAGAGACTGTAAAAGTAAAATTAATGGGTATTGATGATAGAGGAAAGAGTAAGCTATCCATGAAAGTCATAGATCAGAAAACAGGAAAGGAAGTGCAAAAGGAAGATTAACTTAAATCCAACCCAATAATTCTTTCTTTATGATTTTAAAAAACATATCAATATGGGCTTTGTCATCATTAAGACATGGAATATACAAAAAGTCTTTTCCGCCGGCTTCAATAAAACTTTCTGAGATTTCACCACATATTTCTTCTAACGTTTCAACACAATCAGAGGCGAACGATGGAGCTATAATAGCNATACTTTCCTTCCCAGATTTAGCCAGATCTGCCACAAGATCAACCGTGGCTGGACCCACCCACTTTTCAGGGCCAAATTTTGACTGAAATGCTGTTGTTAATTCACTTTCCTTCCAATTTAGCTNTTCTCTAATNAGCCTAGTTGTTTTTTGGCATTGACAATGATANGGGTCTCCATTCATTAAATATCTTTCGGGAACNCCATGATAAGATAACACTAAATGTTGCGGCTTAAATTTTGACTTTTTATAAGCAGTCTTAATAGACGTTGAAATNGCCTTTATAAAATCATTATTGTCGAAGTACGGAGGCACTATCCTTATAGACGGTTGCCAGTTTAGCTTCATAAGTGATTTGAACATTTGGTCATTAGCAGTTGCAGTCGTTGGTGCAGCATATTGGGGATATAGTGGGAAAAAAACTATTTTAGTACATCCTTTAGATACCATCNTTTTTAAAGTGCTTTCTGTGGATGGATTCCCGTATCTCATACAAAAATCTACAAGGACGCTGTCACCATACTCCTTTTTAAACTTATCTNTTANTTTNTGAGCTTGAGCCTTGGTAATCGTCAATAATGGGCTTTCATTTTCCTCAATGTTCCATATCTCTTTGTACGCTTCGCCCGAGGAGAAAGGTCTTCTTAATAGAATTAAGTTTAATATTGGCTTCCATACCCATGGCGAGTAATCAATTACTCTCCTATCGGAAAGAAACTCTTTAAGGTATCTCCTCATAGACCAATAGTCTGTGGCATCGGGTGTCCCAAGATTACCAATTATCACACCAATTTTTTGCTTTAAAATTTTGGGATGATCCTCTGGAATATTTGACTTTCTGACATTCATTTTAGTTTCTTCTGATAAAGTTTAACTAAGCTATACCTTTTAAATATCAAATCAATTCTAAAGTTTTTTTCTTCTATTTTGTTCCATACAAAAAAATTACTTCAAAAGTCGCTCTTATAGATGTGACGTTTTCCCCCAATTTTCTATCTGAATGATTTTTAAAATAAAATTTTTCAACCTTATGGATAAGCTTTTTGGTGGTTAAGCCCTTTCGGCGCCCGATAATGGCATTTGTTTCACCCATTTTTTTAAGATCCGAGAACAAATCTTCAATACTTTTATAACCAACTTTGATGATGTCCCTATCAACTACGCTGTTATTTAGTCCAACCTTAGCAGCCAAATTACCAACGTCTCTTATTTCAGGTAATGGGGAAATTCTTGGGCTAGTTACCCCAAATAATTCCATCTCAGCTTTAAAGAAAGAATCTCTAAGTTCGTTTAAAGTCTCTGCACCAAAAAGACAACAAAAAAATTGACCTTTAGGTTTTATGAGTTTGACCTTTTCAGAAAAATCACTGTATGGGTCATTAGACCAATGCATCTGCATTAAATTTGCATATAAATCAACTCTTTTATTTTCAGCCGGGACGTGCTTAAACTCAGCAATTATTATTCTATCGTCTTTACTTAACTCTTCTAAGTCGTTTTTTCTACAGCCTTCAATTAAACCATACTCCCAAGGGACAGTTAATTCTAAGATTCTATTCTCTAGGTCGCTGAATACTCTCTTTAAAAGAAAGTGTCTTGATCTTGTTTCCCTTGATCTAATTTTGTTTTCTTTAACCCGATTTATGTCAAATAGCATTGATTATTGATCCAAAAATATTTTATCATTGAAATATTACTTTTACTAACCAACCATTAGCGTGTTTTTATGCTCCAATTCAATAATAAAGATATGAACTTATTAATTCTGCTCAGTGAAATAGCCACGATAGAACAATTGGCTCGAAACAAGCTTGATAACGCTCTTCCTAAAGATTTAAACATATCTAGTTTTTCTGTATTAAATCATTTTTCTGGTTCAAGAGCAGAAAAAACACCTTTACAGCTGGCACGAAGTTTTCATGTTACTAAAGGTGCTATGACTAATACGTTGAACAAGCTGGAAAAACAGGGATATATACATGTTCGCCCAGACTGGAATGATGCGAGGAAAAAATGTGTTTCAATTAGTCAAAGTGGAATAGATGCAAGAAATAACGCTATGAAATCCATAAAACCGATATTAGACGAAATAATTCAGAAAACTAATCACATGACTAAAAAAAGTTTATTAGGAGATTTAAGAAACTTTCGTGAAGCGATAGAAAACGATAAAGTTTAAAGGATGCTTCTTTGCTTATTGTAATTATTGGAAGCGCGCCAGATGCTTTAGAAGCTCGAAGTTTTAAGAGAGAGTTTTTTGATGGTCTAGTAGTGATAAATAATGCTTGGAATATAAGAGATGATTGGGACTATTGTATATTTCCTGATGATTTTCCAGAAAGCAGAAGACCCCACAACAATAAAAACCAAAGATTAATTGGTTCAGCAGAATATGTCCCGTTACAAAATAAGTACGGAGGGTTTGTTTATTCTGGAGGAACAATGGCATTTACAGCCGGTTATTGGGCTCTGGGGTATTTCAAACCTAAAGCAATAGCATATCTTGGCTGTGATATGATTTATGACGGGGAAGATACCCATTTTTACGGGAAAGGCACACCAGATCCGCTGAGAAAAGATCCAACTTTAAAAAATTTAAAGGCTAAGTCTGCTCGCTTAGAGGCCATTGCTGCGACTCAAAATTGCTCAATTTTTAACCTTTCTAAGAGACCTGATAGTAATTTAATTTTTAGACGCACTAGCTTAAATGATATACTCAAGCATAATATTCCAAGAAGTCTTAACAACACCCTATTGAACAGTACACTCCAAAAAGAAAAAGAACTAGGTTACTTTGTTGAGGATGGTAGATACTGGAAACACTTAGAAAATTTTGACCAAGAAAAAATAGATTTACTGGATGACCTCTGGGATAAAGTTATAGATCATTATTAAATAATCATTTTGTTGCGCAAACAGTGTAATTTACAGTGAAGTCATTTTTTGATAATTCCCATCCCCAAGATAGAGGATTAAACACAAAACCCTTTGTATCCTTAACATTGAGACCAGACTTAATAAATATTTTTTTCAATTCGTTAGGCTTAATAAATTTATTCCAACTATGTGTTCCCTTTGGTAACCACTGCATAACATATTCAGCACCCAAAATCGCAAACAGGTAGCTTTTTAAATTCCTATTTATTGTTGAACAAAAAATTAGGCCTCTTTTTTTAAGTAGTTTTGAACAGACTTCTATAAAAAAANCTGGGNTTTCTACATGTTCAATAACTTCCATGTTGAGAATNACNTCAAAGGNCAGGTTCTCTNTTAAAAGNTCCTCTGCTGATGTATGANGATAGNTGATATCAAGATCCATTCTTTGGGCGTGTAATGATGCNACTTTNATATTTTTATCAACTACATCAATACCAAGGACTTCAGCTCCAAGTCTAGCCATNGGCTCACATAATAATCCACCGCCACATCCTATATCTAAAACTTTGATCCCTTTCAAAGGCTTTTTGTCGTGGATCATGTCTTTTTGAAAGTGTATGGAAAGATGATCTGTTATAAATTCTAACCTGCATGGATTCAGCATATGAAGAGGTTTGAACTTTCCCTCTGAGTCCCACCATTCATTTGCTAATTTCTCAAATTTTATAACTTCTTCTGCATTTATAGATGATACTGTTTTCATTGAATTTTTCCCATACACATGACATAATGGATATAGTCCTTTTTTTTTTAGTCTCAAGAATGCCTGAACAAAATATAACCCAGTTTAACAAACAAAGAACCAATTTGTTTCCTGAAATACAGCCTTTTAGGAAAAGTTTTATTGATACTGGAGACGGCCATAAGATATATTACGAAGAGTGTGGAAACCCTAATGGGATACCTGTTTTGGTAGTGCATGGCGGTCCGGGTGGTGGTTGTAGTCCAACAATGCGCAGATTCTTTGATCCCGACGCTTACTACATCGTTCTTTTTGATCAAAGAGGTTGTGGAAGATCCAAGCCCTATGCTTCAGTAGAAAACAACACAACTTGGCATCTTGTGTCAGACATGGAGGCTATACGAAAAAAACTAAATATCAATAAATTGATTTTGTTCGGAGGGAGCTGGGGAGCTGCTCTCTCTCTAATATATGCTCAAACTTATCCTGAGATGGTCAGTAAGATAATCCTCAGAGGAGTCTTTACTATGACCCAATCAGAATTAGACTGGTTTTATAAAGAAGGAGGAGCNAGTATGTTTTGGCCGGAAGCATGGAGAGCTTTCAAGGACATGCTTCCACAAAAGGAACAGCACAATGTTATAGAGGGGTATCATTCAAGATTGTTTGGGTCTTCTCCTACAGAGCAAGGTAGGTTTGCTAGAGCTTGGACAGCTTGGGAGAATGCACTCGCTAATCTGGAAAGCCCTGGGTTTGGGTCTAGTCCTTCTACCGACTATGCGAGAGCGTTTGCTAGAATTGAAACCCATTATTTCAAAAACTTAGGTTTTTTGAACAAATCTCAGCAAATTAAGGACAACATGCATAAAATATTGGACATACCATCAATTATAGTTCAGGGCCGATATGACATGATCTGTCCGCCCGGAACAGCAGATCTAATTCACAGGCTATGGCCAAACTCGAATCTAGTCATGGTGTCAAAAGCAGGTCATGCCATGTCTGAAGTGGGTATCACCGAAGCACTGGTAAAAGCAACCGAACAATTTAAAAATTAAATCAACCTAACTTTTTAATAAAGGTTTCGAAGGAAGAGTATGTATTTCTGTTAGGTTTTTGAAATGACAATATTGTCATCACTGCTACCTTATTATCTACTAAAAAAAAGTATTTTCTTACAAATTCTTTTCGTTGTAGAGAATTAATTCTTTGAAAATTTACATGAAAAAATTTACCATTCGACTTCTCTTTTCCAAAAATCAGCTTTTTGCTACTTGACGCAGTTATAAGTTTTTTAAGTTCCATCTTTTCAGCAATTGCCAATAAATATTTTTCTTGAGAAACTTTTTTTGGAATTCTTGACTGCGTGAATGTAATGTTCACTATTGTGTCAACAGGTCTACGGCTAAAATAGGATTTTCCACCTTTATTTACTAATATACAATTTGTAACTACTGAGGTTTCTTGCAAACCGGCGATCCTATTTGCACTTCTATCCAAGCAAAATCCACTTGGTAGCTTATGCTTTAAGTTAGACTGGCCAGATGGCACTGAAATTAAATTGGTTAGTGGTCCTGATCCAACAGATAAGCAACCACTAAGAAACAGCAGGAGATAAAATACTGCAAACACTTTTGTTAAATTTCTCAATTCCATATCTCCAATTTTTTAGAAGAGTTTATCTGCTATTTTATAAAGAAAAAACAGTTGGTTTATTTTTATTTTGTATAATGTTATTTTTTAGTTTAGCAATAGAGATTATAAAATAATTAGTTGGTATGAGAAATGAATTGGATATCTAACTTTGTTAGACCAAAAATCAATGCAATATTCTCACGCAAAAATAACTCTGAGACATTATGGGTTAAATGTGAGAGTTGTAATTCTATGATCTTTCACAAAGAATTTAGCCAGAATTTGAATGTATGCCCAAGTTGCAACTATCATATGTANATTTCCCCTGAGGAGCGTTTTAAATCAATATTTGATGAGGGTATTTATTCTACCATTGATTATGAATTACCAGTACAAGATCCCNTAAATTTCAAAGATACAAAAAAATATGCTGACAGAATAAAGGAAGCACAAAAAGGTACTGGGCAAAAAGAGGCAATTTCAATATCTGAAGGTGACCTAGGGGGCATGAAAACTATAATTGCTTGTCAAGACTTTAAGTTCATGGGGGGCTCCATGGGAATGGCCGTGGGAAACGCCATTTTGGAAGGAGTGAAGAGAGCGGTTAAGAATAAATCTCCTTTCATTTTGTTTGCTGCTGCTGGAGGAGCCAGAATGCAAGAAAGTGTTTTATCCTTAATACAAATGCCAAGAACAACCGTAGCGATTGAAATGCTAAGAGACGCCAAACTTCCCTATATCGTTGTACTAACAAACCCAACAACTGGTGGTGTCACAGC
This sequence comes from Paracoccaceae bacterium, assembly GCA_002703515.1. GTDB lineage: Bacteria > Pseudomonadota > Alphaproteobacteria > Rhodobacterales > Rhodobacteraceae > CACIJG01. The sequence continues at coordinate 5,519 of NZSE01000020.1, read as the reverse complement.
CTCTTATGCAATGCTTGGCGATATACAAATAGCTGAACCAAATGCACTTATTTGCTTCGCAGGACCACGAGTGATAGAGCAAACAATTAGGGAAAAACTACCAGAGGGGTTTCAAAGATCAGAGTATTTACTAGATCATGGTATGCTTGATCAAGTGGTATCGAGAAGATTTTTGAGAGAAGAGCTGATAAAATTAATCTATCTATTAAAAAATCAACCTCCNCCTATTAGGGGAAGTATCACAGAAGTTGATGGATCTAATGGACGAGATACTTAAGAGGCTAGAATCTTTACACCCAAAAATAATTGATCTTAAGTTAGATAGAGTAGAAAGGCTTTTAAGGAAGCTTGGGAACCCTGAAAGATCATTACCTCCTGTAATACATGTCGCTGGCACAAATGGAAAAGGATCAACTATTGCCATGATTAAAGCGGGGTTACAAAGTAGTGGACTCAAAACTCATGTTTACACCTCACCACATCTAGTAAGTTTTAATGAGAGGATAGAGGTAGGTAGCAAAAGAATAAGTGAAGATGCATTAAAGGAAGTTCTTACTGAATGCGAAAATGTAAATAACTTTCAGCCAATAACATTTTTTGAAATAACTACTTGTGCAGCTTTTCTTGCTTTCTCAAGACAGGCCGCTGACTATACGCTCTTAGAGGTTGGATTAGGCGGAGAGTTTGATGCTACTAATGTGATTAAAAATCCAGCCCTTTCTATTATTACCTCGATATCGATCGATCATAAGGAGTATTTGGGGAACTCAATAAGAGAGATTGCGGCGGCTAAAGCGGGCATTATAAAGAAAAATATCCCGGCTATTATTTCGAAGCAATCTCCAACAGTAAAGAGGATACTTGAAAAAAAATGCATAGAAAATAGTAATGAAGTCATTTGGGCAGCAGACGCGTTTTCTGTATCTAACTCAAGAAAATCTATTACCTATAAGCATCGCAGCAGATTCATAGAGTTTCCTTTTCCTAATCTGATTGGCAAACACCAAATTAGTAATGCAATGACTGCTATTTCAGCACTTATTCACTTGGATATACCAGTAAAATATATATGCGATGGACTTAAAAATACTTACTGGCCAGCGAGACTTCAAAAGATCGAAAAAGGAAATCTGTTCAATTTGATTACAGATTATAATGTTAAGAATGAATTATGGATCGACGGAGGCCACAATGCCGATGCTAGTGTTCAACTTAAGAAGAGTATGAATTTTATAAATAAAAAAAACCTGCATGTCATATATGGTTCACTAAAAAACAAGGATCATATTTCTTTCCTCAAAAATCTGACTGTAATTGCCTCATCTCTTTGTGTAGTTGATATTGAACAACAATCTTCTTCACTTCCAAAAACAGAGGCAGTAGTTGTTGCTAAAGAAGCAGGATGGAATAAAATACAAACGGCAAAAAATATTCGAGAAGCTATAAAATATATTTGCTCAAAAAACGATTCTTATGACTCCCAGGTTTCGATTTTAATTTGTGGATCGCTTTACTTAGCGGGGGAAGCATTAAAACAGAATANCATTTTAATTTAAGTGCTTTCGTCGATCCAGTTTTTCAAATCCGTCTTAGGCGCTGCCCCAATTTTAGATGAAACCATTTCGCCATTTTTAAATATAAAAAGCGCTGGAATACCTCTGACACCTAGTTTNCTTGGACTATCTGGATTTTCATCAACATTGATTTTTGCAATCTTAACTTTTTCTCCATACTCCTCTGACAACTCCTCTAGAGCTGGGCCAATTTGTTTACATGGACCACACCACTCTGCCCAAAAATCAATTACTACAGGAACTGAACTCTTTATTACTTGTTCTTCAAAAGTTTCATCCGTTACATTAAATGTTGCCATAGTTTACTCCTAGTTTTTTATGCTTTTTTCACTATAATTTTCTTCAAAATATTTTCTTATATCTCTAAGTTCGAATAGAAATTCTTTAGCTTTAGTATTAGGGTCGTTTTCAATAATTTCAATCTCTTTGTAAAAATCGTCGCAAGTTTTCCATTTTTCTTTATTGAGGCTTTTTAATTGGTTAGCAACCGAGCGATNAATNTTATCTCTAACACTCAATGGTAAAATTTCAGGACATTCTTCATATATTAGCCTTAAACCAAAATAAGAAAAACGCTTATCTGAAAACTGCTGACATATATCATATCTACCTGACCAATTTTCATCTCTAAACTGTTGCTTAAGTTTTTGGTCTTTATGGTTTGGAAAGCCCCCAGTATAAAGTGTTTCTTCTGCCATTATATCTTCCTGTGAGCCACTCAATTCTTTATCTTGTTTGTCCTCCTCTGCAATGTCCAAAAGCATTGACGCTAAATTTTGTTTGAAGGTTGTTGCGTTTGCTAAGATCTCAGATCGCTTTTGAAATTCATTTATNTTTATTGAATTGAAAAACCAACTATACTCTATTTGGTTTTTCGTTAATAGTATTGGTCCTTTATTAGCTTTTACAAATTTTAGAAACCTTTGGCCTCCAGTGTAAACATCTTTTAAATCTCTTAAATTTAGTTCAACTAATTCTCTGGGATCAAAGTTGAGATCAAAGAGAACTGGAAATTTATAAATGGGATGATTTAATAGAAAACTTCCTGAGATTGCCGTGGTTTTCCCATAAAAGGTTTGGCAGAAAAAAACTATTTTTTCTTCTGATAGAACTTTGTACACCAGTGATTTATTTGAACCCTCTAAAAATGAATGCCAAAAGGTTGGTTTCCTTTGNGATATAAGTTTTGCCAGCTGTTTAGTAGCAATTACGTCTCCAAGTGCATCATGNGCAAAGTGGGTAATGGAGTTTGCTGGTGCTATCTGATCTAGCTTGAACGTCTTTTTATTTTTATTATTAACAGGAATATTTATAGTGTCAGGAAAGAAAAAATCTACAGTCCTCAACAGTTCTAGTAAATCTGCCCTATTGTTATTATTTCTACTTGTCAAATATGGATCAAGTAGTGCCCTGAACAATGAATTTCTTAAAAATTCCTCATCGAAATTAATACTATTGTAGCCAATAAAAATCGAAGGTGACCACTTTGTAAATTTATCTTCGATTTTACGAAGCATCTCATAGTGCGAACATTCCGTTTTGATTAGTTTGGCATAATCAGTGTTGTTTACGGCGAGTGCAAAAGGACTAGGAATTAAGCCAGGCTTCAATCTAGATCTAAATTCAAATGTGTCTATCTCATTAAATTCTTTTGATACTTTAGTTGCTCCAACCTGGAGGATTTGGTCCCAATGTGGTTCTTTACCGGTNGTTTCAAAATCATAAAAAACTAAATCCATATTTCCAACATCTATTTCNTTCCAATATTNAAATGTCTACTTCCCAATAAGGTCCCACTCAAATCATCCCAACTATCTCCAAAAAATTCAATTGTGAAATCTCTATGGTCTTCAAGCTTTTTAGCTTCTTTTATTTTTATACATACATACCGTAAAAGGTTTTTTGTTTCCAAAATCTCTGGCCATTCTAAAAGTGTTATTTGATCAACAAAATTATCTGGTATACCTAACTCAAATAGCTCCACCTCACTATCAACTCTGTAAAGGTCAATATGCGAAATCTTGCAATATTTAAAGTCATAGGTTTGAACAAGTGAAAACGTCGGAGACGATACTTCATCAATAACTAAATTTTCATTTCTCGCTTTAGCTTTGATTACAAGTCTGGCAAACTCGGTCTTTCCAGCACCNACACTACCTGAAAGTAGTATAACGTCACTATTTTTTGTACATTGCGCGAAAACTTTAGCNANATCAGACACATCAGATATTTGTAAATCATAAGACTCTAAAGTAATATNTGGCTCAGCTAACATTTCTTGGGTTTTCCTTTACTTTCGCTTTCTTTTCACCTTGTAAGACTTCAATTGCGAACCTATCCCATGAAATCTCGACTTTTGCGCCAGTAATTCTTTTTATGCCAGATTTCTCAATCTGTTGCACATTTGAAAATTTTAATTTTGCCTTTGTTCTTTCTAATAAAATATTTGCAATAAACAAACCAAGGCCCATTCCTTCATCAGATATCTTAATTCTTGCTTCAATTGAATTGAAATCACTTTTCTTTACAAATGGTTCACCAATAATATTTTCAACATCATGAGGAAACCCTTGACCATCGTCTATTANCTCTAAAATTATTTTTCTAGAGGTAACAATTAAGTTTATATCCACTGAGGAATTTGAAAACTTAAGTGCATTGTGAATTATATTTCTAATTCCGTGTATCAGCTCAGGTTCTCTTCTGATAAAAGGTATTTCTCTTACTTTTATTGGAATACCGTTTTCACTTTGTCTCTCCCCATTAAGTCTGAAATTTATTTTCTTCTCCAGCTCTTTATAAGGCTGACTAGCTTCAAAAANAAGCGTAAAAAAATCAATNATTTTTACATATTGATCATCTTTTCCAAATGACCCCATATCCGTAATAATTGCCTTGCACCGTTCTATTTGGTCGAATATTAACTGTATATCTTGATAAATAGGGCTGCTGTGATCAAGTTCACTTAGCAACTCAGACGAAGCCAATTTTATCGTTGCAAGAGGTGAACCTAATTCGTGACCTAACGCAGCAACTACTCCCGTNAAGGCTGTTAGTTTTTTTTCTCGTTCAAGAGCAACCTGAGTAGCCTGAAGAGCTTTATTCATACTTGAATTATCTAGAAAAATCCTTCTCGCATAGCCCCCTAAAAATGAAACGGTGATCATCAAAGATACTGAGAAGCCAANTAATAATATTTCTGGTGGCTTTAATATATCCCCAGAATTGTCAAGAATAGGAAAATATACAATGCTCAAAATAAATATGCTCAAAAATGTCATAATACCAAGCGCTATTAGGTAAACTATTGGTAAAAAAGATGCGGAGACAATGGTNGGGACAATTATNAGCATAGAAAATGGGTTACTTATCCCACCAGAAAATAAAAGTAATAAGGAAATTTGGGTCAAGTCAAAGGAAAGAAANAGAAATGTCTTGAAAGCTGATAGTCTTTTTTCGGTTTTAAAGTAAATGCTAGAAGTGAGGTTAACTAAACAGGAAAATAAGATTATAAAAATACACGCCTGTACATTGAAAGAGAACCCTAGTAACAGATAAGTCACCGATATTGCAACACCTTGTCCAGCTATTGCNANCCATCGAAGNTTTATTAGNGTTTTTGGCTTTATCCAGCTTTCANNTAAATANATTTGNTTTTTNANAAAATTTANCATTCTTANAGCTNAANTACAATTTACCTAGGGTAATATCTAATATAATTTTTTCANAATGCTCATAAAATTAATTTGCATGNTNAAGTAGTTTNTTAGGCTCNNNAGGAAAATATTTGACGAAGACTGATTTTGCAACATATTATCCGCATACGAGGAAATCAGTAGATGCTAGATGNAAACAATTACAAGATAGANGAAGANAATTCNCTNCTTATCCTAGATGACGATTTGCCGTTCTTGAAAAGATTGAGCGCGGCAATGGGGAAAAGGG